>NZ_CP021361.1:2533333-2842500 GCF_002157145.1 Acidovorax carolinensis
CCATCTTCACCGTCGAGCCAATGACGACTTCACCGCTGTCGGGCTTTTCCTTGCCGGCGATCAGCTTGAACAGCGTGGATTTACCGGCACCGTTCGGGCCGATGATGCCGACGATGGCGCCGGCCGGGACGTTCATGCTCAGGTTGTCGATCAGCACCCGGTCGCCAAACGACTTGGTGACGTTCTTGAACTCGATCACCTGGGTTCCCAGGCGGTCGGCCACGGGAATGAAGATCTCGTTCGTTTCGTTGCGCCGCTGGTATTCGAAATCGGACAGCTCCTCGAACCGGGCCAGGCGGGCCTTGCTCTTGGCCTGGCGGGCCTTGGGGTTCTGGCGCGACCATTCCAGTTCCTTCTTCAGGGCCTTGGCGCGCGATTCTTCGCCCTTTTGCTCGGATTCCAGGCGGGCCTGCTTCTGGGTCAGCCAGTCGCTGTAGTTGCCTTTGTACGGAATGCCATGACCCCGGTCGAGTTCCAGAATCCACTCGGCCGCGTTATCGAGGAAGTAGCGGTCGTGGGTGATGGCGACCACGGTGCCGGGATAGCGCTGCAGAAACTGCTCCAGCCAGTCCACCGATTCGGCGTCCAGGTGGTTGGTGGGCTCGTCGAGCAGCAGCATGTCGGGCTTGGACAGCAGCAGGCGGCACAGCGCCACGCGGCGCTTTTCACCCCCCGACAGCACACCGACCTTGGCGTCCCATGCCGGCAGACGCAGCGCGTCGGCGGCGATTTCCAGCTGGTGCTCGGAATCGGTGCCGGCGGTGGCAATGATGGCTTCCAGACGGGCTTGCTCGGCCGCCAGTGCGTCGAAGTCGGCATCTGCGTCGGCATAGGCCGCGTACACCTCTTCGAGCTTGGCCTTGGCAGCGAACACCTCGCCCATGGCTTCCTCGACGCTTTCGCGCACCGTATGTTCCGGGTTGAGCTGTGGCTCCTGGGGCAGATAGCCAATCTTGATGCCCGGCATGGCAATGGCCTCGCCTTCAATCTCCTTGTCCACGCCCGCCATGATCTTGAGCAAAGTGGACTTGCCAGAGCCATTGACCCCCAGCACGCCAATCTTGGCGCCGGGGAAGAAGCTCAGGGAAATGTCTTTCAAGATCTGCCGCTTGGGCGGCACGGTCTTGCTGACACGGTTCATGGAAAATACGTATTGGGCCATTCGTTCTCTAACCTGCAAAAGTGGGCAGAAATTCTGCGTACAAACCGCGATTATCGGCCCATGCGACAATACTCAGCGTTGCGGGCTCCAGTTGCCCGCCACATCAGCAGTCTGCTGGGGACGAAGGAAGAGCATCTTCCGGGCTCCCACCCTTGAACCTCATCTGCCTAAGACTGGCTCGGCAACCCACCGGTTGCCACGACAGGCCGATACCCAGCGCCCCGGACGGGTGCATTCACCGACATGAAATTTGAAGAACTGAATCTGGCTCCTGCCCTTTTGAAGGCTGTGCTCGAACAAGGCTACGAGACCCCCACGCCCATCCAGGCGCAGGCCATTCCGGCCGTGCTGGCGGGCCATGACCTTCTGGCCGGCGCACAGACCGGCACCGGCAAGACCGCCGCATTCACCCTGCCCATGCTGCACCGCCTGTCGCAAAGCGCTGCACCCAAGAACAAGTTTGGCGGCAAGGGCATCCGTGCGCTGGTGCTGACCCCCACCCGCGAACTCGCGGCCCAGGTGGAAGAGTCGGTGCGCGAATACGGCAAATACCTCGACATCAACTCCACCGTCGTCTTCGGCGGTGTGGGCATGAACCCCCAGATCGACCGCATCAAGCGTGGCGTGGACATCCTGGTGGCCACCCCCGGCCGCCTGCTCGACCTGCAGCAGCAGGGCTTCCTGGACCTTTCCACCGTGCAGGTGCTGGTGCTCGACGAAGCCGACCGCATGCTGGACATGGGCTTCATCCATGACGTGAAGAAGGTGCTGGCCCTGGTGCCCAAGGACAAGCAGAGCCTGCTGTTCTCGGCCACCTTCAGCGACGAGATCCGCGAGCTGGCCAACACCCTGCTCAAGAGCCCGCAAAGCATCCAGGTCACGCCCAGCAACACCACGGTGCAGCGCATCACGCAGGTGATCCACCCCGTGGGCCGCGGCAAGAAAAAGCAGGTGCTGCTGCACATCATCCAGCAGCACAACTGGAGCCAGGTGCTGGTGTTCACGCGCACCAAGTTCGGCGCCAACAACGTGGCCGAATTCCTGACCAAGAACGGCGTCAACGCCATGGCCCTGCATGGCAACAAGAGCCAGAGCGCCCGCACGCAGGCCCTGGCCGGCTTCAAGAGCGGTGATATCCGCGCCCTGGTTGCCACCGACATCGCGGCGCGCGGCATCGACATCGACGAGCTGCCGCACGTCGTCAACTACGAAATCCCGAACGTGTCGGAAGACTACGTGCACCGCATCGGCCGCACCGGCCGCGCGGGCAACAGCGGTGAAGCCGTCAGCCTGGTCTGCATGGACGAGGAAGGCTTCATGATGGACATCGAGCGCTTCACCAAGCAGCAGATTCCGGTGCAGGTCATCGAAGGCTTCGGCCCCGACGCCGGTGAAAAGGCCGAGCCCATTGCCATGGGCCGCCAGACCATCTGGGGCGGCGCAGGCAAGCCCCCGAGCCGCGATGTCATGCAGGCAGCGGCCAAGGCGGCGCGCAGCGAGATGATGGAACGCATCCGCACCAACAAGGCCGGCCAGGGTGGCGGCGGTGGTGGTGGTGGTGGTGGTGGTGGCGACCGCGGCCCACGCCAGGGTAGTGGTGGCGGTAACGGCGGCGGTGGCGGCAATGCCCCCCGCTCCGGCCGCGGTGGCGGCGGTGGTGGCCAGGGCGGCGGCGCGCGTGGGGGTGCCCAGGCACCGGCACGCGGCCGTGCCCGCCCCGCCGGTGGCGGCGGCTATGACGGCGGCGGCGGCGGCAACCGCTATGACGACGCCCAACCCCCTCGCCCCAATGCCCACCTGGGCACGCATTCGGGCCACAGCAACCCGGGCCAGCGCAACGCAGGCCATACGCCAGGCGGCCAACCCGACCCGATGCGCACCAGCGTGGACAGCATGGCCGGCAGCGGCCGCCGCGGCGGTGGTGGTGGTTACCGGGGCAACTCGGGCGGTGGTGGCGGCTATGGCGGTGGCACGGGTGGCGCTGGCGGCCGGGGCGGCGGGTCTCGCGGGCCGGGTGGTAATCGCGGCTCTTTCGGCCGCTGAGAGCGCCCGAGGCACGCCCATCCATATCCTGCATGCAGCGGGGCGCCACGCGCCTGCTGCCATGCCGCGAGGGCGACCTGTTTGCGAACGCCGTCCGATCGGTGCCCACGATCTCGGGTCAGGCGCTGCAAATACACTGAGCGCCCCACCTGGGTGGCGCGGTGTTCGCTGACACACCAGCTGTGGGACGCGCAGTTAACATCGCGCCAAGACCGACAGGCTCCCAGGCAAAGCACACCATGACCCAGCGCCCCACCCTCCTTGTTCCAAACACCCCCAGTGCTGCCCAGTCAACACCGTTGATGGCGCGCCGCATGCCGTGGCGCAGCTCTTTGGCCCTGGTGGCCGTGCTGTTGTCGGCATGTGCCAGCACCCCACTGCCCCCATGGCCCGGCACGCCTGCCGCGGTGCAACAGCCTCTGCCGCGTGTGCAGCGCGGCACCGTGGTGCCGGCACCGCTGGGGCAGGTGCGCGAGAACGTGGTGGTCACGCCCTTGCAGTCCAGCGCGCCCGCGCCGGCTGCCGCAGACTCTGCTGCGTCGGTAGCGCCCTACGGCCCGGCCGTGGCCGCACGGTTTGCCGAACCACCCACCCAATACAGCACGCCCGGGCTTGGCCCCGAGCGGCGCAGCTTCACCACCAATGCCGAACTGGGGCAGTGGCTGCGCAACATGGCCAGCGCCGCGCCACGGGGGCCAACCACGGCCAGTGTTCTCAGTCTGGGTGCCTCGCAGCAGGGCGAGCCCATTCTGGGCCTGCTCCTGACCCGCGCCAAGGGCACGGACCTTGCCAGCCTGGAGACCAATGGCCGCTCCACCGTCGTGCTCATCGGCCAGCAGCACGGCGACGAGCCCGCCAGCAGCGAGGCACTGCTGGTGATTGCCCGGGAACTCGCCCAGGGCCTGCTGGAGCCCCTGCTCGACCGCATCAACGTGGTGGTGATCCCCCGGGCCAACCCCGATGGCGCGGCCAGCGGCAATCGCACCACGGCCAGCGGCGTGGACATGAACCGCGACCACCTGCTGCTGCAAACACCCGAAGCCCAGGCACTGGCGCGCGTGGTGCGCGATTACCGCCCCATCGTGGTGCTGGACGCGCACGAATTCACCGTGGTCGGGCGCTACCTGCAAAAGTTCAACGCCATCCAGCGCTACGACGCCCTGCTGCAATACACCACCACGGCCAACTACCCCGAGTTCCTGACCAAGGCCTCGCAAGAGTGGTTCCACCAGCCCATGCTCGGCGCGCTCCAGTCGCAGGGCCTGACAAGCGACTGGTACTACACCACCTCCACCCAGCCAGACGACCGGCGCATCTCCATGGGCGGCGCGCAGCCCGACACCGGACGCAACGTGAATGGCCTGAAGAACAGCGTCAGCCTGCTGGTTGAAACCCGTGGCGTGGGCCTGGGGCGCATGCACCTGCAGCGCCGCGTCCACACCCAGGTTACCGCCATCACCAGCGCGCTGCGCAGCGCCGCAGAGCGTGCCACCAATCTGGAACAGGTGCGCTCTTTTGTGGCGCGTGACACCGCCTCCCAGGCCTGCAAAGGCCAGGTGGTGATAGAGGCGCAGGCCACGCCCACACAGCGCGAGCTGACCATGCTCGACCCCGAAACCGGCGCCGACCGCATTCTGAAAGTGGACTGGAATTCGTCGCTCACCCTGCAGCCCGTGAAAACACGCGCCCGGCCTTGCGGCTACTGGCTGGCGGCCAGCGCCACCACGGCGGTCGAGCGGCTGCAATTGCTGGGCGTGCAGGTGCTGCGCATCGCCGAAAACGGCGGCGTGCTGGCCGACACCTACAACGAAACCGCCCGCGAAACCACCGAACGCGCAGACGTGCGCGGCACCGTCGCGGGCAGCGCCGGCACCATCCGCATCCAGGTCACCCCCGTGCGCCGCGCCATCGACGTGCCTGCGGGCAGCTTCTATGTGCCGCTGAACCAGGGCCTGGCCAACCTGGCCGTGGCGGCCCTGGAGCCCGACACCCAAAGCAGCTATTTCGCCAACCGCCTGATCGGCGATTTGGCCAGCACGGCCCGCGTCATGTCGGTGCCTTCGCTGGTTTTTGAAGACAGCGACGAATAAGGCTTTGGCAACAGCGCGCGCAGGCCGGCGGCAACATCATCAAAAAAGATAGCACGTAGCGCTTGCTACATAAGCGCTACAGGCCGATTTGGCTATCAATAACGCCAGATCACGCCAAATCGGGCCACTTCAAGCCGATTCGTGCAGCGCACCCGGCACCGTTGCGCTGGCGCCCCGGGCAACCGCACGGGCCAGCACATGGCCCGCCATGGCCTGGGCCAGCGCCTCGTCGCCCAGAAACACCGTGCTGCCACATTCTTTTTCAAGCCGGTGCGCCTCTTCTTCGCCGTGGCTACGCACCACGGTCTCGATGGTGGGGTTGAGCATGCGCGCCGTGGCAATGATCTGCTGCACATTCAGTGTGTCGGGCGTGGCAATGACCAGCATGTAGGCACGCGCAATGTGGGCCTGTATCAACACCGCCGGGTCCACCGCATCGCCAAACACGGCCGCTATACCCTGAGCGCGCAGCTTCTCGACCAGTTCACGGTTCTGCTCGGCCACCACCAGCGGAATGTCGTGCGCGGCCAGCGCGCTGGCCACGCGCCGCCCCACGCGCCCATAGCCCACCAGCACCACCTGGCGCGCCAGATAGCGCTCGTCCGTGCTGGTGGGCAGCTCGGCCAGCGGGTCATCGCGCTGCTCCAGCCGCCGCGCCAGGGCCGAGCGCGCCAGCAGCCATTTCTGCAACGGCGCTATGGCCCGAAAAACCAGCGGATTGAGCGCAATCGAGATCAGCGCCCCGGCCAGCACCAGGCTGGCGCCCTCGGGTGGCAGCAGCCCCAGTGAAGCACCCAGCCCCACCAGAATGAAAGAAAACTCGCCAATCTGCGCCAGGCTGGCCGACACCGTCAGCGCCGTGTGCAGCGGGTAGCGAAACGCCAGCACCAGCGCGGCCGCCGCCAGCGATTTGCCCACGATGATGATGGCCACCACGGCCAGCACCTGCAGGGGCCGCTCCCACATCACCGAGGGGTTGAACAGCATGCCCACCGACACAAAAAACAGCACGGCAAACGCGTCGCGCAGCGGCAAACTCTCCTGCGCTGCCCGGTGGCTGAACTCGGACTCGCGCATCACCATGCCCGCAAAAAAAGCCCCCAGCGCAAACGACACCCCAAACAGCGCCGCCGAGCCAAACGCAATGCCCACGGCCGCCGCCACCACGCACAGCGTGAACAGCTCGCGCGAGCCCGTGCGCGCCACCTGCCACAGCACCCACGGAAACACCCGCCGCCCCACCACCAGCATCAGCGCCACAAACCCGCCCACCTGCATCAGCGTCCACCCCAGCGTTTGCCAGATGCTGGCCGACGTGGCTGCGGCAGCATGGCCGCCCAGCACGCCCGACAGCGGCGGCAGCAGCACCAGCACCAGCACCATGGCCAGGTCTTCCACCACCAGCCAGCCCACCGCGATGCGGCCGGTGTAAGTGTCGAGAATGCCCAGGGTTTCCAGCGCGCGCAGCAGCACCACCGTACTGGCCACCGACAGCGATATGCCGAACACCAGCGCGCCCCCCAGGCTCCACCCCCACCCAAAAGCCACCGCCATGCCCAAGGCGGTTGCCACCATGATCTGCACCACCGCGCCGGGCACGGCAATCTTGCGCACCGCCAGCAGGTCACCCAGCGAGAAATGCAGGCCCACCCCAAACATCAGCAGCATCACGCCAATTTCGGCCAACTGGCTGGCCATGGCGGCATCGGCCACAAAACCGGGGGTAAACGGGCCAATCACCACGCCCGCCAGCAAATAGCCCACCAGCGCCGGCAGCCGCACACGCGTTGCCAGAAAACCCAACACCAGCGCCAGCCCCAGCGCGGCCGCAATGGTGTTGATCAGATTCAGGCTGTGCGGCATGGCTGATGGGGCGAAAGTCGCCTGCGGTGGGTAGATGCGCCGTTATAACTGCAATTGCAGCCGCCCGGCCATGTGCGGCCCCGCGCTTAAAGCAGAGCCTGCGCCGGGTATGATTCACCCCCTCGGGGCGCTGCCCAGGCGCCCTGCACCACATCCATCTGCCCGTAGCTCAACTGGATAGAGCAATAGCCTTCTAAGCTATAGGTCGGGGGTTCGAGTCCCTCCGGGCAGGCCAAAAAATCGGCGCCGCGCTTCAGCCCGACTCCAAACACCGCAAAACCCGCACGCTTCGTAGCGTGGCGGGTTTTATTGTTGCTGCCTCACGCCAAAGACACCTCGTGCACCAGTGCCTCGGCCAAGCGGGCCTGCACGGCCTCGCGCTCGGCCAGGCGCTGGCGCAGGTCGGCGCACAGGCGGCGCAGGGCGGTGACGCGGGTGACGATGCGGGTTTGTTCGGGGAGGGGAGGCAACCCAATCACGATGCTGTTGAGCTTCGCCTGATTCATCTTCGGCTGCGCTGTTCCTGTGACATAAGGCTCCAGCGAAATCGCGTTGATGAACAGCGCCAAATAGGTCATCAACTCGGGATGCGTCGTGTCGATGACATGCGCGTGGTTGTTGACCCAGTACTTACCGTGCGCCAAAAATGCAATAGGAGTCGAACGGTTAATGAGGTTTGCCCCATCCTCGCCAATCAACAGCAGAGTCTTATCGAACAAAAAGCCATCGATCTTGTCGATCACACCAGAAGCGCCGTAATAGTCGTAGGTTTTCGCACGGTTTTCCCGATCGCTGGACGAAACTGGAATCCGTTCGCCATCCCGGTTGATAGAGGCATCGCCAAACCGCACCCACTCCCACCCCACAGGCAACGCAAACGGCTTTTCCTCGTCGGTGATGGGCGGCAGGGGTTTGTCGCGTTTGATCTGGCCTGCGGCGATGAGGCGGTCTTTTTCGGCGCGGATCTTTTTCAGCAGAACGCTGGCGGGTTCGTCGGTGGGGTCTTGGGGCACGAGCAGGCCGCGCACGGCCAGTTGCAGCAGGGTTTGCTCCAGGGCGTCGATGGCTTCGGGGCGGCCCGCCAGCAGGTCGAAGTGCTGGGCCACGCGCTGCCAGTTCTCAGCCAATTCCTCGGGCGTGGTGCTGGCGGTAAGCGCGCCCAGCAGGGTGCTGACCAGTTGGGCGTGTTGCGCGGCCTCCAGCCGGCCCTTGGCCTCCAGCGCATCGCACAGGCGCATGAGGGCATCGACGCGGGTGACGATGCGGGATTGTTCGGCGAGGGGTGGGAGCGGAAACACACAATGCTTCAACTCGGTCATGTTGATTGAAGCCAGATTCGTCGTTTGCTTGGCGGAGAACGCGAAATAGGCCCGCGCAACTGGAGAGTTCAGGAAAAGCTGCGCCCAAAGCGGACTCCATTCGGGACTGGTGCCACGCACTTTGAAAACGTGGTTCTGATGCAGGCACGTTGGCAACTCATCACGCCAGATGGCTGTCCGACCCACTTTGTCCCAGTCGCCGCCTTCTGTAATCAGCAAGTCGCCGTTGACCAACTGAAAACGAGCCAGCTCGGTGCGGTCGATGACGACCTCTTTTATCGCAGTCAGGTTCACGTGCCAGCGCTGCACATTAGCCACGCGTAGGTAAGGCAGCATGATTGGCGAGGGAATCGCTGTCTTTCGGCCCAAGGTGACGCCGCTCGAAATCAACGCCACGTCGCCAAATCTCACCCACTCCCACCCCTGCGGCAACGCAAACGGCTTTTCCTCCTCTGCAATCTCCGCCAGCGGCTTGTCCCGCTTGGATTTCCCTTCCGCGATCAACCGGTCTTTCTCGGCCCGAATCTTTTGCAGCAGGGCGCTGGCGGGCTCATCGGCAGGGTCTTGCGGCACCAGCTTGCCCTGCACGGCCAGGGTCAAAATCAGTTCCCGCAGGCGGGCCACGCCGCCGGGGGCGGTGGCCAATAAATCCAAATTTGATAGCAGCATGCGCTTATTCCTCAAGCGCCAGAGGCGTTTTGGTTCAACAAAGGGGCCAGCTTCTGCTGCGCCAGCAGGCTGAGGGCCTGGGCCTGTTGCAGACATTCGAGCAAGGCCTGCTCGGTGACCAGTTCACCGTCGTAGTCGCTCAGGTTGCGCTGTTTGCGCAGGGCGTCGAGCACGCGCACGGTGGCGGGGCTGACGCCCAGGGTGTGCACGAAGCAGCCGATGGTGGTCTGGTGGTGGCCCGGTTTGCTGGTAGAGGTGCGCCAGCCCTGGGCGTGCAAAGCGGCATCGGCCACGGCGCGGATGGCGGTGTAGGCGCAGTCGAAGCGGGTTTCCGGGCTGTTGTCGGTGCGCTGCGCGTCTTGCAGTCGGGTGCGCGCGGTGGCCAGCATTTTTTGCAGCAGGGCGGCAGAAAATGGCACCGGCGGATTCAAGTCCAAGTGCAACAAATATTCATTAATGCACTGAATCAGGCTGTAGGGTCAGCCGGGCCAAATGTTCGGCATAAACCTCAATGGGCTTGCTCCACCCCAGAGTCATCCTGGGGCGCCCATTGAGCTCATCGGCTACGGCATCCAGATACTGCTGGCTATAGCCGCTCAGATCAGTCCCCTTGGGGAAGTACTGCCGCAGCAATCCATTGGTGTTTTCGTTGGAGCCCCGCTGCCAGGGGCTGTAGGGGTCACAGAAGTACACCTTCATGCCCGTGTTCTCGGTGAGCTTGGCATGCTCTGCCATCTCACTGCCACGGTCATAGGTCAGGCTCTGGCGCATCGGGCTGGCAATGCCATTGAGCTTGTCGCTGAAGGCCTGCAGTACATGTGCCGCTGTCGCCGGGTTGGGGTGCGGCAGCTTGACCAGCACCACCAGGCGGGTCGTGCGCTCGAGCAGCGTGCCAATGGCACTGGCATTGCCTTTGCCCTTGATGAGGTCGCCCTCCCAGTGCCCGGGCAACTGACGATCCTCAATCTCGGGTGGGCGCACATGGATGCTCAGCAGGTCGGTGATTTGCCCACGCCGATCCTCGCCTTTGGAGCGCGGCCAGCGCTTGGCGCGGGCCATGCGCAAGCAGGCCACCAGCTCCTTCTTGAGCTCTCCGCGGGGCTGGGCGTAGATGCAGGTGTAGATGCTCTCGTGGGACACTTGTTTGCGCTTGTTGTCAGGGTGCAGTTTCTTCAACTGCCCAGCGATTTGCTGGGGAGACCAGTGCCGGAGCAGATAGTCGCGAACGATCTTGAACAAAGGTCCATCGCGGTGCAGTTTGGGCTGGGGACGGGCAAAGCATCTGCGCCTGTCGCTGCGTTGCTGGGCGAACTTGGAGGTGTAGGCCTTGGCGCCCGCATTGCGTTGGCATTCCCGGCTGATGGTGCTCTTGCAGCGCCCCAAGGCCCGCGCTATGGCACTGAGGCTTTGCTTTTGCTGCAGCCCCAAGGCGATCGCATGGCGTTCGCTCTCGCTCAACTGCTGGTAATTCTTCTTTGTCATCTTGACCTCAATTCTCGGTGTTGCACTTCGGAATTGAGGCCGCCACCTTGTCCAGTTGGCCGATGCGGGCCAGATTGTTCAGTTCTTCTTCAGGCATCGAGTTCTCCAATCAGCATCACTTTGGGCTTGGCCAGCAGCTCTTGCACAAAGGGGTTGCCTTCGGCTTGCTTGCGCATCCATTCGGCGGTGGTCATCACCTTGGGGTTGATCTCGCGGCCCAACTGGGTTTGGGCGGCGTGGGTGGCCTCCACCACCTGGGCAAAGCTGGCACTGCCCACCACCAGCACATCCACATCGCTGCCTGCATGGGCGCTGCCGTTGGCCATGGAGCCAAACACAAAAGCCAACGTAACCTGGTCGCCCAGCGGTTGCAGGGCCTGGCGCAGCACGTCGGCCAGCCCCGTGGTTTTGCGGATGAGGGCTTGCAGTTCGGCAAAAACGGGGTGGCCCTGGTTGGCCTGAAACTGCACCTGGTTGCCCACGCGCTCGCTGGTGAGCAGGCCGACGTGGCACAGCGCGTCCAGCTCTTTTTTCAGGGTGCCGGGGGCGGTCTGCGTCTGCCGGGCCAGCTCGCGCAGGTGCATTTTTTGGCCGGGCTGCATGAACAGCAGCGCCAGCACCTTGCGCCGGTACTGGTTGGGAAACAGCAGGTCAGACAGTGAGGTGTTTGTTTTCAAAGCAAGAACAATCGTTTTTAATTTGAAAACGTATTGTGCGCCAAACCGCCAGGGTCTGGACCCCGCCATGCCACGCACAACAGGTTTATGACCGCACCTCGGCCAGCAGCTCGGGGTGGCGGTCGAGCACCTTGAGCAGCTTGACCAGCGCCAGCGGGGGCCGGGTTTTGCCGGTTTCGTAGCGCGAGAAGGCGTTGACGCCGCCGCCAAATATTTCGGCGGCCTCGCGCTGGTCGAGCGCGAGCTTTTTGCGCACCTCGGTGATGTAGCCGGGGGCGACGAAGGCGGCGTTGACCTGCTGGGTGAAGGCACGCATCTCGCGCATGACGCGTTCGGTCTCGGCCGGGTCGAGCAAGGATTCATCGCAGGCCGGGCAGAAGTCGCCTGTCACGGCGGGGATGACGGTGCTTTCACCCTTGTAGGTGTAGGTTTCATCGCGGGTATCGTGAATGAGTTCGGCTGCGCCGCAGACAGGACATTTCATGTCATAGCTCCTTGAAAGACACGATCAGCAGGTCATCGACCACGGTCAACTTGAGATAGACATCCCCCAGCGGCGAGCTGGTGCGGTACACGTCTTGCCAGATGGTGTGGTCGGCATGGGTGGTCATGCTTTTATAAAAGTCTGACGCCTGCAGCGCCGAAATCACGGTCAGCATGCCTTGGAAGTCGATGCCCATGGCCTCTGCCCCGGTGCGCGCTGAACGCGTCACGCGAAACTTGCCATCTTGCAGCAGGGCCTTGACGACGGTCAGCTTGCAATGCGGTGTGCTCTTTTCCATGAATTTTAACCTACTTGGTTATTTTTCACCCAATGACTGCGCCAGAATGCCCTTGAGCTCGTCGCGCAGCGCCTGGGCCTCGGCCTGGAGGCGGGCGTAGTCGGCCAGCAGCACCTCGGGGTCGTGGCTGGTTTGCTCGCCGATGTGGGGGTTTTTCTGGTCGAGGTTCCAGTTGGCGGCCTTGATCTGCTCGATACCCACCTTCCAGGCGCGTTCGTTTTCCACGCGGGCGGCAAAGCCATCCTGCTCGGTGCCCCACCAGGCTTTCTCGGCGTCGAACTCTTCGATGCGGATGGGCTTGGTCTTGTTGTAGTTCTTCACGCCCGGCGGGTAGGGGTGCTCGTAATACCAGACATGCTGCGTGGGCTGGCCTTTGGTGAAGAACAGCAGGTTGGTCTTGATGCCGGTGTAGGGGGCAAACACGCCGTTGGGCAGGCGCACGATGGTGTGCAGGTTGCACTCTTGCAGCAGCTGCTCTTTGATGCGGCTTTTGACGCCTTCGCCAAACAGCGTGCCGTCGGGCAGCACCAGGGCGGCGCGGCCGTTGGTTTTGAGGATGTGCTTGATGAGCACCAGAAACAAATCAGCCGTTTCCTTGGTGCGCACGTCGGCGGGGTAGCCTTGTTCGATGCCGGGCTCTTCCACGCCGCCAAAGGGCGGGTTGGTGAGCACCACGTCCACGCGGTCGGCCTGGGTGTAATCGCGCAGGGGGCGCACCAGGGTGTTGTCGTGGCGGATGTTGCTGGGCACCTCGATGCCGTGCAGCAGCAGGTTGGTGACGCAGAGCATGTGGGGCATCTGCTTTTTCTCGACGCCGCGAATGCTGTTTTGCAGCACGGCCTCTTGGTCGGCGTTGTGCACCTGCTTGCGCAAATGCTCGATGGCGCAGACGAGAAAGCCGCCGGTGCCCGTGGCCGGGTCGAGCACCACCTCGCCGAGCTGCGGGTTGACCATGTCCACCATGAACTGGGTGACGGCGCGGGGGGTGTAGAACTCGCCCGCGTTGCCGGCGCTTTGCAAATCCTTGAGGATTTTTTCGTACAGGTCGTTGAACTGGTGGCGCTCGGCCTGGCGGTTGAAGTCGATGGCGTTGAGCTTGTTGACCACCTGGCGCAGCAGATGGCCGCTTTTCATGTAGTTGTAGGCGTCTTCGAACACGCCGCGCACCACGTAGCCACGCGGGTTGCGCGCGGGGTCGGCGCTGAGGCTTTTGAGGGTGGCAAAGAGCTGGTTGTCGACAAAGTCGAGCAGCGCCTCGCCGGTGATGCCTTCGGGGTTGGCCGCCCAGGCACGCCAGCGCATGGCCTCGGGGATGGGGCTGTGGTAGTGGTCGCGGGTGAGTTCGAGCTCTTCTTCAAGCGCGTCAAACACCTTCAAAAACAGCAGCCAGGTGAGCTGGCTGATGCGCTGGGCATCGCCATCGACGCCGCTGTCCTGGCGCATGATGTCCTGGATGGATTTGATGACGGGGGTGAGGTTGGACATGGGTTGAAGTATTTAAACAAAAATAGGCGCTAGCGCTTATAGAGTAAGCGCGAGCAGCTATCAAAAAAAGAGTGGTTGACGGCGCTGGCAGGGATGGACTTATTCATCCAGCCAATCCAGCTGCGGGCCTGCCGGTGGCCAGGTTCCAGCCTGCACGCGCTGCGCATACCAACGCAGCATGGCGGCGTCTTCGACGGCGTATTCACTGCGGGCGGATTTCCAGACCAGGCTGGGCTGGTGGGCACGCAGGCCCTCCAGGGCTTTTTGCGCCTTGGCCACGGTGACTTTGTCGCCTGTTTTTTCGGCGTAAAACTGCAAGGCATCGGCGTCGTAGGGGCGAAACCGGGTGCCCAGTTCCAGCATGCGCCACAGCACGGCTTGCTCCAATGGGCGCAGGGCGGTGTAGTCGCTCTCCATTTGTGCTTCATCGCTGCGCTGCTGCTCGGCCGCCTTGGCCAGCATGGCGTCTTCAAACCGGCCCGTGTGCGTGGCCAGGGGGCTGAGCACCTGGCCCAGGGCTTCCATGAAAAATTGCGGGCGCTGGCCAAAAAGGGCAAATGCCTCTGCCAAGGTGGCTTGGTTGACCTCGCCCAGGTCGGGCCGTTGGCGGGTGATGAGGTGGGCGATGTGGGCCACAAAATCCGGCCCCAGTTCCGGCATGCGCTGGATTTGCGAGCCGTAAAACGGGGCGGCGTTGGTGTTGACAAGGCGCAGCAGCTTGTCGCGGTCAGAGCCCGACATCACCAGCATGAGCTGGGCGTGGCCAGGCCGGTTGAGCTGGTCGCGGGCTGACTTGAGGGCCGCCATGGCGGTTTCGCCCGCTTCGCTGGTGAGGGCGTGCTGAGCCTCATCGATGATCAGTGCCACGGGGTTTTTGGCGGCCTCGACCAGGGCGCGCAAGGCATCGGCCAGTGTGCTGCCGTCGGTACGGCCAATTTTGGCGGTGTCGATCTTGATGCC
Source organism: Acidovorax carolinensis (assembly GCF_002157145.1). Taxonomy (NCBI): domain Bacteria; kingdom Pseudomonadati; phylum Pseudomonadota; class Betaproteobacteria; order Burkholderiales; family Comamonadaceae; genus Acidovorax; species Acidovorax carolinensis. The sequence continues at coordinate 2,547,866 of NZ_CP021361.1, forward strand.
GCCCACACTGATGCTTTCCAGCCCAGCGGAGCGGGCGGCTTTGGCCACCACACCGAGCTGCTTCAATAGCGCACGGCCTACGGCTTCAGCAATCAGACTGCCGGGGTCGCGCTTTTGGTCGGCCCACAAGTCCACGTACACCACCACCACCTGGCGCCGCGCCAGCTCGGGCATGAGGTCGGACTGCAAAAACGTGGATTTGCCCGTGCGCCGTGGCGCTGCAAGGAACAGGCCGTTGGGTGCATCACTGAAGGCGGCTTTACCTTGCAGGGCGTCTGCCAGCGCGGCGGCTAGCTGGGTGCGTGGGTAGTAGAGCATCAACTATCTTTAAATATCAATTTTTGAATATTTTATCTTTTTTAAGATAATTAAAGATATTCAAGGTGGCGTACCTTGCGATGGCGCGTACAGCTCCCGCTGTAGCGCTTGCAGGGCGCCCAGGTACTGCGGGCGGCCGCCAAAGCTGCGCACCAGCTCCACGGGGCTGCCCAGGTCGGTGAAGGGCTGGAGCTTGAAGATGTCGTTGCTCTCGATGGTGGCAATGCCCTCATCGGCGTATTTGTCGAGCAATGCTTCCAGCACCTTGCGGGCCACGGGGCCGTATTGGGTGAAGACGTTGCGCTTTTGCACGCGGCGGGCGCGCTCGCTGCGGGTGAGCGGGGGCTGGTCGTAGGCCACATGCAGCAGCAGATCGAACGGGTCGAGGTCCACCATGCCCGTGTGTGCCACCTCGTCGGCCAGGGCTTCCAACAATACGCCCTGCCCTTCGAGCTCTTGCAGCAGGGCGGCCTTGCGGTCGGCCTGTTGCCAGGCCTGCAGGAACTGGTCGAGCGAGTCGAAGCGCTTGCGCAGGTTGATGCGGGTGTAGTCGCGCAGGCTTTCGGTGATGAGCTTGCCCTCAGCGTTGAGGTACTGCACGCGCTCGCGGGCAATCATCACGGTGACGTTGTTGCCGAGGATGTATTTTTTGGGGCCATCACCCGCGCCGCTGCCGCCCGCGAAGGGCCCCAGGGGTTGGAGTGCGCCTGGGGGCTGGCCTTCTACGGGCTCAGGCTGAACGGGGTGGTCGGGATCGAATGGATGGGGTGAGCCGAGAGGCTCGGGCGGCGCCACGGGCTCGCCTGCGCCGGGTTCGTAGATTTGCACGGGCTCGCCGTCAAAGTCTTTGTCGGCAAACAGTTCGGTGGCGCGCTTGAAGTCGAGAATGGTGAACCAGGTTTTGCCCAGGTCTTCGCGCAGGCGGGTGCCCCGGCCAATGATCTGCTTGAACAGCGTCATCGACTTGATGCCCTGGTCCACCACGATGAGCTTGCAGGTTTGCGCATCGACCCCGGTGCTCATGAGCTTGGAGGTGGTGGCAATGACGGGGTAGGTTTTCTCGGGGTCGATGAAGTTGTCGAGCTCCAGCTTGCCCTCGGCGTTGTCGCCGGTGATCTGCACCACGTATTTGGGCTGGGTGGCGCACAGGTCGGCGTTGGCGTTGCTGAGCGCCTGGCGCATGCGTGCGGCGTGGTCGATGTCTTCGCAAAACACGATGGTCTTGGCGTAGCGGTCGGTGGCCTTCAAATATTCGGTGATCTTGGCGGCCACGGCCACGTCGCGCTGCTCCAGCACCAGCTTGCGGTTCATGTCGGCGCCGGTGTAGATGCGGTCTTCGATGGCGTGGCCATGCTTGTCGGTCATGCCCGCCGTGGGGCGCCAGCCGAAGGTGTCTTTGTCCAGATCGACGCGGATGACTTTGTACGGTGCCAGGTAGCCGTCTTCGATGCCTTGCTTCAAGCTGTAGGTGTAGACGGGCTCGCCGAAATAGTCAGTGTTGGAGACGTCTTTGGTCTCTTTGGGCGTGGCCGTGAGACCGATTTGCGTGGCGCTGGCAAAGTAGGTGAGGATGTCGCGCCAGGCGGAGTCTTCGGCCGCGCTTCCCCGGTGGCATTCGTCCACGACGATGAGGTCGAAAAAATCGGGGCTGAACTGCTTGTAGATGTTGCGCTCTTCCTCGGTGCCCGTGACGGCCTGGTAGAGCGAGAGGTAAATCTCAAAGGCTGTGTCCACCTTTTTGGTGGTTTTGTTCACAGCCAACGGAATTTGCTCTACCTCGGTCTGACCCTGTGCATTGATGCGTTCCACGCCTTTGCCATTGGGGCTGAGCTTGGCCATGGCGCCCTTGAAGGGGCGAAAGTCGTTGACCATGGTCTGGTCGATGAGGATGTTGCGGTCCGCCAGGAACAGGATGCGTTTTTTGGCGCCGCTCTTCCACAGGCGCCAGATGATCTGGAAGGCGGTGTAGGTCTTGCCGGTGCCGGTGGCCATGACCAGCAGCACGCGGTTTTGCCCGGCGGCGATGGCCTCGACCGCGCGGTTCACGGCGCCCAGCTGGTAGTAGCGCGGGGTTTTGTGCGGGGCGTAGTCAAACCCGGCCACGCGGCTTTGCTCGGCGGACCAGCCCTTCCAGGCGCAGTAGCGGCGCCACAGCTCTTGCGGCGAGGGGAATTCTTCGAGGGTGAGGTTTTGCTCCAGCACGCCGGTGGCCAGGGTGGCGTCGCGGAACACGAAACCGTCGCCGTTGCTGGCGAAGCTGAACGGCACATCAAGCAACTGCGCGTATTGCAGGGCCTGCCCCATGCCGGCACCGACAGCCTGCCGGTTGTCCTTGGCCTCGACCACGGCGAGCGGAATGTTGGCCTTGTAAAACAGCGCGTAGTCGGCCCGCAGCACCGTGCTCTTGTCGCGGTAGGCCTTGTTGCCGCGCACCACCACACGCCCGGCGCGCAAGGGGTATTCACGGAAGATCTGGTCCTGGCCGCTCCATCCCGCGTCCACCATGGCGGGCCGGATGAATTTGTCGCAGATGTCGCTTTCGGAGAGGTTGGTCTTGTCCATTCGGCAGTGCGCACTAACCTCGGGCAAGCAAGGGTGGCGGGTAGTTGTTACCGAATACTACCGCCACCGCGTGGCGCGCCGAAGATTCATGCCCCGCCGGGGCAGCCCTGCCGTGTCGTGCTGCCAGTCACAGCCAAAGCAATCGGGCGCCACCCGACCCGAGCGCAGCGATTGCTTCGGGCCTGCGCCAGTCGATTTCTTTGCAGTGCCACGCCCGTGCGTGCGCCGGTTTCATGGGGGCGCGTGGCGCATATGCACGGCCCTCAGCGCGGAGTATTGCGAATAATTCGCGTTTGCTTTACTATCTGACATTTCCAACCTCCAGAGATGTACTCCATGTCGAAGACCGTCAAAGCCCTGCTCACCGCCTGTGCCCTGGCCGCTGCTGCTGGTGCCGCCATCGCCCAGGAACAGGTGGTCAACCTCTACTCGGCGCGCCACTATTCCACCGATGAAGCCCTGTACACCGGCTTTACCAAGGCCACGGGCATCAAGATCAACCGGGTGGATGCGGACGACGCGGGCATTCTGGCGCGGCTGAAGGCGGAAGGCGCGGCCTCGCCTGCGGATGTGATCCTGCTGGTGGATGCAGCCCGGCTCTACCGGGGGGAAATGGACGGCCTGTTCCAGCCGATTCGCTCCAAAGTGCTGGAAGACGCCATCCCCACCAATCTGCGCAGTCTGCCGGCTGCCGATGGTGGCATCTCGTGGTTTGGCCTGTCTACCCGCGCACGACTGATCGTGTTCAACAAGGTCAAGGTGCAAAAGAGCGATGTGGATACCTACGAAGAACTTGCCGACCCCAAGAACAAGGGCAAGCTGTGCATTCGCTCGGGCTCGCACCCCTACAACCTGAGCCTGTTTGGCGCCGTGACCGAGCACCTTGGCGAACAGAAGGCCGAAGCCTGGCTCAAAGGCATGGTGGCCAACCTCGCCCGCGCCCCCAAGGGTGGCGACACCGACCAGATCAAGGCCGTGGCCGCTGGTGAATGCGACATTGCCGTCACCAACAGCTATTACCTGGCGCGCCTGATGCGCTCCACCAAGCCCGAAGATGTGGCCGTGGTCAACAAGGTGGGCGTGGTGTTTCCCAACCAGCAGTCGTGGGGCACGCACATGAACATTGCCGGCGGCGCCGTGGCCCGCCATGCCAAGAACCAGGCCAACGCCGTGAAGTTTCTTGAATACCTGGCCAGCCCGGAAGCGCAGAATTATTTTGCCAATGGCAACAATGAATGGCCTGCGGTCAAGGGCCTGAACATCGACAACCCCGCGCTCAAGGCCATGACGCAGGGCCAGCCCTTCAAGAGCGAAACCATTCCGATCAGCGCTGTGGGCGCCAACATCACCAAGGTGCAGCAGATTCTGGACCGCGTGGGCTTTCAATAAATCGGCCCCTGCGAACGCCCCCTCTTTTTGAGGGGAATTCGAATCCTGCCCGGCACTGCCCGGGCATTTTTTTGCCCGTCTGGGCGCGCATCCTTGGGTGATAATTGACGTTAACGTCAACGTCATTCACTGGAGACAGAACATGGAAATCAAGGGCAAAGTATTCATCGTGACCGGCGGCGCATCGGGCCTGGGCGAAGGCACGGCGCGCATGCTGGCCGCGCAGGGCGGCAAGGTCGTCATCGCCGACATGCAGGCAGAAAAAGGCGAAGCCGTTGCAAAGGACATCGGCGGCGCCTTCGTCAAATGCGATGTCAGCAGCGAAGCCGATGGCCAGGCCGTGGTGGCCAAGGCCGTTTCGCTGGGCAAGCTGATGGGTCTGGTCAACTGCGCGGGCATTGCCCCCGCAGAAAAAACCGTGGGCAAGAACGGCGCCCATGCGCTGGCCGTTTTCAGCAAGACCATCACGGTCAACCTGATCGGCAGCTTCAACATGATCCGCCTGGCCGCTGAGGCCATGTGCAAGAACGAACCCGAGGCCACCGGCGAGCGCGGCGTGTTGATTTCCACCGCCAGCGTGGCGGCCTACGACGGCCAGATTGGCCAGGCCGCTTATTCCGCCTCGAAGGGCGGCGTGGTGGGCATGACGCTGCCCATCGCCCGCGACCTGGCGCGCAACGGCATCCGCAACATGACCATTGCCCCCGGCATCTTCGGCACGCCTATGCTGTTTGGCATGCCCCAGGAAGTGCAGGACGCGCTGGCCGCCGGCGTGCCCTTCCCCAGCCGCCTGGGCACGCCGCAGGACTATGCCAAGCTGGCGCAGCACATCTTTGAGAACGACATGCTCAATGGCGAGGTGATTCGTCTGGACGGCGCCATCCGTCTGGCTCCGCGCTGAATAAGGATTGCTATTTAATTTATAGCTTCCAGCGCTTATCCATAAAGCGTTAGAGGCCAAATCAATGAAAACCCCGCAAACGGAAGCTTGCGGGGTTTTTTGCCGCACCCAGACACAAAAAAAACCGCTGCAGCCTTGCGACTGCAGCGGTTTCTTATCTGGCGGAGTGGACGGGACTCGAACCCGCGACCCCCGGCGTGACAGGCCGGTATTCTAACCAACTGAACTACCACTCCTGGCAGGCAGCTTTTGCTTGCATCTTTTCAATACAAGCCAAGCGCTACAACTTGGCGACCCCACGGGGATTCGAACCCCGGTACTCACCGTGAAAGGGTGATGTCCTAGGCCTCTAGACGATGGGGTCAAAACCTTGGAACTAACCGTATCTATCAACAAACTTTGGTGGAGGTAAACGGGATCGAACCGATGACCTCTTGCATGCCATGCAAGCGCTCTCCCAGCTGAGCTATACCCCCAAATTTCTCTGGTTCTCACCAAAGAAAAACCCTTGCACATCAAAGACCTGCAAGGGCTTTTGACTGGCGGAGTGGACGGGACTCGAACCCGCGACCCCCGGCGTGACAGGCCGGTATTCTAACCAACTGAACTACCACTCCTGGCAGGCAGCTTTTGCTTGCATTCTTCACACAAGCCAAGCGCTACAACTTGGCGACCCCACGGGGATTCGAACCCCGGTACTCACCGTGAAAGGGTGATGTCCTAGGCCTCTAGACGATGGGGTCAAAACCTTGGAACTAACCGTATCTATCAACAAACTTTGGTGGAGGTAAACGGGATCGAACCGATGACCTCTTGCATGCCATGCAAGCGCTCTCCCAGCTGAGCTATACCCCCACTTAATGACCTCGATCACATTGCAATCGTTGTCATCATCTGAGCCTTGAATTATAGACAGATTTTTAGCGGTTTCGCAAACGCGCTACAACTTTTTCACGTCCGACCAGTTCCAGCACTGCATCGACCGATGGCGTATGGGCCGACCCGACGGTCAGAACCCGCACGGGCATGGCCAGCTGCGGCATCTTCAGCCCCTGCGCCGTCAACACCTGCTTGAACGCCGCGCTGATGGACGCTTTGTCCCATGCGCATGCCGACAGGGCATCAGCCAGAGCATCCAGAGCGGGCGCAATCGCATCGGTCACATGCTGGGCACGCTCTGCTTCCGATGGCGATACAGGCCCATAAAACACAAAAGCCCAGTCCGCGAGCGCCACCGTGGTGTCGCACCGGTCCTTGAACAGGGCGCAGATGCGGGGCAGACGGCCGTCGGCCAGGTCTGCCGCAGCAATGCCGCGCTTTTCCAGCTGGGGGGCGACCAGGGCCGCCAGCGCATCGTCGGCCATGGCCTTGAGGTGCTGGGCGTTGACCCAGCGCAGCTTGGCTTCATCAAACTGCGTGGCGCTGCGGCCCAGGTGGTCCAGGTTGAACCACTGCAGGAACTGCTCGCGGCTGAAAATTTCGTCATCCCCATGGCTCCAGCCCAGGCGGGCAAGGTAGTTCACCATGGCGTCGGGCAGGTAACCCTCGTCGCGGTATTGCGTGACGGGCTTGGCGCCGTTGCGCTTGCTCATCTTTTCGCCCTGCTCGTTGAGCACGGTGGGCAGGTGGGCGTACACGGGCGGCTCCTTGCCCAAGGCGCGGAAGATGTTGATCTGGCGCGGCGTGTTGTTCACATGGTCGTCACCACGAATGACATGGGTGATGGCCATGTCGATATCGTCCACCACCACGCAGAAGTTGTAGGTGGGCGTGCCATCGGGCCGTGCAATCACCAGATCATCCAGTTCGTCATTGCTGATCTCGATACGGCCCTTGACCTTGTCGTCCCAGGCCACTACGCCGCCTTGCGGGTTCTTGAAGCGCAGCACCGGCTGTACACCCTCGGGCACGGCCGGCAGGGTCTTGCCCGCCTCCGGACGCCAGGTGCCGTCATAGCGGGGCTTTTCCTTGGCGGCCATCTGCTTTTCACGCAAGGCATCGAGTTCGGCCACGCTCATGTAGCAGGGATACACATGGCCCGCGGCCTGCAACTGAGCCAGCACTTCCTTGTAGCGGTCCATGCGTTGCATCTGAAAGAACGGACCTTCGTCATGGTCCAGCCCCAGCCAGGCCATGCCTTCAATGATCACATCCACTGCTGCCTGGCTGGAACGCTCGAGGTCGGTATCTTCAATCCGCAGGATGAAATCCCCGCCGGTGGCGCGCGCAAACGCCCACGGGTAAAGCGCCGAGCGGATATTGCCCAAGTGGATGAAGCCGGTGGGCGACGGTGCGAAACGGGTGCGCACATGCACGGTGGAATTCTGTTCAGTCATTGCGTAGAGGCCGGGCGCATCGGCCCGGCGTTGTTGTCTTGGTCAGCAGTTGCGGCAGTTACAGGCTCATGCGAAAGCCCGGCCAGCAATCGTCGTGTCAGGCGACCTGGGCGTTGGGCAGCGCCAGGCGGGAAGTATCTTCTTCGCCCTCCTCCACACCCACGCGGCCTTCGTTGAGTCGTGCAATATCGTCCGCCGTGATGTCTCCGGTGACATAGACCCCGTCGAAACACGAGGCATCAAACCCCGCAATGGCGGGATTGAGGGCACCGATCGCCCGCTTCATGCCATCCACATCCTGGTAGATCAGCGCATCACAGCCGATGGCCTGGCGCACCTCTTCCACCGTGCGGTCATGGGCCACCAGTTCGCTGCTGGTGGGCATGTCAATGCCGTACACATTGGGGTAGCGCACGGGTGGCGCCGCGCTGGCCAGATACACCTTGCGGGCACCGGCGTCGCGCGCCATCTGCACGATCTCGCGCGAGGTGGTGCCGCGCACGATGGAATCGTCCACCAGCAGCACATTGCGGCCCTTGAATTCGCTGCCGATTACGTTGAGCTTCTGACGCACCGACTTCTTGCGCACGCCCTGGCCGGGCATGATGAAGGTGCGGCCCACATAGCGGTTCTTGACGAACCCCTCGCGGTACGGAATGCCCAGCAGATGCGCCAGCTGGGTGGCGCTGGGGCGGCTCGACTCGGGGATGGGAATGATCACATCGATCTCGTTCGGCGGCACGGTGGACACCACCCGCTTGGCCAGCGTCTCGCCCAGGTTCAGCCGCGCCTGGTAAACCGAAATCCCGTCGAGCACCGAATCGGGCCGCGCCAGATAAACGAACTCGAAGATGCAGGGGTTGAGCTGCGGATTTTCTGCGCACTGGCGCGCATGCACCTGGCCGTCGAGCGTGATGAAGATGGCCTCGCCCGGGTCGATGTTGCGCTCGAAGACATGCGAGGTGCCTTCCAGCGCCACCGATTCGCTGCCCACCATCACGGTGCCATCCTGGCTGCGCCCCATGGCCAGCGGCCGGATGCCGTGGGGGTCGCGGAAGGCCAGCAGACCATGTCCGGCAATCAGTGCGATGACGGCATACGAACCCTTGATGCGCTTGTGCACGGCACGCACCGCCGTAAAGACGTCCTCGGGCTGCAGCGGCACGCCCCGGGTAGCCCGTTCAAGCTCGTGGGCAAATACGTTGAGCAGCACTTCCGAATCGCTGTCGGTGTTGGTGTGCCGATGGTCGGTCTGAAAGAGCTCGTTGCGCAGGGACAGCGCATTGGTCAGGTTGCCGTTGTGCACCAGCACGATGCCAAACGGCGCGTTCACATAAAACGGCTGCGCCTCTTCTTCGCTGAAGGCGTTGCCTGCCGTGGGGTAGCGTACCTGGCCCAGCCCCACATTGCCCGGCAAGGCCCGCATATTGCGCGTGCGAAACACATCGCGCACCATGCCCTTGGCCTTGTGCATGAAGAATTTGCGGCCCTGCTGGGTCACGATGCCTGCGGCATCCTGGCCCCGGTGCTGCAGCAGCAGCAAGGCGTCATAAATCAGCTGGTTGACGGGCGCTGCGCTGACGACGCCGACGATTCCACACATAGTTCGATTCCATCCATTTGCGGGAACATCCCCGCGCCAATTTTCTCGGCAGCAGCTTGTGGCCGCCACCCTGTCATGAAGGCAAATGCCTTGCAAATTCTTCCGGCAATGCGGGCTTCAAGCTCTTGAGCAAGCCCCCCAGCACCGGTGCGCTGTGCGACTCCTGCCACCACGCGGCCTCTTGCAGGGGCGTCAAACCCACCACCACGGCCACCACCAGCAGCAACACCAAGCCCCGCACCACGCCAAACAGAGCCCCCAGCGTTCGGTCCGCCGGACGCAACCCCATGGCGTCCACCAGCTTCTTGGCCAGCCAGGCCAGAAAGCCACATGCAAACACGGCGCCGACAAAGACCACGATGAAGCCCGCCGCATAGCGCAGTGCCCCATCGGAATCTCCCAAAGGCAGCATCGCTGCCATGTCGGCGGCAAACCACTGGGCCACAAAAAACGACGCTACCCAGCCCGCCACGGACAACACCTCAAACACCAGGCCGCGCCATGCGCCAATGGCCATCGATGCCAGCAAAACTGCCGCAAAAATCCAGTCCAACGATGCCACGGTGTGCGATGGGGTATGCAAGCAATCGTGCAGCCGACTGCGGCTACAGCGTCAGCACCGAGGCCGTCAACCCCAGTCCCTTGATGCGGCTGGCCGCCTTGTCGGCTTCGGCCCGGCTGGCCAGCGGCCCCACACGCACGCGCACGCGCTTGCCATCCTTGGTATCCACCACCTGGGTGTAGGTTTTGAGTCCGGCACGCTCCAGCTTGGTGCGCGCCTCACGGGCCTTTTCGGCATCGGCAAAAGCGCCCACCTGGACGATGAAGCGGCCATCCTCGGCCTGTGCACTGGCGGCGGGCTGTACCGCGCGCCCTTCCAGCAACGCCCGGGCCCGGGCCGCGTCCTCGGCCACCGGTGGCTTGTGCTCAGCGGGCGATGATGGTTTGGTATCAGGCTTGGCTTTGGGTTCCGGCTTGGGCTCGGGTGCCGCCGCGGCCTTTGGCTTGACTTCGGGTTTGGCGACAGCCTTTGCAGTGGCGGATTCCCCGGTCGGCGCCTTGGCAGCAGCACTGCGGCTGCTTGCCACCAGCTCCTCGCCATCGCCCAGGCTGGCCGCGGCCGCGCTGCGCTCTGGTGCTTGTGACGGCACGCCTGGTGCGGGTGCCTTGGGTGATTGCCCGGCGGGCCGCGATGAAGACGAATCGGACGTGCCAGCGGGCACAACCAGCGGCGCCACCTTGTTGCGGTCGGGGATTTCAATCGGAATATCCACCGGAATGGGGCGCGGCTGGGTATCAAACAGCAGCGGAAAACCCACCACACCGAGCAAGACCAGCACCGCAGCGCCAATGAGACGATGCTTTGCGCGCCGGCGCATGACTTCGATGCTCTCTGCCTGGGGCGAACGGGAGCGCTTGCCCGGCTTGTCAGCCTGTTCACTCTGACCCGGCCACCGAAACTTGAAAAATGCCATGGAATAGGGACTTGTGCGGAGCTTATGCGCCCAGATGCTTGGCGTGCAGGCGGGGGATTCCATTGATCAGCACACCACCCACCGTGTAGAACGAGCCAAAGACCACGATTCTATCAGCGGGGTCTGCCGCAGCCACCGCTGCCTGCAAGGCCTGCAAGGGGTCGGCGTGGACACTGGAGGTCACCTGCCGCCGGCCACCCGACACCATCTGCAACGCGTTCCATTTCTGCTGCAATACGGCGCCTGCTTCCGCGCGAGGCGTGGGCAGATCGGTGAAATACCAGTGGTCCACCAGCGGCCCCACCTTGGCCAGCATGGGCGCAAGGTCCTTGTCGGCCATGGCACCAAACACCGCGTGCGTGGCCGGAAAATAGCCCATGGCGTCCAGGTTGGCCGTGAGTGCCGCCACCGAATGGGGGTTGTGCGCCACATCCAGCACCAGCGTGGGCTGCCCGGGCACGATCTGGAAACGGCCCGGCAATTCGACCAGTGCCAACCCATTGCGCACCGCCTGCGCCGTTACGGGCAGGCGCGTGCGCAGCGCTTCGAACGCCGCCAGCACCCCCGACGCATTCACCAGCTGGTTGGCCCCGCGCAGCGCCGGATAGGCCAGCCCTGCATAGCGCCGCCCCCGCCCGGCCCAGCTCCACTGCTGCTTGTCGCCAGAAAAATTGAAATCATGGCCAAAACGCCAGAGATCAGCCCCCATTTCACGCGCATGGTCGATCACGCTTTGTGGCGCCATGGGATCGCTCACGATCACCGGGCGGCCCGTGCGCATGATGCCGGCCTTTTCCCGCCCGATGCTCTCGCGGTCCGGCCCCAGGTATTCGATGTGATCAATGTCGATGCTGGTGATGATGGCGCAGTCTGCATCGATGATGTTGGTGGCATCGAGCCGGCCGCCCAGCCCCACCTCCAGAATGGCCACATCCAGCAGGGCGTGGCTCATCAGCCGCAGGATGGCCAGCGTGGTGAATTCGAAGTACGTCAGCGAAACATCGTTGCCGTTTTGCGTTCTGGCGCTTTCCACGGCTTCAAAGTGCGCTATCAGATCAGAAGCATTGACAGCTTCGCCATGCACGCGGCAGCGCTCTTCGAAATGCACCAGGTGCGGCGAGGTGTACACCCCGGTGCGAAAACCCGCCTGCTGGGCCACGGCCTCCAGCATGGCGCAGGTGGAGCCCTTGCCGTTGGTGCCGGCGACGGTGATCACCGGGCAGTCAAAACGCAGACCCATGCGGGTGGCCACTTCACGAACCCGATCCAGGCCCATGTCGATGTTCTGAGGGTGCAGCTGTTCGCAATGGCGGAGCCAGCCTTCCAGGGTGTGGATTTTGGTGTGCATACGCGAGCGATTGTCGCCGAGGGCGAACTATCGGGGATGATGGCGGCCATGAAGACACCTCTCATCACGTTGTACGGAATCCCCAACTGCGACACGGTCAAGAAGGCGCGCGCCTGGCTCACCAGCCACGGACTCGAATACGCCTTCCACGACTTCAAGAAACAGGGCGTTCCCGCTGAACGCCTGCCCGACTGGCTGGCCGCCGCAGGCTGGCAAAAGCTGGTGAACCGGCAGGGAACCACCTGGCGCAAGCTCGACCCGGGCGCCCAGGCGGCCGTGCAAGACGATGCCAGCGCCAGTGCGCTGATGCAGGCGCAGCCCAGCATCATCAAGCGCCCGGTGGTGGAGTGGCAAGGGGGCCAGCACAGCGCCATCACGGTCGGCTTTGATGCAGCCCAGTGGCAAGCACTGCAGGAAACGCTGTCCAGTGAATGAACCAGCTCAACCGGTGAATTGCCGCGCTGATCTTTACGCAGATTTACGGGCCCGTGCCGAGTGATTGACGCGGCGCGCCTAAACTTTTTCCCGGTCTGGTGCGTTATGCACCGAACCGTCAGGAGTTTTGTCATGAAAAAGATCGCCCTATTTTCCGTTCTGGCCGCCGTGGCCACTGTCGCGGCAGCGCAGGAACAAGGCCGCGTGCTGTCAGCCACGCCCGTGGTGCAGCAAGTGGGCATACCGCAGCAGGTGTGCGGCAACGAAACCGTCTACAGCGGCTCGCGCAACTCGGGCGCGGGGGCCTTGCTGGGCGCCATTGCCGGTGGCGCGGCCGGCAACGCGGTGGGCCATGGCGGCGGGCGCGCTGCAGCCACCGCCTTGGGCCTCATCGGCGGCGCAGTGCTGGGCAACCAGATCGAAGGCAATGGCCAGCCCCAGTACCAGAACGTGCCGCGCTGCACCACCGAGACGTATTACGAAAACCGCACCATGGGTTACGACGTGGTGTACGAATATGCCGGGCGCCAGTACAGCACCCGCACCCAGACCGATCCGGGTGGCTGGATCCCCGTCAGCGTCCAGCCCCTGACCGGCAACCCGGGGCAAAGTTATTCCACCCAGCCCGATCCTTATGGGCCGCAGGGCGGGTATGCGCAGCCCGGGGTAGTCACGTCCACTTACCCCGCCTACCCGGCCCAGCCCGCCTATCCGGCGCAGCCCACCTATGCGAGCCCGCCCGTGACGGTGATCGAGTACGGCTATGGCCGTCCCTACTACCCGGCCCACCGCAACCCTTACTGGCGCTGATGCGCGTTCGGCGGTACCAGAGCCCCTTGATGGGGCTCTTTTTTTGCCCGCCGCGCCGGCAAACCTCGGCCCGCCCGGACGCCGCCGCGCTGCGGCCACGCCCCCTGCCCTAAAATCTCGCGTTTCCCTCTTTCTATCTACCCGCGCAACCATGACCACCGAAAAAATCGACGGCGTGTCCGTCACGACCAAGGCCAGTGTGTATTTCGACGGCAAGTGCGTGAGCCATGGCATCACGTTCCCCGACGGCACGAAGAAGTCGGTGGGCGTAATCCTGCCCGCCACGCTGACCTTCAACACCGGCGCTCCCGAGATCATGGAAGGCGTGGGCGGTTCGTGTGAATACAAGCTCGATGGCACCGACACCTGGGTGAAATCTGGCGCGGGCGAGCAATTCAGCGTGCCGGGCAACTCGAAGTTCGACATCCGCGTGACCGAGGCCTACCACTACATCTGCCACTTTGGCTGAAATTCATAGCGTTTTTGGCCTTCAGCGCTTATTTGGCAAGCGCCAGTAGCTATTATTTTTGAGAAATTCCATGGCAACCATCCTCCAACATCTCCCTCTCGGCCAGAAGGTCGGCATCGCGTTTTCCGGTGGCCTGGACACCAGCGCGGCCCTGCGCTGGATGAAGAACAAGGGCGCACTGCCCTACGCCTACACGGCCAACCTGGGCCAGCCCGACGAACCCGACTACGACGCCATCCCGCGCAAGGCCATGGAATACGGCGCCGAAGCCGCGCGCCTGATCGACTGCCGCACGCAGCTGGCGCACGAAGGCATCGCCGCGCTGCAGGCTGGCGCCTTTCACATCAGCACCGCTGGCGTGACGTACTTCAACACCACGCCGCTGGGCCGAGCCGTCACGGGCACCATGTTGGTGTCGGCCATGAAGGAAGACGACGTCCACATCTGGGGCGATGGCTCCACCTTCAAGGGCAACGACATCGAGCGCTTTTACCGCTATGGCCTGCTCACCAACCCCTCGCTGCGCATTTACAAGCCCTGGCTGGACCAGCAGTTCATCGACGAACTCGGTGGCCGTGCCGAAATGTCGGCCTTCATGACCAAGGAGGGCTTCGGCTACAAGATGAGCGCCGAGAAGGCCTACAGCACCGACAGCAACATGCTCGGCGCCACGCACGAGGCCAAGGACCTGGAGTTCCTCAACAGCGGCATCCGCATCGTCAATCCCATCATGGGCGTGGCGTTCTGGAAGGACGAGGTCGTGGTGAAGGCCGAGGAAGTCTCGGTGACCTTCAACGAAGGCCAGCCCGTGGCCCTGAACGGCAAGGAATACACCGACCCGGTCGAGCTGATCCTCGAAGCCAACCGCATCGGCGGCCGCCACGGCCTCGGGATGAGCGACCAGATCGAGAACCGCATCATCGAGGCCAAGAGCCGCGGCATCTACGAGGCCCCAGGCCTGGCGCTGCTGCACATCGCCTACGAGCGCCTGGTGACCGGCATCCACAACGAAGACACCATCGAGCAGTACCGCATGAACGGTCTGAAACTGGGCCGCCTGCTCTACCAGGGCCGCTGGTTCGACCCCCAGGCCATCATGCTGCGCGAAACCGCCCAGCGCTGGGTGGCGCGCGCCATCACCGGCACCGTGACGGTGGAACTGCGCCGCGGCAACGACTACTCGCTGCTCAACACCGAATCGCCCAACCTGACCTACGCACCCGAGCGCCTGTCGATGGAAAAGGTGGAAGACGCGCCGTTCAGCCCGCTGGACCGCATTGGCCAGCTGACCATGCGCAACCTGGACATCGTGGACACGCGTGCCAAGCTCATGACCTACGCCAAGTCCGGCCTGCTGACCCTGGGCCATGGCTCACCGCTGCCACAGTTGAGCGACGAATCCTGAGCGAGCGGCCTTGCCGCTGCGCCAACCAGAAACCGCCCTCGGGCGGTTTTTTCATGGTCTTTTCGGCCTGCAGCGCTTACAGAAAAAGCGCAAGCAGCTATAAAAATGGAAGCAATCCGGCGCGGATCACCACACCACGGGCTCGGGCTCCAGCCGGATGCCGAAGCGCTCGTACACGCTGGTCTGGATGGCGCGGGCCAATGTCATCACCTCGCCGCCGGTCACGCTGTGGGCGCCCTGGCCCCGGTTGACCAGCACCAGCGCCTGCTTTTCGTACACGGCCGCCTTGCCCACGCTCTTGCCCTTCCAGCCGCAGGCGTCAATCAGCCAGCCGGCGGCCAGCTTGATGCTGCCGTCGGGCATGGGGTAGTGCACGATCCTGGGTTCGCGCGCGATGATGTCGGCGCACTGGTCTGGCGTCACCGTGGGGTTCTTGAAGAAGCTGCCCGCGTTGCCCAGCACCGCCGGGTCGGGCAGCTTGGCGCGGCGGATGTCGCACACCCAGTCGAAGATCTGCTGCGCCGTGGGCTGATCGACACCGGCCTCGACGCGCCGCCGCTCCAGATCCAGATACCCGAGCACCGGCTTCCACGGCCGGGGCAGACGAAAACGCACATGGGTGATCACGGCGCGGCCCGCCAGGCCCATGCCGCGCGGCAGGCCCCCATCGACCGGCGATGGCGATGGTGCGTGCTTGAACACCGAATCGCGGTAGCCAAACGCGCACTGGGCCGCATCGAGCGTGAAACGCTGGCCAGTGGCCAGGTCCACCGCATCCAGTGACTCAAACCTGTCTTGCAGCTCCACGCCATAGGCGCCGATGTTCTGCACCGGCGAGGCCCCCACGGTGCCTGGAATCAGCGCCAGGTTTTCGAGCCCCGGAAATCCCTGCGCGAGTGTCCAGGCCACCGTGTCGTGCCACACCTCGCCCGCACCGGCCTCGACGATCCAGGCCCGGTCGGTTTCTTGCACCAGGCGCAGGCCCTTGATCTCCATCTTAAGCACCACGGGTTTGACATCGCCCGTCAGGATGATGTTGCTACCCCCGCCCAGCACCCACTTCGGCAAGGAGGCCAGCTGCGCATCCGCCAGGACGGCGTGCAGATCTTCCACGGAACGCACCCGAACCAGGGTGTGGGCGCGTGCAGCGATGCCAAAGGTGTTGCAGGGCTGCAAAGGGACGTTTTTCTCGACTACCATTGGCCCGATTGTCGCACCGGGGGCCAGCGCGCCTGTCCGGACCACTACGTTTTCCGAGAGACCACCAACAGCCATGCCCTCTTTTGACACCATCTGTGAAGCCAACCTCGTTGAAGTGAAGAATGCGGTGGAAAACACCGTGAAAGAGATCACGACCCGCTTTGATTTCAAGGGCACCTCGGCCAGCATCGAGATCAAGGACAAGGAAATCACCATGGTGGGCGATGCCGAGTTCCAGCTCACCCAGATCGAGGACGTGCTGCGCAACAAGCTCACCAAGCGCAACGTGGATGTGCGCTTTCTGGACATGGGCGATGTGCAGAAAATGGGTGGCGACAAGGTCAAGCAGGTCATCAAGGTGCGCAACGGCATCGAGAGCGAGCTGGCCAAGAAGCTGCAAAAGCTCATGAAGGAAAGCAAGCTCAAGGTGCAGGCCGCCATCCAGGAGGACAAGGTGCGCGTGACGGGCGCCAAGCGCGACGACCTGCAGGCGGCCATGGCGCTGATCCGCAAGGAAATCAACGACGTGCCGCTGTCGTTTGACAACTTCCGCGACTGACCTGCGGTCCCGGCCCGTTTCGCCGCCCCACGCATTGCACCGTCGCACAGCTGCCGTCCACCATGAAAAACCACCTGTTCCGCCCTGGCGCAGCGCTGCTGGTCGCCGCGCTGCTGGCACCCCTGTTGGCGCGCGCTCAGTCGGTGGCCCTGGGCGGCATTCTGGGTAGCAAAGCCCTGCTGATCGTGAACAACAGCGCGCCCCGGGGCGTTGGGGCCGGAGAAGCCCATCAGGGCGTGAAAGTGGTCAACGTCGGCAAGGACGAGGCCGTGGTGGAAATCGCGGGCGTCCGGCGCACCCTGCACCTGGGCGAAGCCCCGGTGAGCGTGGGCAGCACAAGCAGCGGCAGGCGCGTTGTGTTGACCGCCGACAGCCGGGGTCATTTTGTGAACAGCGGCACCATCAACGGCAGCACCATGCAATACATGGTGGACACGGGCGCCTCCACCGTGGCCATCGGCCGCCCCGATGCGGAACGCATGGGCCTTAAATACCTGAGCGGCCAGCCCGTACGCATGAGCACCGCCAATGGCGTGGCCCAGGGCTGGCGCATGAAACTCGATTCGGTGCGCATCGGTGATGTCGAGGTGTTTGGTGTTGAAGCCATCGTCACGCCGCAGCCCATGCCCTTTGTGCTGCTGGGCAACAGCTTTCTGACCGAGTTCCAGATGACCCGTACCAACGACCAGATGGTGCTGGAAAAGCGCCACTGATCCACTGCCCATGTCCGTCCGACATTCCCCCGGCAACCAGCGCCACGATGGCGAGTATGAAGACCTGCTGAGCCTGTGGTCCGATCTGGAGTCGGCATTGTCGGTCGTGCTTTCCACGCCGCTGCGGGTGCAGGATTTTCCGGCCAAGGTGCGCCAGATCGACCGCTGGCTGCAAGACCTGGTGACCCACGATATTGACGCCGCGCTGTACCTGATGTTCCAGCTGGCCTCCACCTCCACGGTCGGCTACAGCGCATCGCACGCCGTGGTGTGCGGCACCCTGTGCCACATCATGGCGCAGGAACTGCAACTGCCCAGCCGGGAGCGCGACAGCCTGGTGCGTGCCGCACTCACCATGAATATCGGCATGACGGCGCTGCAGGACGTGCTGTCCGAACAGCGTGAAAAGCCCAGCTCCGCGCAGCAGGACGCGATTCGCAACCACCCCCAGGAAAGCCAGGCCTTGCTGGAACGCCTGTTCATCACCGACAGCCTCTGGCTGGACGTGGTGGGGCAGCACCATGCCAGCATTTCCGACCGCGTGCCGCTGGCCAACCAGGAGCCGCAAGACCGGCTGACCCGCATCCTGGGCACCATCGACCGCTACGCCGCCATGATCAGCCCCCGCAAGTCGCGCGCCGGGCGCAGCGCCACCGATTCGGTGCGCGCCATCGTGGGCCACGAAGTCGATCAGCGCGACGAGGTGAGTTACACGCTGGTGCGCTCGGTGGGGCTGTGCCCGCCCGGCACTTTTGTGCGCCTGGACAATGGTGACACGGCCATCGTGCTGCGCCGGGGCGAAAAGGCCAACCAGCCCCTCGTGGCAAGCCTGCTCGATCGCGCGGGTGCGCACCACGCTCGGCCAGGCATCTACGACACCGCCACCACGGGCAAGCCGCGCATCCAGTCGGCACTGGCCCGCTCCGCCGTGACGGTGGAGCTCAACCACCGGACAATGGTGCGGCTGGGGCTGTATGCAGCGACACCGCACAACTCGGGCCTCATGGGGCTGGTGACGGCTGGCGGAGCCCTCTGAGCGTTCTTCGACAGCGCCAGAGCCTGCCCGCCCCAACACAGTTCGCCCGCGAAGCCAGGCGATGCGCTACGGCTTGTGCTTGGGCGCAGGGGCCGCCTTGGAACCGCCCAGGCGCGACTCCTTGCCTTCGATCAGGCGCCGGATGTTGTCCTTGTGGCGCCAGGCCAGCAGCATGGCCATGATGGCAATGGCCACGGCAATGCTGGTCTCTGCATACCAGACCACGCCGCTGACCAGCAGGTAATACACGGGCGCAAACACCGCCGCCACCAGCGAGGCCAGCGACGAATAGCGAAAGAAAAAGGCCACGATGAGCCAGGTGGCCGCCGTGGCCAGCCCCAGCCAGCCGCTGATGCCCAGCAGCACGCCTAAAGCGGTGGCCACGCCCTTACCCCCCTCGAAACGGAAGAACACGGGCCACAGGTGCCCCAGAAACGCCGCCAGCCCCACCAGCGCGATGGTGCCGTCTTCCAGGCCATAGGGCTTGCCAAACCAGCGCACCAGTACCACGGGCAGCCAGCCCTTCACCGCATCCAGCAGCAAGGTCACGATGGCGGCGGCCTTGGAACCCGAGCGCAGCACGTTGGTGGCGCCGGGGTTCTTGCTGCCATAGGTGCGCGGGTCGTTCAGCCCCATCAGGCGCGTCACGATGACCGCAAACGACAGCGAGCCCAGCAAGTAGGCAGCCACAGTGGCAAGGACGGGATACACGGCGTTCAAATCAACTCCTTCGAGGGAACAACAACGCGGCGCAGGCGCGCCGGGGCGGCCTATTCTGCCAGCGCGCAGTGCACCGGCGTGGCACCCAGCAACTGAACGCACACCTGCGGGTCGATCTGCACCAGAAAACCGCGCCGCCCGCCATTGATGGCAATGCGCGGCAGCTCCAGCACCGACGCTTCGATGTACACCGGCATGGTCTTGCGCGTGCCAAACGGCGAGGTGCCACCCACCAGATAGCCGCTGTGGCGGTTGGCGACCTCGGGCTTGCACGGATCGACCGACTTGGCACCAATCTGCCGCGCCAGGTTCTTGGTGGACACCTTGCAGTCGCCATGCATCAGCACGATGAGCGGCTTTGCGTCCTGGTCCTGCATCACCAGGGTTTTGACGACCATGTGCTCATGAAGCCCCAGGCTGGCGGCACTGTGCGCGGTACCGCCATGCTCCACATAGTCATAGGGGTGTTCGGTGAACGCCACCTGGTTTGCCTTGAGCAGTTGCGTAGCGGGGGTCTCGCTCACATGCGCGCCCTTGCCGTCTTTCTTGGCCATGATTGCTTCAAAAATATAGCTGATAGCGCTTTACCAGAAAGCGCTGAAAGCTGATTTCAGGCTCTTCTAACGAATAGTAGTGATGGCATGCTCCGTACGTCCTCAAACAGCGTTTTTGGAGTACGGCGTTTATCGAGTGCATCACTAGCATTCGCTAGAAGAGCCTGATTTCATCTCAAATTGCGGGATCACCCACCTGCCAGCGAATCTGGTCGATGGCCGCCAACAAGTCGGGCGAAAGCGTTGTGCCCCAGGCGGCCAGGTCTTCGTCGAGCTGCGCCAGCGAAGTCACACCGATGATGGTGCTGGCCACACGCCAGTTGGTGTAGCAAAAGGCCAGCGCCAATTGCGTGGGCGTGAGGCCATGCTCGCGCGCGAGCTGGTTGTAGCGGCGGGCAGCGGCCAGCGCCTCGGGCCTACCCCAGCGCTGCTTGCGCACCGATTCATAGCTGGCAATGCGGGCGCCCTGGGGCGCATCAGGCCCTTCGATGCCACTGGCGTCGTATTTGCCCGTGAGCAGGCCAAAGCCCAGCGGCGAATAGGCGAGCAGCGACACGTTCAGGCGGTGGCAGGTTTCGTCGAGCGCGTTGTCGTAGCTACGGTTGATCAGGCAATAGGGGTTCTGCACCGTGGCCACGCGCGGCAGGCCATGCTGCTCTGCCAGGCGCACGAACTCGTGCGCGCCGTAGGGCGTTTCGTTCGACAGGCCGACATGGCGCACCTTGCCGGCCTTGACCAGGCCGGCCAGCGCCTGCAGCTGCTCGTGGATCGGCGTCTGCGCGGTTTCCTTGGCCGGGTCGTAGTATTTGATGCCAAAGGCCGGCACATGGCGCTCGGGCCAGTGGATCTGGTAGAGGTCGATCACATCGGTCTGCAGGCGGCGCAGGCTGCCCTCGCACGAGGCCACGATGTCGGCGGCCGTCATGCCTTTGCCCTCGCGAATCCAGGGCATGCCGCGCGAGGGCCCGGCCACCTTGCTGGCCAGCACCAGCTTCTGGCGCGCGCCCGGGTTCTTGGCAAACCAGTGGCCGATGATGGTTTCGGTGGCACCAAAGGTTGGCGCCCGGGCCGGCACGGCATACATTTCGGCCGTGTCGATGAAATTGACGCCGCGCTCCAGCGAGCGATCGAGAATGGCATGGGAATCGGCCTCGCTCACCTGCTCGCCAAAAGTCATGGTGCCCAGGCAGATGGGGGTGACATGCAGGTCGCTCTGACCGAGCTGGATGGTTTTCATGCAGGCTCCAAAAATGATGTGGCGCAGTGTAAGAGCTGCTTTGGCCTGGCCGCTTGCCGCCGACGGATCGCTCAGTGCGCCAGGGGGGCATTCCCTGGCCACCCCGACCTGGCGCAATCGGCCAGCACCCGGCAGTCTTGTGGTTGACAGCCATCGCCCGCAGCGCCTTCAATAATGCCGCCATGTACCCAGCACTCCGCACCAGCCGCAGCCACTTCATCCCCTTGCGCACCCTGCGCTACCACCTGCACATCTGGGGCGAGGCCGCTCCATGCAGCACCCCGCTGGTGCTGCTGCATGGCTGGATGGATGTGGGCGCGTCCTACCAGTTTGTGGTGGATGCGTTCTCCGAGGCCTTTGCAGCGGGACGCCAGATCATTGCGCCCGACTGGCGCGGCTTTGGCCAAAGCCGCCTGCCCTCGCCCTGCGATCACTATGTGTTTGCCGACTACCTGGCCGACCTCGACCAGCTGCTCGACCAGTTGGTGGGCGAGCAGCCCATTGATCTGGTAGGCCACAGCATGGGCGGCAACGTGGCCATGATGTATGCGGGCGTGCGGCCTGCGCGCATCCGGCGCCTGGTCAACCTCGAAGGTTTCGGCCTGCCGGCCACCCGGCCCGACCAGGCCCCCACCCGGTATGCGCAATGGATGGACGAAATGAAGCAGCTGCCGCAGGGCGGCATGGCCCTCAAGGCCTATGACAGCGCAGCCGGCGTGGCCCAGCGCCTCATGAAAACCAACCCGCGCCTGTCACAGGACAAGGCCGACTGGCTGGCCCGGCACTGGGCCGCGCCCAACGCCGCTGGGCGGTGGGAAATCCTGGGCGACCCGGCCCACAAGGTCACCAGCGCGCAGCTGTTTCGCCTCGACGAAGTGCTGGCCATTTACGCAGCCATCAGCGCACCCACGCTGGCCGTGGAAGCCTGCGATGACAGCCTGGGCCGGTGGTGGAAGGGCCAATACAGCCTGGACGAATACCACCAGCGCCTGACCCATGTGCGCAACTGCCGCGTTGCCGTGGTGCCGGACGCCGGCCACATGCTGCACCATGACCAGCCCGATGCGGTGGCGGCCCTGATCGAGCAGTTTGTCGGTGATATGTAAGAAAAATGGTGCTTGCGCTTATGCGCCAAGCGCAAGTAGCTATCATTTTTGATATTTTGTGGCGGATATCCCGCCTGCTGCGGCGCGCGGCGGGCCGGCCGGAGGGCATTGGGCGCCAGGGAGCTGGTCCCATGAGAAAATCACGGGTTATTCCACAAGACACCCAGGACAAGACCATGGACGCAGAACGTATCAACCTCATCGGCAACACCCTCTCCGACCTGACCGTGCGCACGCAAGAGTTACGGAGGTATCTTTGACTTCGATGCCAAATTCGAACGTCTGCGCACGGTAAACGCCTCGCTGGAAGACCCCGCGGTCTGGAACGACCCCAAGAAAGCCCAGGAATTGGGCAAAGAGAAAAAATCGCTCGACGGCGTGGTGCTCACGCTCGACAAGCTCACGCGTGAGCTGGCCGACAACGCCGAGCTGTTCGAGATGAGCAAGGAAGAAGGCGACGAAGCCGGCCTGCTCACCATCGAGGCCGAAACTGCCAAGCTCAAGCCCGAGATCGAGCAGCTCGAATTCCGGCGCATGTTCAGCAACGAGGCCGACCCGCTCAACTGCTTTGTCGACATCCAGGCTGGCGCCGGCGGCACCGAGGCCTGCGACTGGGCCAGCATGCTGCTGCGCCAGTACCTCAAGTACGCCGAGCGCAAGGGCTTCAAGACCACGGTCGAAGAAGAAACGCCGGGCGACGTTGCCGGGCTCAAGAGCGCCACGATCAAGATCGAGGGCGAATACGCCTATGGCCTGCTGCGCACGGAAACCGGCGTGCACCGCCTGGTGCGCAAGAGCCCGTTCGACAGCTCGGGCGGGCGCCACACCAGCTTTGCCAGCCTGTTCGTCTACCCCGAGATTGATGACTCGATCCAGATCGACATCAACCCGGCCGATGTGCGCACCGACACCTACCGCGCATCGGGCGCGGGCGGCCAGCACATCAACAAAACCGACTCGGCCGTGCGCCTGACGCACATCCCCACGGGCATCGTGGTGCAGTGCCAGGACGGCCGCAGCCAGCACGGCAACCGCGACATCGCCTGGCAGCGCCTGCGCTCGCGCCTGTACGACCACGAGATGCGCAAGCGCCAGGAAGAACAGCAAAAACTCGAAGATACCAAGACCGATGTGGGCTGGGGTCACCAGATCCGCAGCTATGTGCTGGACAACAGCCGCATCAAGGACCTGCGTACCGGCGTCGAAATTTCGGCCACCCAGAAAGTGCTGGACGGCGATCTGGACGCATTCATCGAAGCCTCCCTCAAGCAGGGCGTTTAAGGAAAACCCATGTTGCTACTGCGTGACGGTCAGGGCCCAGCGCCCGCCATTCATCGCGCCGACTACCAGGCCCCGGCCTGGTGGATCGACACCGTCGACCTGACGTTCGACCTGGACCCCGCCAAGACCCGCGTGCTCAACAAGATGCGCCTGCGCCGCAACCCCGACGTAGCGGCACAGCCGCTGCGCCTGGACGGCGAAGATCTGAACCTGGCGCGCGTCATGGTCAATGGCGGCGGCACCTCGTTCAAGATGGATGGCAACCAGCTGGTGCTGGAGAACCTGCCCGAAGGCACCGAGCCCTTCGACCTGGAAATCTTCACCACCTGCGCGCCCGCCAAGAACACGCAGCTCATGGGCCTGTATGTGAGCCAGGGCACGTTCTTCACGCAGTGCGAGGCCGAGGGCTTTCGGCGCATCACCTACTTCCTGGATCGGCCGGACGTGATGGCCAGCTACACCGTTACGCTGCGTGCCGACAAGGCGCTGTACCCGGTGCTGCTCTCCAACGGCAACCTGGTGGACAGCGGCGCCATCGAAGACGGCCGCCACTTCGCCAAGTGGGTCGATCCGCACAAGAAGCCCTGCTACCTGTTCGCCCTGGTGGCGGGCAAGCTGGTGGCGCGCGAGCAGAAAATCCGCAGCCGCTCGGGCACCGAGCACCTGCTGCAGGTGTATGTACGCCCCGGCGACCTGGGCAAGACCGAGCACGCCATGAACTCGCTGATGCACAGCGTGGCCTGGGACGAGGCCCGCTTTGGCCTGCCGCTCGATCTGGAACGCTTCATGATCGTCGCCACCAGCGACTTCAACATGGGCGCCATGGAGAACAAGGGCCTGAACATCTTCAACACCAAGTACGTTCTGGCCAGCGAAGCCACCGCCACCGACACCGACTTCGGCAACATCGAAAGCGTGGTGGGCCACGAGTATTTCCACAACTGGACGGGCAACCGCGTAACCTGCCGCGACTGGTTCCAGCTCTCGCTCAAGGAAGGCCTCACGGTCTTTCGTGACCAGGAGTTCAGCCAGGATCTGGCCGGCAGCCCGTCGGCCCGCGCCGTCAAGCGCATCGAAGACGTGCGCGTACTGCGCACCGCGCAGTTCCCCGAGGATGCCGGCCCCATGGCCCACCCGGTGCGGCCTGACAGCTACATCGAGATCAACAACTTCTACACCGTCACCATCTACGAAAAGGGTGCCGAGGTGGTGCGCATGATGCACACGCTGGTGGGCCGCGAAGGCTTTGCCAAGGGCATGAAGCTGTATTTCGAACGCCATGACGGCCAGGCCGTGACCTGCGACGATTTCGCCCAGGCAATCGCCGACGCCAACCCCACCAGCGACCTGGCACGCCTGCTGCCCCAGTTCAAGCGCTGGTACAGCCAGGCCGGAACGCCCCGCGTGCAGGCAACGGGCCAGTACGAAGCGGCGACCCGCAGCTACACGCTCACGCTCACGCAAAGCTGCGCCCCCACGCCCGGCCAGAGCGCCAAGGAGCCGTTCGTCATTCCGGTGGAACTGGGCCTGCTCAGTGCCAACGGGGCCGCCCTGCCCTTGCAGATGGCGGGCGAAAGCGCCACGGGCGCCGTATCGCGCACCGTGGTGCTTACCGAGCCCACGCAAACGCTCACCTTCGTGCAGGTGGATGCCGAGCCGGTGCCCTCGCTGCTGCGCAACTTCAGCGCCCCGGTGGTGCTGGACATCGAGTACTCCGATGCCCAGCTGCTCACGCTGCTGGCGCACGATGCAGACGCCTTCAACCGCTGGGAAGCAGGCCAGCGACTGGCGCTGCGCACCGCTATCAATGCAATAGCTAATAGCGCTTATGAAACAAGCGCTAGCGGCATTTTTGACCATCAAGTTGTTGGCGCCGACTTCATCGAAGCCATGCGCAGCGTGCTGCGCAACCCGGCGCTGGACGCGGCCTTCAAGGAGCTGGTACTCACGCTGCCGTCCGAGACCTACATCGCCGAGCAACTCGAAGTGGTGGACCCACAGCGCATCCACGCTGTGCGCGAAGCCATGCGCGAACAGTTGGCACTGGCCCTGCAAACCGACTGGGAACGGGCCTGGGAGCAAAACCAGGACACCGGCGGCTACCGCCCCGACCCGGTCTCGTCGGGCCGCCGCGCCCTGAGTGGCTTGGCGCTGCACATGCTGTGTATCGCTGCCAGGCGCACCGGCGATGTGGTCTGGCCCGGCAAGGCCTACCAGCGCTTCAAGGTGGCGGCCAACATGACCGACCGCTTCAACGCCCTCACCGCCCTGGTGGCCAGCGGCAGCGAACTGGCGGCCCCGGCCCTGGCACGCTTTCACGCGCTGTTCAAGGACGAGCCGCTGGTCATCGACAAGTGGTTTGCCCTGCAGGCGGGCGCGCCCGACCGCGGTGGCAATGTACTGCCCGCCGTGCGCCAGCTCATGCAGCACCCGGACTTCAGCTTGAAGAACCCCAACCGCGCGCGCAGCGTGATCTTCAGCTACTGCAGCGCCAACCCCGGCGCCTTTCACCGGGCGGACGCGGCCGGCTACGTTTTCTGGAGCGACCGCGTGATCGAACTCGACGCCATCAACCCGCAGGTCGCCGCACGCCTGGCGCGCGCCCTGGACCGCTGGAAGAAGCTGGCCGAACCCTGGCGCAGCGGCGCCCGTGAGGCCATCGCCCGCGTGGCCGCACGCCCCGACCTGAGCAACGACGTGCGCGAGGTTGTCACCCGCGCACTGGCTGATTGAAGTGCCCCCTGAGCCGCTTCGCGTCCTCCCCCTCAGGGGGACGCCACCCTTGGCCCGGCAAAGCCGGCTCCACGGTGGCACTGGCCTGAGACGCGCCAGTTTTAACGGCTTCGCGGAGCGTGCGGCGACATGCTGAATTAATGAAAGGAAATTTTGAGATGGCAAAAAACATCAGCCTGACCCGCTACCTGGTCGAACAGCAACGCGTGGACGGTCTCATCCCCGGCCAACTGCGCCTGCTGCTTGAAGTGGTCGCGCGGGCCTGCAAGAGCATCAGCCACGCCGTCAACAAAGGCGCCCTCGGTGGCGTGCTCGGCAGTGCCGGCAGTGAGAACGTGCAGGGCGAAGTCCAGAAAAAGCTCGACATCATCGCCAACGAGGTGCTGATCGAGGCCAACGAATGGGGCGGCCACCTGGCCGGCATGGCCAGCGAGGAAATGGACGGCATCTATGTGGTGCCCAACCGCTACCCCAAAGGCGAATACCTGCTGCTGTTCGATCCCCTCGATGGTTCCAGCAACATTGACGTGAACGTGAGCATCGGCACCATCTTCAGCGTGCTCAAGATGCCCGAAGACGACCGCGGCGTGGATGAAGGCGACTTCCTGCAGCCTGGCAACCAGCAGGTGGCGGCAGGTTATTGCGTTTATGGACCACAGACCACGCTGGTGCTCACGGTGGGCGACGGCGTGGCCATGTTCACGCTTGACCGCGAACAGGGCTCGTTCGTGCTGACGCAAGAAAATGTGCGCATTCCCGAGGACACCAAAGAATTCGCCATCAACATGAGCAACATGCGCCACTGGGACGAGCCCGTGAAGCGCTACATTGATGAGTGCCTGCAGGGCAAGGAAGGCCCGCGCGGCAAGGACTTCAACATGCGCTGGATCGCCAGCATGGTGGCCGACGTGCACCGCATCATGACCCGCGGCGGCATCTTCATGTACCCCTGGGACAAGCGCGAACCCCACAAGCCCGGCAAGCTGCGCCTGATGTACGAGGCCAACCCCATGGGCTGGCTCATCGAACAAGCTGGCGGCGCCGCCACCAACGGCAAGCAACGCATCCTGGACATCCAACCCACCCAGTTGCATGAACGCGTCAGCGTGATCCTGGGCTCAAAAAATGAGGTGGACCGCGTGACAAGCTATCATTCCAAGCTATAATTGCAGGCTTACGCCGGTGTAGCTCAGTCGGTAGAGCAGCTCATTCGTAATGAGAAGGTCGGGTGTTCGATTCATCTCTCCGGCACCAAATTTTGATAATGAAATCAAGCACTTAAGCCATCCCACAAGGATGGCTTTTTTGTTTCTGGCGTCTGCCAAACACGAAACGAACACAGCACGGCGCCTTCGTAATGAAAAGGTCGCCAGTTCGAATCCTCTTTCCGGCACCACTTGATGTAAAAAAGGGCAGCCCACATGGGCTGCCCTTTTTGCTTCTAGTCTAGTCAGACCTGCGCCGCCTCCAGAGGCTCAAGGAAGCGCTCGAACTCCACCGTGCGCGCCTTGGAGTACTCCTCCAGTGCGCGTGCGACCAACTCCTCCGCCTTGCCCCTCGGGTCGTCGCGCAGTTCCTCGCTTCCCCGCCTTGCCGCGTACTCGGTCATGGCGAGGACGAGCCAGTTGCCGCCGAACAGTTCGCGGAGGTCGAGGTATGCGTCGAGCGACATGAACGGGCAACCGTCGCCGAGCACGAAGTCGGTCGGGTTCGGGTTGGCCTCGTCGTTGTAGGACTCGAACAGGCGGTCGTTGCCCACCAGGGCGTCGCAGGCTTCGAGCAGGAGGTCTGCGTCGAAGTGATCGCGGCCGCCGCTTACGTGCATGGCCTGCCTGGCTGCGAGCGCACGGACGCCGGAGGCGTGCTCCAGCTCCAGGCCGAGCACCTCGATCTGGTGCTGGTGAGCGTTGATGGCGTTGGTATCGATCATAGTATTCATGTGAATTTCTCCAAAGTTGTCAATCAAGGGTTTGTTGCCGAGGCGTCCCTCAGCACATCGCGATGGAGACAAGTTTGGAGGCTCTGTCTACGAAAAAATATCATCATTTGCGTCGGCGTGTGGTCGGCACGCATCGGCCCGAATTCGTTTGTTGACGGCGTGCGCGGGCGCGTGTTCGCGGGACGCCTGATCCTCAATCAGATGGTCAGATCAGCTAAGCCTCTGATGTGAAAGGTCGTCGCCATAGGCGGCCTTCTTCTTGATACAACCAGGCAACAACCGCGGACTTTCTCTACAACAAAACGCTCTGCTCGTGTAGGCTCATGGATTTGAGTCTCAATGAGCAAGATATGGCATTTATCGACGATATTGCAGCGGCCCACGGGGTTCCCGCAGACAACCTGCTAGTGCAGTACTTGCTACGAAAAACCCGGGCAGCCGACCGAGGCAGCAAAGCAAGACGGTCCCTTGGGAATCTGTATGCACTTTATGTGCTAGCAGAAGATTACTTGGCTGGAAATACCTCCCGCTTTACTGATCTGCTAGCCCGAATGCGCGCGCTGCCTTTTGGGGCAAAGCTGCAAAATCACCCACTCGACAACCGTTTGAACGATGAATTTTCACGCCAGCTCGGCGTCAATGGAGAGCTGCTTCCTGTCCATGCGGCAGTAGTCGCGGGTCAAAAGGCGAGGACTCTTTCACCGGCTCTTCTCAGGCACGGAGGCGCAGACCCAACGATGGTTGCGCGCTTTGTGGTCGCAGCAATACAAGCTTATGTTGAGCAGATTACTGCCAACCAGTCGAGTGCATTGGAAGAAATTCAAGCGATAGAGACCATCGAAGACTTGGGAGAGTTTTTCGACGCGGCATTCGCTGCGAATTCAGATGCTCGCCTATTTGAAATTGCCTCGTATGTCTTGCTGGCTGAGCACTATCGTGGGAAGGTTGTTTATTTCGGAGACTCTCCAGCAACAGCGAGGGCAACTCCGCTTGAGCTCTTTCGAGCTGGGAGAACAAATGCAAATGACGGAGGTATTGATTTTGTGCTGCGCCCCCTTGGGAGGATTTTCCAAGTCACTGAGACGCTAGATTTCCGCAAGTATTTTCTAGATTTTGAGAAGGTTAATCGTTACCCCATATCCTTTGTAATTAAAGTCTATGGAGCTGGCGACGAAGTGAAACAGCGAATCCAGCAGGATGCAGTACGATCAGGTCTCTACAGTCCCGCGATGATTTCCGTCTACATGTCGTTGTTTGAAGAGGTGATAACGCTGGATGATCTTCAAGGCGCGGCATCAAGAATTCCTGATTCCGCGCTTGATCGAGTTAAGGCTCAGCTCTCCTTACAATTCAAGCTGGAGTATGGGCTGCTCGACTAAATCCTTAGTTCGCTGCTTCTTCGATAGGTTCTGCGTCTTGCGCACTTTTTGCTTGGCAAGCGCTTCCTCTGAGTAGTCGGACGGAATACCCACGCGGCGCAGACCTATTTTTATGTAGGTCTCGTTGCGCTCAATGGATATTGATCGCCGGCCAAGGCGTTTTGCCACGGCGCTGGTCGAAAAAGAGCCACCGAAAGGATCAAGCACAATATCGCCTGGATTAGACGAGGCTTTAATTACTCGCTCAAGCAAGGCCTCTGGTTTCTGAGATGGATGATTCTCGTATTCATCCATCTTGAATCGAACCCGGGCGAAATCCCACACGTTCCCCGGCACTTTTGTCGTGTTGTAGGGCTGCGGTGGATTTTTTCGATAGTCAATTAAACCTCGCTTTGCACCCGTCTTGGCCTCGACGAGGATGTCCTCCGTATTAAATGTGTAGGACTTTGGGTTTTTGACCATGTGGAGTATTGGCTCATAGAGGGAGCCGTAGAATTTTCGAGCCTGCATCCCTGAGCTGTCATAGGACCAGACAATCCTAGAAAGGATTGCGAACTTAGTCCTACAGTACAAGTCGATGTGAGGCATGTTCTGCGTGGAATTCATCAGATAAAAGGTCCCCTCCGGCTTTAGAACGCGGTGGCACTCATCCAACCACTTCCAGCACCAATCGAAGTATTCTGACTCTTCAACTTGATCGTGAATTCCGTCGAAATCTTTTCCTATGTTATAAGGCGGGTCCGCAAAAACTAGATCGACTGACCCCGTCTCGATGGTTTTAAGAACCTCAAGTGCCTCCCCATGATGTATGGTGTGCCCTTCGGCAGTGTATGATTTCGTCACGAGTAAATGGCTCCAATTTTCTCGGGAAGCAAAGCAAGTTGCGCCTTGTTCTAACAAACTTCCCACAATAACGTGATCTTACCGGCTGGAGCTAGCGAGGTACAGGAACTCGCTAGTCGACGGCGGATTGGTGCGAGTCACCGTCCACGCGCTGACGATCAGGCACCGCAGTGCCCTTCTTGCGCATGTCGTGGGCGTACCACCGGACCGACTTGGCGGATGCCTGCGCGCCCTCGATCTGCGCTTTGACCATCTCGGCAATGACGGCGTGCGGGTAGCCCGCGGGGTCCATCAGCAGCTCTCGGGCGAGTCGGCCGATGCCCTTGCCGCTGGGCTTCTTCTCGGTCTCTGTCGGGGCCTCGGTCGCTTCGGTGACGTCGGCCTGCGGCTGTGCGCGCGGCTCGGTCACCTCGGCGGCCTGCGACTGCCCGAACGACGCGACGTCGATGTTCTTGGCCTTGGCTATGGACTCGATTCGGTCGAGCAGCTTGCCTCGGGTCGCGAAGGTCTTCGGCCCAGCGGCCTTGTCGGCGATCTGGTTGTGCAGGACCAGCAGGTCCTTGGTGCTCATCTCTTGCAGGTTCATCTCACGCTCCAGTGGTTGGGTGTGAGTTCATTAAGTCGTGTTCAAGGGGATTCGGGAGCGGGGCCCCCTGAAGAAAATTGGCCCGCTGACTGTCCATCAGCGGGCCGTGATTCCTAAGCGCATGAAAAAGAAGGGGATGCCTTGTGGGCATCCCCTCCGAAGCACGGCCGGGGCAACCTCGGCCTCTGTTCCGACCCCGGCCGCTGGCACCAAACTCAGTGCATGAACGCCAAGTGCAGGCGGTCGTAAGGGAGGGCGTCGGCGCGGCGCTTGGTCTCGCGGTCAACGTACAGGTCCAGCGGGCGCGAGTACGGCACCCCAGCCAGCGCCGCCGCGTCGTCGAAGGTCTCGCAGCCGAAGGGCACGCCCACGCTGGCGGCACGCTCGGCCAGGGCGTCGATGACCTCGCAGCCGCTGCGCAGGGCGCACGCGAGGCCCGTGAGCGCGAGGGCCACGGGGTGATGCGCGGGGTAGACGGCGTGCTTATTCATCGCCGCCCCCGATCAGGCCGCGGTCGATGGCCTGCTCGCGCAGGGCGAGCTGCACGGTGTTCAGCGGGTTCGACTTGCCCTGGTTCCAGGTGCGGATCGCGACGAGGATGCCCTGCAGGCGCGCGTCGCCCAGCTTGATGTACTCCTGCACCTTCAGGTAGTCGTCCAGCTTCATCGCGGCGGCGAGCTCGGCGGGGCCGACCGGGCGGTCCTTCGACGGCATGCGGTCCAGCAGGCTCAGCAGCGCGGAAGCGAGCGGGATGTTCTGCGTGGCGACGGCGACCTGGGCCATGTGCCCGAGCTCGGCGGGGCCGGCGTAGGCGAGCTGGTGCAGGTACTCGGTGCGCTTGGGGTCGCCGAGGGCGGCGCGGGCCAGCACCTTGGCGGGGCTGGAGTAGAACTCGCGCTGCGAGACGAGCTGGGCGTGCGGCGCGCCCGCGTCCTTCAGCAGCTTGTCGAGCTCCTTGGCGGAGTTGTCCTTGATCTGGCGGACGGCGGCCACGGTCTCGCTCTGCGCGAAGCGGGCCTTGTCGGCGGCGTCGATGCCGGCGGACTTCCAGCGGTTGGCAATCTCTGCCTTGCGCGCGTCGATGTCGGACTGAAGGCGCTGAATGGCCTTGATGGCGCGGGTGTGGATGGCGTCCAGGTTGGACGCGAGCTCGCCGATCTGTTGCGGGCTGAGCAGCGGGGATACTTGATTCAGGTTCATGGCTCGTTGGCTCCTATGAGGTTGAGGGTCCTCCGGTCGCCTTCGAGCGCGTCCCCAGCCGCGGGGTGGTCATGCGCGCCAATGCGCTGACCGGATGCTTTCAATGTGTCGTGGTGCGTTGGCCGAGAACGCCATCGTTCTTCGGTCGTGTTCATCTGTTCTGCGCCGCCGTCACGGTGGCTTGTGCTTCAAGGGCTTGGCGTCTCGCCGCCCCCTGATCGAGAGTCAGGCGTCTTCGTTGGGGTCGGCGCCGACTGGCAGGCCGCCAGCGCCGCCGCAGTTCAGGCACAGGCGGGCGCGGCTCACGTCCTCGGAGAAGTGGAAGCGGCCGCAGCACATGCACCTGAGCCAGCCCACCGTGCGCACCACGCGGGGAGGCTGCACGTTGAGGTCGATGACGTTGGCGCGTCGCGCGCCGCCGTCGAATGCCCAGCGCGTCGGCTCCACCAGCGGCTTCGCAACGTCGCAGTCCTCGGGCGTCCTGACCCTTCGCGGGCCGGGCGTCGCGCCGAGCCAGCGGAAGGTCGGGAAGTTTGGGCTGTGGGCGCGCTGCTGCACGGAGCTGACGCTCATGCCAAGTGCCTGGGCCGCCTGCCGGGCGCTGGGGTATCGCACCCCCGCGACCTCGATGGCGACGGCGTGCCCGCTAGGCGCCGCGGTTGACGCTGCCATGCTGGCGGCCTGCCTCGTACTCGTTCGACATGGCCTGCCACGTGTCCGCGTCGATGCGTGGGATAGGGCCGATGCAGGTCATCTCGCAACTGCGGGCAAGGGCATCGCGCCCGCCCATCGCCACGACCGTCTGCGGTGCCGTCTCGTCGAAGGCGTCGAGGTTGCGGTCGATCTGCTCGGCGCGCAGCAGAGCCTCCTCGACGGTCAGCATCTCACTCGTCATCGTCTTGCTCCTTGTTCGCGTGGTACTTGGAGAGCAGCCCCGTCAGCGCCTTGCGCTCGTCGGCCGACATGCGCAGCAGCGCCTCGGCGTCGAGGCCTGTGGAGTCCACCTTGACGCGCAGGCGGTCCGCCATCTGGTCGCCGTAGCGCCACTTGAGAAGGACCTCCATCAGCCTGTCGCTGTACTTGCGCACCGTCAGCGGGCGCTCGTCGCCGGTCTCGGGGTCGGCCACGGTCGAGACGCGGCCCTGGTGGATAACAGGCTCATCGACGCCGACGGCAGCACGCCGATAGGCTTCTTCGAGCAGGCTGTCGAGCGCCACCTCGACGGCCGCCTCCCACTGCGTGCGGAACTCCAGGTCGTTGGCCTTGTGATAGAAGGCCGTCGAGCGCACGATCCCCGCAGCGGCTGCCGCAGCCTTGGGGCTCGCCGTGTCTTCGAGCACCGCAAGGAAGATCGCCTTCCTCTCCGGTGTGAAGGTGTTGGGGATAGATGGGCGGCTCACGTCTGTTCTCCGAAAAATGGCTTACGGAGTTATCGTGTCGTGCTTATGCGCGCAGGCACGCCATCGTTCTTTCAAGCACATCAACGGCTTGGAGGGCTTTGGCCCGCGAATCAATGATTGGTGGGTCGAACGGCCCGGATCGTTGACCTCGCGCGCGAAGGTCTCGGCGCAGCAGGTTGGGCACGTTCGACCACCGTGATTCCCTCTTTGAAGGGGTTCGGTTTTTCGATCGTCAAGGCGATTGTCAAGGTCGTCGTCTATAGACTGACGACCATCCTGACAATCAAATCCTCCAGTGACTTTCGCTTTGACAATCGGGTGGCCGAAAGTGGCCTAAGTGCTTGTCGCGCTTAGATTGTCAGCTCGACAATCGAACCTGACAATCGACGACAATCTGATTGTCAGGGGGCGTGACAATCGAACACCGAAAATCGTGCCCCGTGACAATCGAAATTGCCTGCTCACCCCTCCGTCCTGACCAGGATTCCGAGCTTCGGGTTGCGCGGGTCTGCGGGTTCCTGCCACACCAGCCCGCCGTCTGCTGACTGCTTGGCGTTGTCACGGGTGCAGTGCTTGGGGATCGCTTCCTCAATCCTGCGGCGCGCCGTCTTGTCCGCCACCCCATCGCGCTCGCACACGGCTTCGGCCAACTCCTTCAACGGCACGCTGCCACCGCGCTCGCTCGCCATCTGGCGCGCCAGCTCCACGATCAGGTCCGTCCTGCCATCAAAGTCACCACCCGCATCGACCA
Organism: Acidovorax carolinensis; assembly: GCF_002157145.1. Lineage (NCBI taxonomy): Bacteria > Pseudomonadati > Pseudomonadota > Betaproteobacteria > Burkholderiales > Comamonadaceae > Acidovorax > Acidovorax carolinensis. The sequence continues at coordinate 2,582,154 of NZ_CP021361.1, forward strand.
TCGCAGTCGGCTTGAGAACAAGGGAGTCGGCTGCCTTCTCCAAGTTGAAGCGCATAGGCCCTTCGCGCTCGGCGTCCTTCTGCTTGTGCACGGCGACCTTGATCGAGTGACCGTCGGTGGAGCGCTCCACCTCGACGGTCGTGTCCATCGCGCCTAGCAGCGCCGTGCTGCCGCGCATGCCTTTGCTCACGTCCTTGCCCGAGTGGTGGACCACGACCACGGCGGCGCCAGTCGCGTCGCGCAGCTTCTTCATGCTGGCGATGTAGCGCCCCATGTCCTTCGCCGAGTTCTCGTCGGCGCCTGCGGCTGTCTGGTTCAGGGTGTCGATGACGATCAGGCGCAGCGGCCCGAGCTCATCGGTCACAGCTTGGACGAAGGCGCGCACACCGCCATCCTTCTCGGCTGCGAGGTTGAGTTCGTCGCGCATCAGGTGGAGTTGGAAAGCACGGCCCTGTGCCCCGCGATTCACCTTCCAGGCGCGCATGCGCTTGCCGAGGCCCGGCGCGCCCTCCGCCGCGATGTACAGGACGCCGCCGCGCTCGACGGTGCGCCCGTGCCAGTCCATGCCGCTCGCAATGGCCATCGCCATGTCCACTGCAAGGAATGACTTGCACGATTCGGGCGGCCCGTAGATCGCTGCGATGCTGGCTTCGACCAGGACGCCTTGCACCAGCCACTTCGGCGGCGGCAGCCTCTCCACCTCGTCGATGCTCAGGAAGCGCCAGCGGCTGGATTCGGCTTCGACGGTGCCGTCGTCCTCCCACACGTCGAAGTCGTCCTCTGGGTCCGGCGATGCGATGTCGCCGCCGACCTCTTGCAGGTACATGCGCAGCGTGGCCGTCGTGATCTTCTGGTCGCGGTTGACGTGCAGCGAGTCCCAGCGGCGGCCGACGATCCAGTCCTGGTCGGCGTACTCGGGATCGCCCATGCACCAGTCGATGAACTCCTGCCTCCCTTCGCCGTCGGTGGCGTAGTGGCAGGCCATCATCAGTTCCTTCCAGCGCTCGTGCTGCTTCTTGCCGAAGTCGCACGGGTCGAGCTGTTCCAGTGTTTTCGCCAGCAGCTCAGGCGTGAGTTCGCCAGCGTCCGATGATGCCGCGGCAACGCGCTCCGGCCTGCGAGCCATCTTCAGCACGTTCGACGGCAAGTCAGGCATGTCGGCCAGCGGCGGCGAGTCGGTGGCCCATTCGTAGCGACCGCCTGTTGGGTGGACGGAGCCGGCAGCGACCACCTGGCGGCCGAGCGACTTGAACTCCAGCCCCGCATAGCCCTCGATGCTTTCCAGCAGCACCGCACCCGCAGGTTTCCTGAAGTAGTAGTGGTGCCCCGGTGTATTCAGGTTGCCGGTGAGAACGTGGGGCGCTGCTGACAGGTCGATGCCCGTGTCGGCCACCAGCTTGTCGAGGCTGTTCGTGCCGTCGGGGAAGTGGCGCGGGTCAACGTCCAGCACAACCACGTCGGCGGGCAGGCGGACACCCAGATTCAGACGTTCGCGCTGCGCCCGTTCGAGCGTTTCGGCGTGGTCGTACTGCCGGGTTGTCCAGCGGCCGTCGGCGGGGGCCTTGCCGAGTTCGCGCCCATCGCGGCTGATCGCATTCCAGCAGTGCAGCGGGATCAGTTCCAGGCGGGCGCCACGGTACGGCCGCACGTCATCGAACGATGGTGTAGGCGCTTGGCGCATCCCGGCATCATTTGATCCGGTGAGCTTGCTCACCTCTCCAGGTTGTTGACCATTGGCGCCCACGGACTCGTCCCCCGTGGGCGTTTTCTTTTGTTCGCTCATCGGTCAGCCCTCCACGTTCGCGCGATCGACACGGGCCTTGCGCGACTCGTAAGAGCGGGACAGCGGCTGGACCTCGACCATGTAGGCGCGCAGGTCGCCGACGCGATAGCGGATGACCTTTGGGCCGACGCGCTGGTAGGTCGGGCCGCGGCGCTGGCTGCGATACCAGTTCAGGGCGTTGGGGCTGAGGCGCAGGAAGGCGGCGGCCTCGTGGACGTTGAGCAGCGCCTCGTCGGGCAGCGCATGAAGTTCGCGCAGTTCGGCGAGCGTTACCGTCAAGCGGGTGGGGTTCGTCATCTCTTGGACTCCGTTCAGCGATCCCCGCAAGGCGATGTGCCGGTGCGGGGACTGCCTGCTGTGCGTCGCAGAGATGGACCCGTTAGCTCCCCTCAGTCAGCGGGGCGAGTCGCTCATGTATGGCCTGAGCAAGCCTCGGTCGGTGTCACCCGACGAAAATGAATATGCCACAAGGCGATGGTGCGAAATACCATTACTTCTTCGGCCGTCCAGGTGAGTCGGTGGCGAGCCGAACAGGTCCAGGCGGCTCGGTATCAGGCCGAACCGCACCGGGCGCGACACGGGCCGTCTGGTGAGACCGTGCGGCTATTCCTTGGGCTGCGGCGGCCACTCTCCGGGCGTCCAGGTCAGACCGAGTGCGTCCAGCACATTGGCCGACGCCTTCTCCTGCCACGTCCGCAGGTGGTGCAGGCTGGGGTTCAGGTAGCCCATCGTGACGTTGCCCGCAGCGTGGTTCAGCAGGAATTTCAACTCGGCGATGGGCACGCCCGATTCAAGAGCCAGCGTTGCGTAGGTATGGCGGAGGGCATGGCCGATCAAGTCGCCCAGCTCGTACTGCGCCACCTCGGCGACATGGCCCGACTTCGAGTCGGCAGGGAACAACCAAGGCGAGCGCCGATAGGCCAGCTTGTTCTGCTCGGACCTGTGGGCTACGAGGTCTTGCAGTGGGCCGGACAGAGGCAGGTCGAAGGCGCGGGCGGCCCCACCCTTGGGTTTCGGCACATGCAGGGCGTCGCCCGTCTGGTTCAGTTGCTCGGCCCTCGCCTCGCAGGCGGCGGTGCGGCGCATGCCGGTCAGGATCATGAAAAGATGGAGGTCGCGGCGCACGGGGCTGCCCAGCGCGACCACCGCCTTGCCCCACGCCTTCAGCTTCTCGGCGTTGGCATCCACCTTGCGGCGCTTGAGACCGTGGTAATCGACGTTGGCGGTTGGATTCGCGGGAAGGTCGGGGTGCTCGCGCAACCCGCGGTTGTAGACGGCGCGCAGGATGCGGAAAACGGTATCTGCTGTGGGCGCGCCATGCTTTGCGGTGATGCGGACGTGGCGCTCGCGCACGCCGGCACGGTCCGCGCCGAGTTCGGCCAGCGGTGTGTCGAGCCAGTCGGATAGGTACTGATCGCAGCAGTAGCGGTAGTCGTCCTTGGTGCGCTGAGCCAACGGCTTGGCGGTGAGGTGCAGGTCGAGTGCCTGCCTGAGCGTGATGCCCTGCGCCCGCGCCTTGCGGCGCTCCTCGTTCGGGTTTGTGCCGCTGCGCATGCCGACGAGGGTCTGCCTGGCGGCATCGCGGGCTTGCTTGGCGTCGAGCGCAGGATGGTCGCCCAGCTTCGCGCGAACCTGCTTTCCGTTGACCAGCGACTGGACGTAGTAGGCCCGCTTGGTCGCGGTCACGATGAGGTAGAAGCCCCTGAGTTCGGGGTCGGCGTAAAGCACGGGCTTGCCGCGCTCGGCGTATGGTGCCCTCTCGACGAGGGCCTGCGTTATCTTGGCTTTCATGCGTTGGCTCCGAGTGAAGCGGGCCACGGCGCGAACACGGTTTAGCACCACAAGGTGCCGTGTGTTCGCACGACGTTTTGCCCGCTGACAGAGCCATTAAGTCGCGGTTTTGCTTGCTTGTAAGCGCCCTATGCCATCTAATATCGAATCATGGTGTGGCCTATGCGCGCCGATTCGTAATGAGAAGGTCGGGTGTTCGATTCATCTCTCCGGCACCAAATAGAAGCCCCTGATTCGCAAGAGTCAGGGGCTTTTTGCGTGTAATGGGACGAAAGGCATTCGGCTGCACCCGCACTGCCGAGTGTCACATCACCCAGACAGTTGCAGCGAACAATTCATACAGCAGACCTGCACGCCATCTGTGCAACGCTTGCCACTTCGCGCGTCATTCATCCTCTGCAGCGCCGATGCCCGGAAAGAGCACCTCGGTATAGCCAAACTGCGCAAAATCGCGCACCCGAATGGGATACAGCTTGCCAATCAGGTGGTCGCATTCGTGCTGCACGACGCGGGCATGAAATCCTTCCACCGTCCTGTCGATCGGGTCGCCATAGGGGTCAAACCCTGTATAGCGAATGCGCGACCAGCGTGGCACCTTGCCACGCAATCCCGGCACCGACAGACATCCCTCCCAGTCCTCATCCTCCTCTGCACCCACGGGGGTAATGACCGGATTGAGAAGCACCGTCGGCGGCACCAGCGGCCGGTCGGGATAGCGGGGATTGGCGCCGGTGGAGCCAAAAATCACCACCTGCAGATCGACGCCAATCTGGGGGGCCGCCAGGCCTGCACCATTGACCGATCGCATGGTATCGAACATGTCGCGCACCAACAGGTGCAACGCATCGGTATCAAACCTCTGCACGGGCTGGGCTATACGCAGCAGACGCGGATCGCCCATCTTCAAGATAGTGTGGATGGTCATTCGAACAGGCCAGTCAACAGCGGCAGTGCACCGCCTGGGTGAGAAAACCGACAAGCATAGCGGGAGCACCATGCCTTTGCGACCATGCACAATCGCGCTCAATGGCTTCGCCCTCCGACGATCCTCCCGCCCCCCAGATGCCCAAGGTGCTGCCGCGACCCTTGCGCTGGCTGCTGAAGATTTTTGCAGGGATGTGCCTGATCCTGGGCGTTGTGGGTGTATTCGTGCCTGGGCTGCCCACCACCGTTTTCATCCTGATGGCGGCATGGGCAGCAGCCCGCAGCTCGCCCGCACTGTTTCGATGGCTTTGGCATCACCGTCTGTTCGGCCCCATGCTGCGCAACTGGGCAAACGGGGGCTGCGTGAGCCGCCGATCCAAGTGGAGCGCCACCCTGATGATGGCCCTGAGCAGCGTCATTCTGGTGTTTACGGACGCACCGCGCTGGGCTGTGGTGCTTGCATGCATCTGCATGGCGTGCGTGTTGGCGTGGCTGTGGCGCAGACGTGAACCCGCACGGTAGCCTTTCAGACAGCCGCCAGTCACGTAGAAATGCTCATTTTTATGTATATAATCTAAATCTTGTTCCTCGATAGCTCAGTCGGTAGAGCGCCGGACTGTTAATCCGTAGGTCCCTGGTTCGAGCCCAGGTCGAGGAGCCAAGAATTTCAGGCCCTGCATGTGTACGCAGGGCCTTTTACATACCGATCATTCCTCGATAGCTCAGTCGGTAGAGCGCCGGACTGTTAATCCGCAGGTCCCTGGTTCGAGTCCAGGTCGGGGAGCCAAGTAAATCAAGAGTCAGCAGGTTAGCGCCTGCTGACTTTTTTGCTTTTTGGATCTGCCGTGTCCGACACGTGTCCGAAATTCTTCGCAGACACGTGCATGTGTCCGGATCGCAACAGACTGGCCTTGTCTAGGCGGCATCGACTACGTCAAGCTGCTCGGTGACATACCTCTATGGGCTAGATTTGTCAGCGAATCCAGCATGACCGAGGCGCCCGCAGCGCCCTACAGTTGCCTACATGCCTCCACCGGGAGATTGCCGTGCAACAGACCTCCGCCCCACCCCCGGAAACACAAGATCAAGTATCGACCGTGTTTCTGCGCATGCCATCCGTCATACAGATGACGGGCTTGGGTCGATCGACGATCTATAGGCTCATCGCCCAACAACAGTTCCCCTGCCCCGTTCGTCTCGGTGTGCGCGCAGTGGCCTGGCGCCGCAGCGAACTGGATCTATGGAGCCAGTCACGTCCAGCGACATCGCACTGAAACGGACAGGCACTCCATCGGGACCACTCGGAGAGGATAGTCAGGCATTCGAGTCCTCAAGCTTTTGAAGTTTGATTGCCTGCTCAATGAGTCCGAGCCCCTTCGAGTCGCCGACTTCAGGGTCAAAATACATTCTTCGTAGCCTATCGAGGAGCGCAAGTGCGCCCTCAAGGCCCACAAGCGCGCAGCACCATCCCGGTCGATCGCCAGGACCTCGTGCTCGATATGGTCGATGTGGAGTGCATGAAACACCTTGAACCTACAGGCGTGGAAAACGGAGCCGTGTCCGAGCTGCTGGATCTAGTGGGGTTGTACCAGGGCTTGCCGCTGGACGAGGACTGCAAACGCATGCTTCTTCTGGCATCACTGGTGAAACCTTTGACTCGGTACGCGCGAGAGGACTGAGCAACCCATGTCCAGCATCCAGATCATGGCGTTTGATGCCAGCGGAGCCATACGCTTCGTCGGCGATGTCTTACGAGGGGCAGCGTGCGGATGTTTCTGCCCCATGTGCAAGAGCCCGCTGGTGGCCAAACAAGGAGACACCAACGAGTGGCACTTCTCACACGAGGCCTCACAGGAGCGCCCCGAGTGCGAAGCCGGTGCGGAGAACCTCGCCAGAAGCCTGGGCATCGAATTTGCACGCGAGTTGGCTGAGCGTGGGGCGCTGGTGTTGCCCGAATACAGGACCTCGGCAGGCGTTTTCTCGGCGTGGCTGGACCGCTCACAAGACGTAGCGTGGAACGCTCAGATTTCAGGCCCTCTCGCATGGAGAGAGCATCCCCCGAAGTCCAAGGTGGTGGCCACCGGTGCGCTGGACACGGGTGCTGCCTTTGCGCTGTTCGTCCAGGTGGGCGACGCGGGCGTCCCTCAGGTCGACGACCTGCCTGAGCACTGCGCGTACGGCTCACTAGTGGTCTCAGCCGCATGGCCATCAGGCACCCGCACGCGCGAGGACGCTATGGCCATTCTCAAGCAGACGGTGAGCTTTCGCTGGGGGTATCACCCCGACACGCTGGGTCTCCGGGCCACCGCACAAGCCGCCATAGAGGCCGAAGAGAGTGCCGTGCGACAGCGCACCGAGGCATTGCAGCGCGAGCGCGCCAACGCAGCGGGGAGACGATGGGCTGAAATCGGCAAACGTCTGGAGCGACCTTACGATGTCCCCCCTGTACTGCGGGATGTAGGCCTACAGGCATCCCCAGCGCCGAAACCCACTGCAAGCACCCCGCCAAGTGGAACCCGTTTCCCCGCCTATCCAGGCCACGCGCTGGGATGCAACTTCCAGTTCTTCCGGCTGGGGGCAGATGAGGCGTGGGTGTTCTATCCGATGGATGTCGCCTTCATCAACGAGCACGTGAAGATGGCCAACGTCGCACAGCCGCTGCCAACCAAGCTCTGGGCGATTGCGCCAGTGGGCGGCCCACGCGAAGGGTGGGATGAATGCTTTCCGCCCAGCGTGGGCTCTGCCGATGCCGAACTCGGCATCTACTGGGTGCGTGACCACATCACGGCGGTGACCTTCCTCAGTCCCCGCTCCAAAGGGACCCACACGGCCAACGATCCAGCGGAGTTTTCGATCAAATAGCACAGGAAACCTGGGGTCAAACCGAAACAGCAAGCTTCAGAACCACCCCGATCACGAACAGCGAGGCAGCGATACGACCCCAGCGCCAGGTGGTGAACCAGTAGCGGTGATTGACCCATACCGCGCGATGGATTCGCTCTGCTGAAACCAGGAGCGCAATCGCAACGGCCATGGGAGCGAGGATCCCGACGGGCGCATCGATCTGGCTCAAGAGGAATACCCAGAACAGCGGCCACGCCATCGCATCAATGGCCGCGAGCCATCGTCGACCGGTCCAGTGCGGTGCATTGGCCCGAGGTTCACGCGCAACGAGCAGCCACATACCAACCTCCAGTCACTTCATGCTTCACAGATCGAATCCACTGTTCTTCTCACCCATTCGGCCCCGGCACTGCCCAGAATCGAACGGCAATCGACAAACGTTCAAAGATTGACAGATCGCGCCCGGTGATTGAACCCACACGGCAAACAACCGTAAAAGATGTTTCATCGCTCGCGGGTTCATGGCCCGCCCTGTGATCCACCAAATCGTGTCGTCTGATCCCCAAGGAACACTGCCCCAATTTCCGAGGGAGCTGGATTGGGAATCCGTCCCTCGATCATCGAGTCTGTTCAGGTGTGCACCCTGCCCCGCATTCGTCGGTCGCCGTGCGACACCCAATGCGCTGCGTCAAGGCGCAAGTGCCTGGGCACCGTGGAATAAATGGACGGAGCCCACCAGAGTGAAACGGCGGTGGGAAGGCGGCCGTTTATGCCGCGAAAGGCCTTGGCGTCTGCACCGGCAGCGCTATGGTTCGCAAGTCGGCGAGCGGCGAATTTTCAGGGGCGGCACCTTGTGGAGATTATTGAAAGGACCATCCACAAATAGGGAACGCAATTCCATGAGTCTCGGTTCGTGAAACGCCGAGTGCCATCAATTCGTTCCAAGAGGCTCCGACGGACGGAAACGACTGGAAACCATTGAGACGCCCACGATACCCGCACCATCTAGACAGGTTTTCCCTACACCCCGCTAAATGGATGCAGTCAGCAAGCTGTCGTAGCTGAGCCTCCTGGAGCACATGCACATGCTGGATCGTGATCAGTTGGAAACGTTTGCCACCGTGGTCGAGCAGCAGAGCTTTGACCGCGCGGCAACCGTGCTCAGCATCACGCGCGGCGCCGTCTCTCAGCGGATCAAGGCCTTGGAGGAATCGCTGTCCACCGTGCTGGTCAAGCGCGAGCGGCCAGTGGCGGCCACGCACGCAGGCGAGGTGTTGCTGCGTCATGTGAAGGCATTGCGCATTCTTGAAGGTTCTGCGCTTCAAGAGTTGACGCCCACCGCCAAACCGCACGCCCCCGTGTCCCTGGCCATTGCGGTGAATGCCGATTCCCTGGCCACCTGGTTTCCTGAAGTGCTCAAGGAGCTGCTGATGGGTCAGCTGGTGGCCCTGGAGGTGATAGCAGACGATCAAGACCACACCTCTGCCCTGCTGGCTCGCGGCGATGTGATCGGGTGCATTTCGACATCTGCCAAACCCGCAGATGGCTTTTTGGCCGAATGCCTGGGCGCCATGGAATACCGCTGCTATGCGACGCCAGCTTTCGCCTCCACGCACTTTCCGAGCGGACTCACGGTGCCAGCAGTACTGTCAACACCGGCGGTGTTGTTCAACCGCAAGGACTCGCTGCACGACGACTTCCTGAAAAGGCATTTTGGGTTTGCCGTTGAGCGGTACGCCAGACACTACCTGCCCTCGCCCGTCGCCTTGCTCGAAGGGGTTGCCATGGGCGCTGGCTATGGTCTGATTCCCAGCTGGCAGGCGGCACCCTTGGTGGAAGCGGGACAGCTCGTGGACGTCTGCCCCAATGAGCGAGAGATGGTGGACCTGTTCTGGCACCACTGGGACCTCGAACCACCGATGGCCAGTGACATCACTGCCTTGATCGTCAAGGTAGCCAGAAACAGCCTGGAGCCTTCGGTCGGGTTCGAGCCATCAACGGCGCAAACTGGACCATCGCCGAGCCGACCCTCCGGCCACAAAGCGGAGCCACAAGGCGGTGCCAGCGGACAAGAAGCATCCGAGCAGCAGTGACACCACGTCGGTGTCTTCACCATACTGCCCCAGCCAGCCCGCCAGATGCACAGCGACTGAACCTGCGAAGCCAACCGCCACGATCCACTTTGCGTGCTGCGGAAGCACGACGATGCCTGTGACCATGGTGGCAAAGCAAACGCTGATGCTGGCGATGTAGACCACGTTGACCGACACCATGGTGTCCACAATGCCCTGATCACGGGAGGCCAGCAACGCGCTCAAACCCAAGGCAATGAGCGCAATCATCGGATGACCCGCCGAACGACTGCCAGAAGCGGCGCACGCCAATGCTTCCGTCATGGCGCGCAAGATCGCTGCGCCTGCACCCAACGCTGCCACGGACAGGGCGATGAGCATCAACTTGTCGGCGCCCTGCCCCACCGAGCCAGCGACCTGACCCAGCACCCAGGGAACCACCTGCTTGGTGTCCACTAAATCGCCCAACATGCCACCACCCTGCATGGCGACCACCACGGCCGACGGTAGGAAAGCGATCACGAAGAGCAGCAGCCCCGCCAGAACGCAGCCGCCCACGGCAGCCACGGGTGAGCGCGCGGCCAATACGAATTGCTGGTAGTCGGCACCGGTACACACCAGCAAGCCGACGGCCAAAGAAACGGCCACCACGCGGGATGCACTGAACGTTGACAGGTCTTCGGAAAAAGCGGGAATCGCCTGCAGGTAGAGGCCCATTCCGTTGGCCACGACCAGCGCGTAGACGAGGACAGTGGCGCTTGCAAGTAGACACATGGCGAACAGCGCCGATGCGAACCGCAAGTCCAATCGCGATGTGCCGTAGATCAACAGCAAGATCGTCATGTAGCTGTGTGGCTGTTCAAGGCCCAACAAGTCCAGCACCGCAACGCCGCCTTGAATCTGGGCAGCCAGTACGCCCGACATCCAGATCAATGACAACAAGGCCACAACGCCTTGAAGCTGCTTGCCATAGGCACTGCCAAACAGATCCCAGACCGGAAGCCCAGTTGCCCAGAGCTGCCGTGCGAACGCAGCCAACACCAGCATGCCAAAGCCCGTAGCTACCCCGTAGATGCTGCCTGCCATGCCGTGGGAAAGTGCCAGTTCGCCCGACCCGAAAAGAAATCCGATCCCGTAGCTGGCTGAGACCAGGAGCGCCGCAACCTGCAAGCTACCCAGCGTCCTGTTCATGGAACCCGCCCTTGCGTCTGCCAGACGCCAGTTACTGGATCGGCACCGGTGAAGTAGGCACAGCAGACCTTGCCACGATCCCGAAAGACTTCTTGCCCTTTCAGCAACCGGTGCGCCTCGGGCAGTCGGTAGTAAGGCACCGCCGGCAGAAGGTGATGGGTGAGGTGGTAGCCGTTGTTGCGCGGGTGGATCAGCCAGCGCCAGACACCGTGGCAAGCCATGTCACGCGTAAAGGTGAACACGCCGCCCGGCTGAAGGCCGAAGTGATCGCACATCTCGCGGAAGGTGGTGATCAGATGGAATACCGTCGCTCTGGCCAGCAGCCACAGCACCAGGAATGTGATCGTGAAGTCGGCACCGGCCACCACCCACAGCAACGCCACCGCCCCAAGCCACCAGCCAAGGATGTAGAGCTGACTGGCCGTGCGAACCTGGCGCGAGACCAGGTGCCCACCCATCGACGACAGCCAGGCGTTCAAAGAAAAGACCTGGTCCAGGTAGCTCGAGAACCAGTTCGTCGGCCCACTTCGAGCGAAGAACAGAAGATCGGGGTCACCCCCGTCGGTCCCGAGTTCCATGTGGTGTTTGAAGTGCGTTTCGCGGTAGCGTGTCAGGCTCGCGAACAACAAGGGCGCGATGAAAAGTCGGGCCACCAGGTCATTTCGCCGTCGATCCCGCCACAGATTCCGATGCCCTGCGTCGTGGAGGAGGTTGCCGAGCGCGCGTTGACGGTTGGCGATCAGCACAACGGCCACTGGCGCGAACAGCTCGCTCCACCAAACGACCAGCACCACCGAGCTGAGAACGCTGAGCCAGTCGAAGGCAATGTCCAGCACGGCGCGCCAGGGCGCCAGCCGAAACAGTTCACAGTGCGGATCGCCCTGTTGGCGCAGCTCTGATCGAAGCGCGGCCATGTCCGAAAGGACATGCGAAGTCGTTGTCATGGTGGACACTCCTTCCTCACGGCGTGCGGCTGCGGACGGCCTCGCAGCGCACGGTAGCGTATGTCGGAGCACAAGGCCCAGGCCGCGCCAAAAGGTAGCAGGAGATCCCAGCAGCGTGCCGTGGTTTAGGAACTTTGGCAGCGCGTCAATTCAGCTAAACCAGTCCCTTCCGCGGTGCACCTGCGCACTTGTGCACACCCCGGGTCAATGCCAGCCGCCCATAATCAACGCCGAAAGCCAACACCATTTCCCTGTGCAGGAGGACATTTGAGTGAGCGGAGAAAAAGACCAAGTTCGGCTGCAGCAAATGATGGCCCCTGACCTTCGGCCAGAAACCTACGTCTACTGCACCTTCCAGGACCATCGCCTCCCTGCGGACCTCTCCCCCATCTGCACGTTCAGGGAGGCCGAAGGATTGACGGCCATCGTGGAGCGCTCTCAAGCCATACAGGCCAAGGTGCCCTACATCTTTGAGGCCAAACTCATCACGCTCACCGTTCACTCGTCACTGGAAGCCATCGGCTTTCTGGCCATGATCTCCTCGGCCCTGGCCAAAGAAGGCATACCGTGTAACGCGGTCGCAGCCTTCCACCACGATCATCTGTTCATTCCGGTTGAGCGCGCCGATGACGCGTTCTCTTTGCTGAACGCTTTGAGCCACAGCAGCGCTCCGGCAGTGATTTGACGCGCTGCGTACCGTCGTTTAGCGCGACTGAACCCGCTGCAGATTTGGGCGCCCTGCCGGGATTTCCTTTGACATCGCGCGACGCGCTTGTCTACCCTACCCGCTATCCAGTCTGTTGAGACTTGGGGGTGGGTTACGCGGTGTGAGCGCTGCGTGGCCTGTCGGTCAACCAGACCTGCAGGAGTGGGGATGAACAACTTTCAACTTCCCGAGGTGACGCCGTCAGCATCTGCGGTTGCGCCACGCCATTCGGTCAAACGCCGTATCGATCCTATCGACGCACCCGCCCGCCCCCTGGGCTCCAAACGTTTGGCGCTGATCGCAAAGCGCACCAACGCTGCCGCATCGACGTCTGACCGCCATGCGGAGCGCATCGCTGAGGGCGATACCTTGCTGACAAACCACGATGGCACCGTGACCTTCCTCCTGCGCGCCACCCGCTACGGGCTGCTGATGGAGCGCACCCAACGCCAAGCTTCGGGCATGCGGCTGGTACAGACGATGGTCTTTCATGACGTGAAGAGCTTCGACCGCTGGTGTGCGGTCGAGCCGTTGCGTTTTGATGATGGCCTGCTGTTCAGCAAACTGGGACGCCAGGGTCATGCTGCATTTTCAATACACCCCTGACCGCATCGAGCCTGCTTCAGGCAGCCCTGCGAGAGGGGACAACGCGCGCGTTCTTCAGATCCTCCCATTAATCACAGATGCGAGGTCCCCGGGCGAAGTGATCTCATTGTTTCGCGAGGCAGTTGTGGGTCTGGGAGCTGATGCAGGCTACTTCCTGAGTTGCCTTCGAGACGATGCAACCCGAACCTCATTTCGATCGTTTTGGGCATGTGATCCAGCATGGCCCGCGGAGTACGCTGCTCAACGATGGTTCGAACATGATCCATGGTTGCGCTATGCATCGTGCGACGCGGAACCCACCCGTGCCAGCTACCTCCCCTGCACATCCCCCGAAGAAAACGCCTTCATCCGCGCAGCTGCAGAGCATGGCTTCGCATCTGCTTTGATCGCACCTGCCCCCAGCTCGGTTGGTCTCTCAAGGGTCGGTGTCCTGTGCCTGGGATCAGCTGACCCCGAAAGGTTCGAGGGCGAAAGCTACCCCAGGGTCAGGGTGCTGGCGCGCGCGCTCGCCATGGAGCTACATCACTCGATTGCAAAATCCATGCGAGAGGAACTGCTCCGGGGTGCGAGCCTTACAGAATCCGAACTGCACCTCTTGCGATGTGAGGCTGCAGGACACAGCAGCAAGGTGATCGGTGCGGCCATGAATCTTGAGGCCAAAACCATCGACAGCCGGTTTCAGCGCGTCAACGCAAAGCTGGGAGCGCCGGACAGGCGAACAGCTGTACGCATCGCCCGCCTTTACGGCCTGCTTTAGTTAAGGGTTGTAGGACGCCCTCCCGCGCAGGCACGCCGACGACACACGCTGACCACGAAGGGTGGGCGTCGTACAAGCCTCTAGGGAGGAAACCGCGGGGAGCACCCGTCTGGGCGTACCAGCTGGCAGCTCTATGGGGATTTGACAGTGCGCAGAGATGTGGGAGGTGGCCGTTGCGCCAACTGGCCAGTGCGCGAAGGCGCCACCACGGCGTACCGTGCGATTTCACATGAGCATCTGCAGCCGATCTCGCAGGGGTCGCGCCGTGGATTTCTGAGTCGGACGCAGGGGTCTCCGGCGAGCCGTGGTGAGCCCGCTCCAGACACACGCAAAGTTGCGAACGCCGAGGTGCTCACGGTGGACCTCGCTGGTGAGGTGTGCGAATGGGCTGCCCACGAGCGAACGTCTCGACGATGAGCATCATCGCGCCGCAGTGAACGCACACGAAGGTCGGACGGATCTGGTCGGCCGCACCGCACCCAACCTTCTCGGGCAATGCGCCTGGTGCCTCGGGCGTGAGCAGCTGGCGCGCCTGGTCAATGCACTCCCGCCGATGGGTGTTGGCCAGCAGTCCGTAGTGCCGGATGCGGTGGAACCCGACGGGCAAGACGTGCAGCAGGAAGCGGCGCATGAACTCATCCGGCGAGAGCGTCATCGTCTTGTGGCGTGTCCTGCCTTGGCCTCGGTCTTTGTCACGGTAGTCCTTCCAGCGGAACGTCACCCCACGCTCGTCGTGCGCCACCAGGCGCGAGTTGGAGATCGCCACCCGGTGCGTGTAGCGCGAGAGGTAGGCCAGTACAGCCTGTGGCCCCGCAAACGGCTTCTTGGCATAGACCACCCATTCACACCGGCGCAGTGGTGCGAGCCACCGCGCGAAGGCCTTCGGGTCCGCGAGCGCGGTGTGTTGCGAGAAGAACTGCAACGTGCCCGCGCGGTGCTCTTGTTCCAGTGCTTCCAGGAAGAGCCGCCGGAACAGACGCGAGAGCACACGCACCGGCAGGAAGAAACCCGGTCGGCACGCCACCCAACGCTCCCCGTCCAGCGAGAGCCCGCCGCCGGGCACGATGCCGTGCACGTGCGGGTGGTGCGTGAGTGCCGAACCCCAGGTGTGCAGCACCAGGGTGGCACCGATCTGGGCACCCAGGTGCCGGGGATCGGCGGCGATGGTGCGCAGCGTCTGTGCCGCCACCTCGAACAGCAGGCCGTAGACGACGGCCTTGTTCCAGTACGCGATCTCGCTGATGGGTGCGGGCAGCGTGAAGACCACATGGAAGTAGTCCAGGGGCAGCAGGTCGGCCTGGCGCGCATCCAGCCAGCGCTGCGCAGCCCTGGCCTGGCACTTGGGGCAGTGGCGGTTGCGGCAGGAGTTGTAGGCGACCTGCAGGCGCTGGCAGTCTTCACAGCGCAGCACATGTCCCCCCAGTGCCGCGCTGCGGCACTGCTCGATGGCTGTCATGACCTTGAGCTGACCCAGGCTCAGGTGGGAGCGCTGGGCTTGCCGCCAGGCCGGCCCGTGGGTGCGGAAGATGTCCGCCACCTCCAGGGCAGCGGTGCCCATGGTGGGCCTACGCGGTGCTGAGCTGCTCCAGCGGGCTGACCACCTCGCGCAGGACGTCGGTGGCCACCTGCGCGTACATGGCTGTCGTCTCCAGCTTCTTGTGCCCCAGCAGAACCTGGATCACTCGGATGTCCACCTTCTGCTCCAGCAGGTGGGTCGCAAAGCTGTGGCGCAGCGTGTGCATGGACACGCGCTTGTCGATGTGCGCCGACTCGGCCGCCATGTGAATGGCGCGGTTGAGCTGGCGGGTTGTGAGCGGGTCGACTGGATTCATGCCTGGGAACAACCAGCCGCCCTCGAGCATCTTGCCTTGGGCGCGCGCCACGCGCCACCAGACCCGCAGTCGCTCCAGCAACACGGGCGAGAGCATGGCGTAGCGGTCCTTGCTGCCCTTGCCTTGCTCCACGCGCAGCGTCATGCGCTGGCTGTCGATGTCGCCGACCTTCAAGGAGACCACCTCGCTGGCGCGCAAGCCCGTGCCGTAGGCCAGCGACAGCGCGGTCTGGTGCTTGAGGTTGGGTGCTGCTGCGATCAGGCGCGCCACTTCCTCCCGGCTGAGCACCACCGGCAAGGTGCGAGGCACATGAACGGGCTGCATCCTGGCCGTCAGGTCTGCGCGGTCCAGCGTGATCTCGCAGAAGAACTTCAGCCCGGTGATGGTGGCGTTGAGGGTGGTGGGTGAGGTGCCTTCGTCAACCAGGCGTAGCTGGAAGTTGCGCAGGTCTTCGACGGTGGCGGTGTCCGGAGGCCGGCCCAGGTAGGCGGCGAAACGGCGCACGGCCCGGATGTAGGCGGTCTGCGTCTTGGGTGCCAGCTTGCGCATTCGCATGTCTTCGAGCATGCGCTGGCGCAACGGTGAGACCGTCGGATGGGGTGCATTCATGATGGTGCTCCTGTCGTAAGCGAGGCCAATTGCCTCGGCTTACAACATCGGCGCGTGCACCATCGCCGTCAACCAACCATCCTGGCTCGGAGACTACCGCGAGAGCGGTTTAGTCCAAAGGCTGATCTCCGACACTCGAACCTAACGCCTGAAAGTTCGCGTGTTGCGCAACTGGTCATTGGCCGAGCAGGGTCTCAAGCGACCGCTTTGTTGCTCAGACCGGTCACTCTATTGATGCGAGCCGGGCAAGGTAGCAGGAGCAACTGATCACACCAAGGATGAATTGGTTCTCCCGACCCGCTGCGGTCGGTGTTGATGTAGGCAACGATCCCAGAAAACCGTCCGAGAAACCGGGGGAATCCCACCCCGGATACTTGGCGGCACGGCTTATCGGAACCATTGCGAAGAGCATCCGCAGTTGGCCCGCGGGTCCGAAACACGTAGCCAAGGTCTTCTCAAAGAATTAGATCGGCCAGAACCATAGAACGTCCAAAAGCATTCTCTGGTGTGGTGACCTCATGGCTGCACCGAGCAGTGCGAAGCTGCCACATGAGCCGCTCGGTGCGATGCCTCGTAGTGTGCAAGCGGCTCATTACCATTTAACGCAACGAGCAAATTTTCAGCAGCCTGCAACTCGATGGCTCGGCGAACCTTCTTCACCGCCGAACCAATGTGGGGTGTGAAAACCGTGGAGGGGTGTTGCAAGAGTTCCGGATGAATCTGGCGTGGACGGTCTGCCAGCAGCCAGTCTTCCATCTCGTACACATCGGCGGCGTAGGCACCCAGGCGCTCGTCCTTGAGCGCCCGTGCCACGGCAGCCTCGTCCACAACCGAGCCTCGCCCAATGTTGACCAGGATCTGCCCCCGCCGAACACCTTCAAGCATGGTGTCATTGACGAGGTGACGCGTTACGTCCAGCAGCGGAACGGCCAGAATGACATAGTCGGATTGCGACAGGGCCTCACCCAGGCTCACCATGGTCAGGCGTTCGTCATCACCATGCGGGTCCACGCCCAGCAGTTGAGCGCAACCAAATCCGCAGAGGCGGTCAACGATGGCCCGTCCCACGGCGCCCAGGCCAACGACCGACACGACCGAGCCGTGCAGACCTATTCCATACAGCTGAGGACGCCAGCCGGCGTAGCCCCTGCGAATACGGGTGTCACCAGCGAGCACGTGACGCGCAGCGGCAATGGCCAGACCGATGGCCAGCTCTGCCGTGGGCTCTGTCAGAAGGTCTGGCACAAAGCTCACGCTGACCCCCGCTTGTGCACAGGCCATCAGGTCAAAATTGTCATACCCTTTCAATGCGCAAGCGATGGTCTTGAGCCGTGGAGCGTTCAACAAAGTTCGCCTGTTTACCCGGTCAGGCATGAACGCCATCATGGCGTCGGCGTCCTTCAGGTGGAGGTAAAGCTCTTCCTCGCTCCAGGGCTCAGGCCCTTGATTCATCACTACATCACCGGCGGATCGAAGACGCGCCAGAACTGCTTCATGGATGGGCTGCGTCACCACAATTTTCGGCATCATTACCTTCCTCTCTCTTTCTATTTCAGATGTTTGCGAAGCGCCGACCCAATGCCGTCGACCACGAGCACGCATATGAGGATGGACAGCAAAATGGCGGAGACCTCGTCGTACTTGATCAGGCGCAGAGCTGCCATGAGTTCGAAGCCAATGCCGCCCGCACCCACGATGCCCATCACTGCCGATGCGCGAAAGTGATATTCCCATCGGTAGATGGTGATGTCCGCCAACTGGGGCAAAACCTGCGGTAACACAGCATGGGTGATGACCTGAAACCGGCTTGCGCCCGCGGCCTTAGCGGCCTCCAGAGGTTTCGGGTCCACGTGCTCTATGGCTTCGGCGTAGAACTTGGCCACCATGCCCGTGGAATGCAGGGCCAACGCCAGCACACCAGGCAATGCCCCAAAGCCCACGGCCGCGACGAACAGAATGCCCAGGATGATTTCAGGCACAGACCGAAATGCAGCCAAGATGGTTCTGACGATTCGCCCAACCACCGCATTCGGCGCGGTGTTGGGCGCCGCCACCAGGGCCAGCGGCAACGACGCCAGAACGGTCAGCGCCGTGCCTGCGATCGACATGGCTAAGGTGTCACGCAATGGAATGACCCAGTGCTCCCAGCGCTCGAAATTCGGCGGCACCATCTCTGAGGCCAACTGCTGAATCGCTGGGCCGCCTTCGATGAAACGCTGCGCGTCAAAGAAGCCGGTGACATACAAAGCCACCACACAGACGAACAGAACGACACAGGCGGCGCCCAGCCGTTTGAGTCGCTGCTGTCCGTCGATGGCAACTATGGATTCCAGAGCAACAGACGTCACTGCATGCGCCCCAGATCAAGCTTCAGAATTTGTGCGGTGTCACGCAGAACGTCGTAGGCCTTGTCATCGGTCGCGGCAAAGGCCTGCACACGGAATGACTTGAGAATCTCGGCGTCCTTCATCTCAAGAAAGGCTGCACGGATGGCTGCTTTCAACTCGGGCGTGAGGTTGCCCTGCATCGCGATGGGGTAGTTTGGAATGGGAGCTGACAGTTCGAGTTGCACGATCTTGTTGGCATCCACCGTGCCCTTGGCGATGAGGTTGTCCAGAATGGGTTTTGACAACGCGCCAGCCGGAATTTGCCCTGCCTGAACGGCTCGGGCCACGGCGTCATGCGTGCCCAGGTAAACGGGGCGGTAGTCGGTCTCACCGTCAAGCTTGTAGTTCTTGAGCAGGTGCGCGCGCGGTGCGAGGTGGCTGGACGTTGAAGCCTGGTCGCCAAAGCCAAACGGCTTTCCTCGAACGTCAGCCAGTGTCTTCACCGGGCCGCCCGCCGTGGCAATGAGAACCGACTGGTAGGTCGGAGAGCCGCGCTCCACGCCAACGGCAAAAGGCTCAATGTTGGGCGCCTTGGACTTGGCCAGTACGTAAGAGAACGGTCCAAAGTAGGCCACCTCGATGCGGCCAAAGCGCATGGCTTCAATCATCGACGAGTAGTCCGTAGTCACCGTAATCTCTATTTCCTTCTTCAGGGTCTGTTCCAGGTACCGCTTCAGAGGCTGTGCGTTCTGAATGATGGTGGCGGCGTTTTCGTCCGGCAACAGTGCAACGCGAAGCTTGGAAGGATTTTTGCCCTCGGCATGGGCGCCAAGTGGCAACAGGGCGGCCAAAGTGACGGCAGCGATAAATTGGAAACGGCGACGATTCAGCACGGTAAAAACTCCTTGGATTGAGAGGGGGAATCAAATTGACTGCCCATGTTGGCAGGTGAGGAAGAACGGGACGGTTCGACAGGTGACGACTTCGCGTACAGGGCAGACTGGGCTTCTTCCGTCAACTGCGCTGCTGTCCCGTCGAACACCACCTGGCCCTGGCGAAGGCCCACAATGCGGTCGGCGAACATGCGCGCGAGGTTGACTTGATGCAGACTCACGATGGCCGTGAGTCGGTCTTTCTTGCAGATGTCGTGAAGCAGGGTCAACACACTCTGCGCGGTCGCCGGGTCGAGGCTGGCCACCGGCTCATCGGCCAGCAGCAGGCGGGGCTTTTGCACCAAGGCACGCGCAATGCCAATGCGTTGTTGTTGCCCACCAGACAAGGTGTCTGCCCGTGCTAGGGCTTTCTCAAGCAGGCCTACGCGGTCAATGGCCGCCAGCGCCTCCAGCTTGTCAGCCTTGCTCCAAGGCCACAACGACGCCAGAGATCCGCGGGTGGCGAGCTTGCCCATCAACACATTGGCCAGCACGCTTTGCCGCCCGATCAGGTGGTGCTGCTGGAACACCATGCCGCAGTGGCGCCGATGCTCAAGAAGGTTGCGTTTTGAGACGGTGCCGCCCGGCAGATCGGCCACCGACACCTCTCCGTCTGTGGGGCTAACCAAGCCATTGATGCTGCGCAGCAGCGTTGACTTTCCCGCGCCCGACGCGCCCAGCAGCACAAGGAACCCGCCATGCTGTACCTCCAGCGAGGTGGGCGCAAGCGCTGTGTGACCATCGGCATAGGTCACCGTGATACCCCGCAAGCTCAGATGGCTCTCGCGAATTGCAGTTTTCATAGCTCGGTTTCATTTGTTGTGGTGCGCTAGACGCACACCAGGACTCAAGTGGTCAGAGGTATCTCTCGGGAAAGAGGAGGTTCTGGAAGAAACAGCTTCAGTGGAAGCACAGCTCAAGTCTGGGTGACCAAGGTGTCATGAATATGAAACTTTCATCCCTAAAAATGAGGGCACCCATAGATCACATCAATGTCTGGACTCAGCCTCCTCGCAGCCTTGAAGGCCTTTGACGCAACGGCCCGAGCCGGCAGCATGACCGCTGCCGCGAGAGTGCTCGCTATTCAACAACCGACTGTTTCTTCACACATACAGCGCCTGGAGGTCGACTTCGGCGTGGAGCTTTTTCATCGGCGCGGGCGGCGGCTTGAACTCACGTCCTTTGGACGCACTCTGTTGAACTACACCCGGCGTACCTTCAGTGGCGAGGAAGATGCGCACGCACTGCTCGCTGCTGCGAAAAATCAATACGTAGGGCGACTGGTCATCCATGCCATCGGGCCGCACAACGTGCTGCCCGTGTTGAAGCTGTTCATGAAACAGTTCCCCCAGGTCAACGTGGCTGTTGGCGTAGGCGACTCGCGAACCATCACCGAAAAGATTCTTGACTACCAGGGAGACGTGGGCATGGTGCTCAATCACGTCGCTCACCCAGATCTATTTGGCGCGGCTTACCGTACCCAGCGATTGGTGATATTCGGCAACACCCAACACTCACTCGCGCAACGGGCCACTCTCAAACTGCGTGATCTGCAGGGTCAGAGGTTCGTCATCCGAGAGGAAGGATCGACGACCAGACGCGTGTTTGAACAAGAACTAAAGGAGCGAGGCGTCGAGGTGCAGGTGGCTCTGGAGATGGGCAGCCGCGAGTCCGTTCGAGAGGCGGTGGCGGAGGGGCTGGGCCTAGGCGTCGTGGCGGAAACAGCCTACAGGCCAGATCCTCGCCTTGTTAAGTTAACTATTTCAGACACCAGCATGGCGACACAGGTGCACTTCATCTGTAGAAAGGAGCGGCATCAAGCTCCTCTGATCTCGACCTTCCTGGGTTTGGCGCATAGCGTAAGTCAGAAAATTGCCTAGGTATGGAACTTGGATTCCATGCAGCCGTGGGGCATGGGACCGAGGGGCAACTGTTCGCCTGTAGGCCGACTTAAGTTAAGGGTTGTAGGACGCCCGTAATCGCGCGGCGATCCCATCTTGACTGCGGGGCGCGGTCGTGTATCTGAATATGCGCTGTCAGGCTGACTGCCAGCGGTATGGCAGCAGCTCGCCGATCTGGGTGGCGGGCTGCATGGGCAGGCGTACCATGACATCGCGCAGGTAGGCGTAGGGTCGTGCCCGTTCATGGGGAGACGTGTGCTAGACCATGACTGCAGCTCCCTCGATACCGGTCATCGATGCTGCCGCGCTGCTGGGTGAGCCAATGACAGCTTTGTGCCAGGCACCGTGAACTCAGGTCACGGCCGCGACCGACAGCAACCGCTGCAAACCTGTCTCCCACCCTCCTTCAATCTCGTTCACTTCCCACCCTCAACCCCTCAGCCGCAAATGGCGCCAGGAACTGCTCACTGCGCTCAGACGTCGCTACCAGCCACTCGTCATAGACCGACTCCGGCAACACCACAACCATGCGTTTCTCGTCGGTCGGCTTGTGAAACTGGTTCATCAGCGGGTGGGTATCGGCGATGGTCGTCAGCATGGTGTAGCTGTGTACCCAATCCCCCTGGGGAGACTTCCAGACAGACCACAAACCTGCAATACCCATGGGCCGACCGTCTGACCGTTCGATACGAGTGGGAATGGCCTTGCCGCTGCGCCAGTCCGGTTCGTAGATGGCCTGGGCCGGGATGATGCAGTGCTGCGCCCTCTTCCAAGCTTCCCGAAAACTCGGTTTGGTGGCCACCGTCTCGCTGCGTGCGTTGTAGGTACTGCGGCAGATCTTCAGGTCGGTCGCCCAGTGGGGTACCAGGCCAAACAGGCCGGGTAACGCTTCCCGATCTGGTACTGCGTCATCCCCTGAGTCCTTCTCCCTGGGGCGGCGGATCAGCAGGCCGGGGCATCCCGGCCAGAGATCGGATTTGCCCAAGTCGGCCGGTGGTTCCACCTGGAACACCTTTCGCAAGACCTGGGCGTCCCGCACGCCTTCGTAGTGACTGCACATGGTTCCATCCTATGCGCGGATGCGCGCCGGTTTTCTGTGAAGCATTCCCAAGGGGCGGGCTTGGCTTCTATACTGTTGTTATGTCCAGCATTGTAAAAGATCACCTGTTGTCACCCCTGTTCCATGGCGCCGAGTCGGGGCGCTGCAGCACACCAAAGCCCTTGGCCGATTGCGCCCTCCCCGCCTTCCAACTTGAATCCCGGATTCGGGCGGGTTTTCCGTCGCCGGCGGAGGATTTCCAGGCCAAACGCATCGACGTGCTCGAACACCTGATCAAGCACCCCCAGGCCACCTACAGCATGACGGTGCGGGGTGAGTCCATGCGTGAGGCGGGCATCTTTGATGGGGATGTGCTGCTGGTGGACCGGGCGATCAAGCCCAGCCACGGCCAGATCGTGGTGGCGGTGGTCGATGGGGACTTCACCTGCAAGCAGCTCTGGCAACGCGGGGGGCGGCTGAAGCTCAAGGCTGCCAACCCGACCTTCGCCGACATCGTGCCCACCGAAGGCCAGACGGTGGAGGTCTGGGGCGTGGTGATCGCGGCGATCAAGCAGTTCAAGCGCTGAAGCTGGCGAACCTTGGTTGAACGTGCTGCATGGCTTCTCCGTTGTATGCCCTGGTTGATGGCAACAATTTCTACGTCTCCTGCGAGCGGGTGTTCCGCCCCAGCCTGAACGGCAAACCGGTGGTGGTGCTCTCCAACAACGACGGTTGCGCGATTGCCCGCTCCAACGAGGCCAAGGCCCTGGGCATTGCCATGGGGGCGCCCTGGTTCAAGATCCGGCATCTGGCGGAATCCCAGGGGCTGGTTGCACTCTCGGCCAATTTCCCGCTATACGGAGACCTGAGCGACCGCATGATGAGCCTGGCGGCCGGACTCGGGCACCGACAGGAGATCTATTCCATCGACGAGTCCTTCGTGGATCTTTCCGGGGTTCGCGGCGATTTGCTCAAACGCAGCCAAACCATCCGCGAGCGGGTGCTGCAGTGGGTGGGCATTCCTTGCTGCATCGGCATCGGGCAGACCAAGACCCTGGCCAAGCTGGCGAACCACATCGCCAAGTCGGCCGAGCGCAAACGGGACAGCTACCCCGCTGAACTGGCTCAGATCTGCAACCTGTCGGCTCTGAACCGCGCAACACTGGATGCGGTGCTGGCGGCCACACCGGTCGAGGAGGTCTGGGGTGTAGGCCGTCGCATCGCGGCGCAGCTCAAAGAGGGTGGCATCCACACGGTGCTTGATCTCACCCGCATGGACCTGGCCACGGTGCGCCAGCGCTGGTCGGTGGTGCTGGAACGCACGGTGCGGGAGTTACAGGGACAGTCCTGTGTGGATCTGCAAGACGTTGCACCGGACAAACAGGAAATCGCCTGCACCCGGTCGTTTGGTCGCCCGGTTACCGCGCTGGAAGACCTCAGCGAAGCCGTCAGCGAGTTCGCCAGCCGGGCGGCCGAGAAGCTGCGGCGCCAAGAAGGTCTCGCCAACCAGGTCTTGACCTTTGTGCGGACCAGCCCGTTCCGGCCCGATCCACAGTACAGCCGGTCTATCGTAGTGCCCTTACGAAGACCCACCGCCGACAGTTCACAGATCGCCGATGCTGCCCTGACCGGCCTGCGCTGCATCTACAAGCCGGACTTCCTGTACGCCAAGGCCGGGGTGATGCTGATGGAGCTTCAACCGGTTTCGGTGCACCAGAGTGAATTGGCCCTGGACGAGGAGCCTGGCGAGGGATGGGACAAAGGCCGTTTAATGAGCGCACTGGATGGGCTCAACCGACGCTACGGCCGGGGTACGGTGTTGCTGGGCAGTATCGGTTTAGAGGGGGATCGCAGGCGTTGGGCAATGAAGCAGGAGCGGCGCACGCCGCAGTACACAACGCGATGGGAAGACATGCCTGTGGTGCGGACGTGACGTACTTCAAGTGAGGGGCACCGCTGTACGTCAGGCCCAATTATTCGTAGACGTTTCGAGCCACCTGAATCGATAATGCAGCCGGGTCGGCCTGAACAGTCGGCCCTCCTCCCTGAAAAGTCGTGTGACAGCGACTTTGCATTTGCCCGGCCTTCGTGCCGGGTTTCTTTTTTCAGCGCGTCCAGCAGACACCGACTGCGCACGGTGCACATATGCTGGAAAACAGCCCAAATCCAGCAGCAGCACAAGAGGTTTCAAGTCCTACATTGACCTCACGGTGTTCAGAGAAACGGCAAGCACTGCCACCTCACGAACAACGTCGAACCGAGGACTTGACCATGAACCATCCACCTCTCGCCGACACCCTGTGCTGGCATTCCAGGAAAGCGGCAAACTTGCCGAGAAGCTTGGCGGCAACACTGGCGAGCGCCGCCGCCAGCTTGTTACTCACTTTGGGGCTCCTCGCACCATCGGCGGCACGCGCCGTCGATGGCTGCCTGGTTCTGCTGTGCTTTGCGGCACCGAGCTGGAAGTCAGTCCCTCAGTGTGTGCCACCGATCCGAAAGGTGCTTCGGGATCTGGCTCGGGGCAAGGCCTTTCCTACGTGCGGGATGTCTGGCGCGGGCAACTCGGCTCGGCATGTGTGGGCTCGGGCGCCGGGCAACTGCCCACCCCAGTACACCCGGGTGCATGAGTCCGAGAGCGGTCCGATCTACACCTGCGACTACACCGGGGCGATCACGGTCACGATCGACGGCAAGCCGTTCACACGTACCTGGTGGGACATGGGTGGCGACACTGTGACGGACTTCAGCCCGGTCGCGAAGTCCCAGCTGGGCACTTGGGACGCCCAGTACGACAACGATCACGCCACCTGGCTTCGCTCCCGTCCGTGAGGGCTGCGCAATGGAAACCTCCACCTTCGCGGCACTCGCTTTGGCCTGCGCGCCACAGGTCCACCTGACCACCGCACACGCGCTCGTCGCCGTCGAAAGCGCCTTCAACCCCTGGGCCATCGGCGTCGTAGGCGGTTCGCTGCAACGCCAACCGCGCCACCGCACCGAGGCACTGTCCACTGCGCAGGCTTTGCAGGCTGCTGGCCGCAACTTCAGCGTGGGCCTCGGGCAGATCAACCTGGGCAACTTCCGGCGCCTGGGCCTGTCGCTGGAATCGGCCTTCGAACCTTGCTCCAACCTGGCCGCCATGCAGACGGTGTTGAGCGAGTGTTTCGAGCGGGCGCAACGCAAGTCGTCTCGGGCATCAGCAGAGCAGGATGCGCTGCGCGCCGCCCTCTCCTGCTACTACAGCGGCAACTTCACCACCGGCTTTCGCCATGGCTACGTGCGCAAGGTGGTCGCCGCAGCCCGCAACCCTCTCCCCATCAGCCAACCCAACCCCGTGAAGGAGCCGTCATGAACCGCTTTCATCTCTTCGTTCCCCTGCGCCACACCGCAACCGCCATGCTGCTGTTCGCTGCAGCATCCAAGGGCTGGGCACAGGGCTTCGACAAGATCAACACCACGGTCACCAATGTCAACACCATCCTGGTGACGATCTCGATTGCGGTGGTGACCATCGCGATCATCTGGGCCGGCTTCAAGATGATCTTCCAGGGCGCTCGCCTGGCCGACGTGGCCAATGTGCTGATCGGCGGCACGCTGGTGGGTGGGGCGGCTGCCTTCGCCAGCTACATCGTCAGCTGAAGGCTGAAGGTGCAGACCATGCAAGCCGAAGCCATCTACAAGGGCGCCACGCGCCCGGCCATGAAGCTGGGCATCCCGCTGGTGCCGCTGGTGATCCTGTTTGGTACCGGCATGTTGCTGATCATGTGGGGCGGCATCCTGGTGAGCTGGTGGCTTGCGCTGGGTGTGGTCCTCTCCATTGCACCGGTGTTGCTCTGGATGCGGTGGTTGACAGCCCGCGATGACCAGCGGTTCCGGCAGATCTTTGTGGCCCTCAAGCTGAAGCTGCACGACCACAACCGCCGGTTCTGGCGCGCGCGCAGCTACTCGCCCACGCTCTACCGGGGAGGCTGCGATGTTTGGCATGTTTGACCGATCCGGCAACGCGGCCCGTCGTCGCTCTGGGCGACCTGGTGCAGGGCAGCCACAACCGCGCCATTGGGCACAGGCGCTGAAGGAGAACCCGCTCACGCGGTTTGTGCCTTTCTCCTCACTGGTCAGTGAGCACGACGTGATCACACGTGGGGGCGATTTCATGCGAGTCTGGCGTCTCGACGGCGTGGCCTTTGAATGCGCTGATGAACACCTCATCGCAGAACGGCATGAAGCACTGTGCAGCCTGCTGCGGAATCTGGCGGGCGGCCAATGGGCCGTGTGGACCCACCGGCTGCACCGGAAGATTCAGGATCAACTTGAAGACCCGCTGCAAGCTGGCTTTGCGCGCGACCTGTCACAGGCCTACCAAGCCAGGCTGGGCAAACACACCATGATGAGCAACGAGCTGTACCTCACGCTCGTATACCGGCCCAATACCTCTCGCCTCAGCCGGGCACTGCAATCGACCCAGCGTTCAAAGACCGCCATTGCTGCAGCGCATGCTGAAGCCCTGCGCGTGATGGAAGAACGGACCGCTTTCGTGCACCGGGTGCTGCGCGGCTTTGGCCCTCAACTGCTGGGGGCGCGCATGCAGGGTTCAAGGCGGTATTCCGAACTGGCCGAGTTTCTGGGCTACCTGGTCAACGGCAACTGGAGGCCGGTGCCCCTTGCGGCAGGGCCACTGTACCGAACGCTGCCCACCACCCGCCTGTCATTCGGTGGCGACAAGCTGGAACTTCGCCATGGCGAACAGCGCCGTTGCGCGGCCCTGGTGGACATCAAGGAATACGCCGATGCGGTGGAGCCTGGCATCCTGAACTCGCTACTGTATGAAGACAGCGAGTTCATCGAAACCCAGAGCTTCTCGATACTGCCCCGGCGCGAAGCCATGCGTGCGCTGGAGCTGCAGCGCGACCAGCTGATTGCCAGCGACGACGTGGTGGCCAGCCAGATCGCCGACATGGACGAAGCGCTCAACGAGCTGGGCGATGGGCAGTTCTGCATGGGCGAGTACCACTACAGCCTGGTGGTGTTCGGTCAGCCCGGCGAAGACAGCCTGGCCGATGCCGGGCGACGGGCTTCACAAGCGATTGGAGCAGTGGGTGAGGCGTCCAGCCTCCAGATGTCGCCGGTTGATCTGGTGGCCGATGCTGCCTGGTTTGCCCAGATGCCGGGCAACTGGCAGTGGCGCCCGCGCGATGCCAAGTTGTCGTCCCGCGCTTTCGCGGCCCTGGCCAGCGGTCACAACTTTGCCCGGGGAAAGCGCGACGGCAATCCCTGGGGAGAAGCGCTGGCCTTGCTGCGCACCCCATCGGGCCAGCCCTTCTACCTGAACCTGCACAGCAGCCCCGAAGGCGAAGACTCTGCCGACAAGAAGCTTCCGGGCAACACCCTCATCATCGGCTCCACCGGCGTCGGCAAGACCACGCTCGAGATGTTCCTGCTCACGCTCACCCGGAAGTGGAACCCGGCGCCTCGCCTGGTGCTGTTCGATCTGGACCGAGGTTGCGAGATTGCGATACGGGCCTTGAACGGCCGCTACTTCACCCTTGAAGCGGGCAAGCCCACCCACCTGAACCCGCTGCAGCGAGACCCCACGCCAGCTCGCATCCAGTTCTGGGAACAGCTGATCCGCATCTGCATCGCCACGCCTGCTCTGCCTTTGCTGCCGGCCGATGAACGCGCGATTGCCGACGCCGTCAAGACGGTGGCCACCATGCCTACCGCTCTGCGCCGCTTCTCGACGGTTCGCCAGAATCTGCCGAAGTCGGGCGAAAACAGCCTGTACGAGCGGCTCGGGCGCTGGTGTGAAGGCGGTGCCCTGGGCTGGGTGTTCGACCAAGCCAACGACCAGTTGGCGGACCTGGACGCGGCGTCGGTGATCGCCTTTGACACCACGGAGTTTCTGGACCTGCCCGAGGTGCGAACGCCGGTCATGCTCTACCTGCTGCAGGTGATGGAAGAGCTGGTCAACGGAGAACGCCTGATCTATGTGATCTCTGAGTTCTGGAAAGCGCTGGATCACGAAATCTTCAGCGACTTCGCCAAACAGAAGCAGAAGACCATCCGCAAGCAAAACGGCCTGGGCATTTTCGACACCCAGAGCCCATCCGATGTGCTGCGCCACCCCATCGGGCGGACCATGGTCGAACAGAGCGTGACCAAGATCTTCCTGGCCAACCCGGAAGCGGTGCGCGAGGAGTATGTCGAAGGCTTTGGGCTCAGCGAGGCCGAATTCGGCATCGTGCGCAGTCTGGGCGCGCAGGGTGGGCGCCGCTTCCTCGTCAAGCAAGGCCACAGCAGCGCCATCTGCGAGCTGGACCTCAGCGGGATGGACGATTTCATCACCGTGCTCTCGGCCACCACCGACAACGTGGCCCTGCTCGACACCGTTCGCGAACGGCACGGTAACGATCCGTTTCTGTGGCTTCCCGAGTTGTTGCGCGAGGTTCAGGATCGTAAATCCCGTACTTCTAGGAGAACCCCATGAAACCCCACGTTCAATGGTTTTCGCTGATCGCTTTCGCGTTGGCCCTCAGCACGGCATCGGCCCAGTTCGTCAAAGGCAATGAGGCAGTCCGTGTCATGGTCGATGGCACCCAAAAGGTGGAAGTGCCGCCGCTCCCGTCGGTGGCCTTGGGTTCGCCATGCCCAGCCATCAAGCCTGGCTGCGCGGGAGGTGGCTGGAAGATGCTGGAGAACAATTCGGGTCTGGTCGAGTGCACCGAAGTCTTTGCACGACCCACGACCTGCAGGCCCTCGACCTACGGCGTTGAAAAGCGATCCCGCGCGTGGATCGTGAAAGTCAAAGGCCAGTGGGTGCAGTGCGCGCAACCCGACATTTCGGGGAGGTGCGTCAGCCTAAGAAGCCTCCCTGTCAGCGCTGTTCAATAGCCGAGGAGACATCCCATGTTTGCCTGGGTCGGCTCACAGTTCGATGCGGTTTTGAGCACTTACGTGCTCGGCGTCGTGGGTTCGCTCATGGCCGGGATCGCACCGATCGCACTAACGGCGATGACGATATGGGTAGCGCTGTATGGGTGGGCTGTTCTGCGCAATGAGGTTCCAGAGACGGTGCCCACTTTTCTCTGGAAGGTGTTCAAGATTGGCCTGGTGCTGGCGTTTGCTCTGCAATCGGGGTTCTACATCACGAACGTGGCCGACACCGCCAATGCGCTGGCTACGGGGGTGGCCACCACGTTTCTACCGGCAGCCGCAGACCCCACCACGATCTCCTCACCCTACGCACTGTTGGACCGGTTCAATGACGGTGCCAGCCAACTGGTGCTCGATCTGCTGAAGGACGCGGGAATCATGCGTCTGGACCTGCTCTTCGCTGCCGTGGTCTGCTCCATCGGCAACGTCGTCTTTCTTTGCATCGCCCTCTTCGTCGTCACGCTGGCCAAGCTCTTCCTCACGTTCGTGATCGCCGTAGGTCCACTGTTCGTCTTGTGCCTGGCCTGGCGCCCCACGGCACGCTTTTTCGACAGCTGGTTGTCGATGGTGTTGAACGCCGTCGTACTGACCTGGTTCGCATTTTTTGCCCTGGGGATCAGCGCGTTCATGGGCGATGCGATTGTGCAGACCGTCCAGGTCAACGGTGGATTTCAGGGCTCGACGTTCAACGTCGTCGGGGAAAGCCTGAAGTACTGCGTCGTCATGGTGCTCATGGCCATCATCTGCTTTCAGGCGCCCAGTCTGGCCTCGGCGCTCACCGGCGGTGCCGCCATTCAGCAGGGCATCCAGATGATCCAGAACGCGATGATGGTTTCGGGCCTGCGTTCTGCGTCATCCGCCCGTAGCGCCAGCGCTGCCACAAGCGCTGGCGGCGTCATCCGGGCAGGCGCCGGTCTTCCACACACCGCCGCGTCCATGGCCCGCCGAGGTATCGGCGCTGCACGTTCTGCCGCTTACAAACTCGCCGCCCAACGCGGCCGGTCCTGACCACCCCACCCAACCCAGGAGTTCACCATGCACACCCGTTTGAAAGTTGCCGCTGCCGTTCTCTTCACCTTGGGCGCCACCCACGCGCGAGCGACCGGCATCCCAGTGATCGATGTCGCCAACCTGGTCCAGACCGTGCAGCAGGTCATCAACGACATCACCAAGATCAACAACCAGATTCAGCAGATTCGACAGCTGCAAACCCAGATCGAGAGCATCAACGGCATCCGGAACCTGGGCGACGTGTTCAACAACCCGCTGTTGAAGAACTACATCCCGGCCGAAGCCTTCACTTACCTCAACGCGGTCAACACGTCGGGCTACAGCGGGCTCAATGCCACGGCCAAGGTGCTGCGCGACGTGAGCATGATCTACAACTGCATGGACCTCACCGGCGACGCACGCACCCAGTGCCAGGCCGCTCTGGCTCAGCCCTACCAACAAAAAGGGCTGCTGCAAGACGCCATGCAGACCGCGGCTGGGCGACTTGCGCAGATCCAGTCGCTGATGACCCAGATCAACGCCACCACCGATCAGAAGTCGGTGCAGGAAATTCAGGCCCGCATCGGCGCTGAAAACGCCCTGCTCGCCCACGAAATGTCGCAGGTGCAGATGCTGCAAGGCATGGCCGACAGCGAAGAACGCATCGCCCGATCTCGCGAGCGCGAACGGCAATACGAAATGCTGGGCCGCACCGGCAAGGTTTCGGACTTTCTGCCGTAAACCCGCCTGAGTCCCGCCGCCACCCAGTCCCACCGGAGAACCCCATGAGTGCCATCCTGTTGTCAGGTAAAGCCGCCGCATGGCCGAAACGGCCGCCGGAGCCCTCAAATGAGGCCGAATCGGCGCCATTCAACGCGAACCGCGACTGGGAAATCGACCGCGCCCTGATGCTCGAACGCTCGGAACGCCGGGCCTGGCGCGTGGCGGTGGCCGGACTGGTGCTTGGGCTGATCGGGATCGCTGCCGTGTTCGTGCAGGGTCCGCTGCGCCGCGTGGTGGAGATTCCCATCGTGGTGGACCGAGTGACCGGCGAAACCACCATCCAGCAGCGCCTGAGCGAGGAAACCATTCCCGCGATGGAGGCGCTGGACAAGCACAACCTGGCGGCCTTCGTGCGAGCGCGAGAAAGCTACAGCTGGATGTTCCTGCAGCGCGACTTTGACCAGGTGGCGCGCATGGCGGTACCGGGCGTGTTCGCCGAATACAACCGGCAGTTCGAAGGCGACGGTGCGCTGCAAAAGAAGATCGGCGCCGCTGAGGAATGGCGCATCAACATCGTGGGGGTACGCCTGCGGGCTTCCGGGCGCAGCGGCAACCTGAGCGACGCCACGGTCACCTACGACAAAGTGGTTCGGCTGACCGACCGCAACCTGCCAGACGTCACGACCCGCCACGTGGCCAGCATCGTCTACCAGTACCAGCCCCAGGTGCTCGCCAAGGAAGCCGACCGGCTGGAGAACCCGTTCGGCTTTGTGGTCACCGCCTACCGGTCAGACCCGGAGATCAACACCCAGGCAGCGGGAGCACGGCCATGAAGCGCACTGCCTTGACGCTACTGGCTGCCTGCGCCGCGTCTTTGAGCCTGTTCGCTCAAACGAATCCGAAGTCAGCCGACCCTCGCCTGCGCGACGTGGTCTACGACCCAGCAGCGGTGGTGACCGTCCCCGTCAAACGGGGCATGGTGACCCTGGTGGTGCTCGCCCAAGACGAAGTGATCACCGAGGTGGCCGCAGGCCAAGGCGGCGATTGCAGCAAGGTCGATGCCGTCTGGTGCGTGGCGGCGCAACCGGGGGGCCGCAACCTGTTCGTCAAGGCCAAGTCTGGCGCGGATGCACCCAATAACCTGGCTGTGGTAACGGACCGGCGCACGCATGCGCTGCGTTTCGTGGTCCTGCCCGACGGCGATCGACAACAGCCGGTCTACCGCTTGACCGTCAAAGCACCCACGCAACCCAAGCCCGCCTCGGGTCTGTCAGCGAAAGACCTCGCGGCACTCGCGGCCCTGCCTCCTCTGCCGTCCCAGCCGACGCCCCAACAGGTGGTGGCTGAACGACTACAGGCCAGCCCCACGGTGATGAACTCCCAATACTCGCTGGCAGAAGGATCAGGCTCGCAAGACATCGTGCCGACCCTGGTGTACGACGACGGTCGATTCACCTACCTGCGCTTTCCGGGCAACCGCGAAGTGCCCGCGGTCTTTCATGTGCTCGGCGATGGCAGTGAAACCCTGGTCAACGCACGCATGGAAGACGACCTGCTGGTGGTGGACCGCGTCAGCCGACAACTGATGCTGCGGGCGGGCAACGCGGTCGTGGGCATCTGGAACGAGGCCTTTGATCTGGATGGCGCCCCGGCAGAAGGTGCGACCACCGTTCCGGGTGTGCAGCGGGTTCTCAAGGCAGCCAACGCCTCTCTCGACAACCGCCCCACCGGAGTCAGGCCATGAACGACCAAACCAACGCCCACAACCCGTCGACCGTAGACCCTGCGGACGGCAACACCATCACACCTCTGCCGGGAGAGCCCGGCATCCCCCAGGTGACGGCGACACGCAGTGCCAACTGGTCGCGCAAGGGCGCGTTGGGGCTCGGCATGATGGTGCTGACCCTGGTACTTTTTGCGGGCTTTGCCATCAACCGCTACCTGACAAGCGGACCGGCAACGGACGAAGACGCCAAGCTGGTGCGGGACAAACCCTCGGCCGCCAGCGCCGGGACGCGCGCACTGGACATGACGGCGCCACCTGCGCCGCGAGTGCCCGCTTTGCTACCGACCAATGAGGCGGCGGAGCCCATTGGCGTACGCAGCGGCGGGGCTGCTGCGCCCAAAGGCCACTCTGCAGACGATGCACCGGTGCTGATCGTGTCTTCTCGTCCTGGCGGGTACTCCAGCTCGGCGGGCATGCCCAACGCAACGGGGCCTGGCGAAGCCTCGGCCAATCCGGACGATCCGGTAGCCAACACCGGCCGCAACCTGCAGGCTTACCAGAGACAACTGCAGAGCCTGCTCGACAACCTGACCCAGAGCGCGGCGATGGCCGGTGGTCAAGGTGGCGATACGGCCAACCTCGGCGCCCTGGGCTCGATGAAAGGTGTCTCACCGGGCGCGGGTCTGCCTGCGCCTTCTGCAGGCCTGTTCGGCGGTCAACTGCAAGGCTCGGCTACCCCCAAGGTCGCCGCCAGCACGCTGGGCGACCGCAGCCTCACGCTGCCCAAGGGCACGGCCTTCACCTGCGCCCTCAAAACCAGGGTGATCAGCGCCACGTCAGGCCTGGTGGGCTGCCAGATCCAGCGCAACGTGTACGGTGACAACGGGCGCGTGCTGCTGATCGAACGCGGCTCGCACCTGGACGGTGAATACCGAATATCGTCGGTCCGACCCGGCATGGTCCGCATCCCAGTGTTGTGGACCCGGGTTCGAACGCCGCACGGCGTGACGGTGGACATCGAGTCGCCAGGCACCAGCCAGCTCGGCGAGTCCGGGATTGATGGGTACGTGGACAACCGCTGGGGTGAACGCATCGGCGCCGCCATGCTGCTCTCGCTGATCGACGACTCGGTCAAGCTGGTGATCCAGAACCAGACGCAAGACCAGCAGGCCGACACCATCGTCCTGCCATCCACCACCGACAACACCAGCAAGCTGGCCGAGAAGGTGCTGGACAGCACCATCAACATCCCGCCCCTGCTGTACCAGAACCAGGGCGGCATCGTCGGCATCTACGTCGCCCGCGACGTGGACTTTTCCTCGGTCTACGAACTCCAGCCGCGGGAAAGGTGAAGGCAATGAACACCCTGCCCGGCATTGAAGAAGACCCGCTCGACGGCTGGTGCGGCGACGCCACCTCGGTGGTGGAGTTCCTGCGCCCGCTGCGCGAACAGCTGGACGCCCCTGGCGTGCTGGAGGTCTGCGTTAACCGGCCCGGCGAGCTGCAGGTGGAATCCGTGAACGGTTGGCAAGCGGTCAACGCACCGGCCATGACGCAGGAGCGTTGCCTGTCTCTGGCCACGGCTTTGGCCACCTACTGCGACCAGCAGATCAACCAGGAACGCCCGCTGCTGTCGGCCACGCTGCCCACCGGCGAGCGCATCCAGTTCGCCATACCGCCCGCTGTGCCACGCGGCACCGTGTCCATCACCATTCGCAAGCCCTCGAATGTGGTGCTCAGGTTGAGTGACTTCGAGCAAGACGGCTTGTTCGGCCGCGTAGGCGAAAAGGCCGCCGCACAGAGCCCGGAACACAACGACGGCTTGCAGCCCTTTGAGCGCGAGCTGTTGGCCTTGAAAGCCGCTGGCCGATACGCCGACTTCATGCGCCTGGCCGTGCGCCACCACCGCACCATCGTGGTCAGTGGTAAGACTGGATCGGGCAAGACCACCTTCATGAAAGGGCTGGTCGAAGAAGTGCCGAAGCACGAGCGCCTGATCACCATCCAGGACACCGCCGAACTGACCTTGCCCAACCATCCCAATGTGGTTCACCTGTTCTACAGCAAGGACGCTCAAGGCACGGCAAGGGTCACCGCCAAGTCTTTGCTCGAAGCCTGCCTGCGCATGAAGCCCGACCGCATCTTCCTGGCCGAGCTGCGCGGTGAAGAGTGTTTCTCTTTCATCCGACTGGCCGCCTCGGGCCACCCGGGCAGCATCACCAGCGTGCACGCCGGCAGCTGCGATCTGGCGCTGGAACAGATGTCGCTGATGATCCGCGAAAGTGGCGCGGGCGGCGGTCTGCGCATGGACGAGATCAAAGGCCTGCTGCGCATCGTGATCGATGTCATCGTGCAGTTCGACCGGGACGAACGGGGCCGCTTCATCGCCGATGTGGCCTACGAACCCCGCCGCAGGCACCACGCCGCCAGCCACAACCCGCTGCGCGCCAGCACCCTCCAAGAACCTGGCGCTGTAGCGAGCGAGGGGTTGCCATCATGAGCCAGGCGTTGGCCTTGCCCTTCACCGCCTGGTCCGTGGGCCGACGGGTTGCCGCGGGCGCCTTTGCAGCGGTCGTGGCCACTGCCCTGCTCTGTGCGGCGGTCTACGTCTCGGGGGTGCTTTTTCTCCTTCTCAGCAAAGCCGACCCCAGGCAGGCCCGGTGGAGCAGCATCACCACCTACTGGCAGCTCTATTCCGGCGAAGCGGTTTTGCGCCAGCGCCTGTTCACCGCCATGACCCTGTCTGGCGCTGGCTTGCTGGTCATCCTGCCCGGCGCGCTCATCGCAGCGGCCCGGCCACGCCGGGCACTGCATGGCGACGCGCGTTTCGCCTCGGCTGGCGAAGTGGCCCGAGCTGGGCTCTTGGATTCGGCCAACAAACCTGACACCCCAAGCATCCTCATCGGGCGATTCAAAGGCCGGTACCTCGCCCTGCCCGGCCAGCTGTCGGTGATGTTGTCCGCCCCAACCCGTAGCGGCAAGGGTGTGGGCGTGGTGATCCCCAACCTGCTCAACTGGCCCGACTCCGTGGTCGTGCTCGACATCAAAGGCGAAAACCACGCCATCACGGCGGGCTACCGCGCCGCCCACGGCCAGCCGGTCTACGCCTTCTCCCCGTTCGACGAACAGGCCCGCAGTCACCGCTGGAACCCGCTGACGGCAGTTCGCACCAGCCCGC
This sequence comes from Acidovorax carolinensis, assembly GCF_002157145.1. Lineage (NCBI taxonomy): Bacteria > Pseudomonadati > Pseudomonadota > Betaproteobacteria > Burkholderiales > Comamonadaceae > Acidovorax > Acidovorax carolinensis. Next base: position 2,617,956 of record NZ_CP021361.1, read on the forward strand.
TGCACCGGGTCGGCGATCTGCTGGGTATCGGCCAGGTGTTCTTTCCTAACGACGGCAGCGGCACCTCGTCCGAAGCCTTCTTCAACGACCAGGCGCGCAATCTGTTTCTGGGCCTGGGCCTGTTGCTGCTGGAAACGCCCGAACTGCCCCGCACCGTGGGTGAGCTGTTGCGTCAGTCTTCGGGCAAAGGCCAGCCGCTGAAAGACCACCTGGGCAGTCAGATCACCCAGCGCCGCGAACAAGGCAACCCACTCACCGACGAGTGCGTCGATGCGCTGCAACGCTTGCTGAGCAATTCCGAGAACACCCTGTCCAGCGTGGTCGCCACCTTTCACGCGCCGCTCACCATCTTTGCCGATGCGGTGGTCGATGCCGCCACCAGCGCGGACGACTTTCGGCTCGAAGACCTGCGTCGCCAGCGCATGTCGGTCTATGTGCGCATTCCGCCGCACCGGCTGGCCAATGCCCGCCCCTTGCTCAACCTGTTCTTCTCGCAACTGGTCAGCCTCAACACCCAGCACCTGCCCGAACAAGACCCGAGCCTCCGGTTTCAATGCCTGCTGGTCAACGACGAGTTCACTGCCATGGGCCGCGTGGGCGTCATCACCCACTCTGCGGCCTTCCTGGCTGGCTACAACCTGCGCCTGCTCACGGTGGTGCAAGCCATGTCGCAGCTGGACGCGGTCTACGGCGACAAGGAAGCCCGCACCTTCGCCACCAACCACGGCCTGCAAATTCTGTATGCGCCGCGCGAACAGCGCGACGCCGACGAATACAGCGCCATGCTTGGCCACTTCACCGAGCGCGCCACCTCACGCGGGCGCAGTCGTTCTTTCAGCGGACACGGCCACAGCACCGTCAGCCGCAACGAAAGCGAGCAACGCCGCGCCCTGCTGCTGCCGCAGGAGTTCAAGGAGTTGGGACGCGAACGGCTGGTGGTGATCTTCGAGAACTGCAAACCGATCCTCGGCGAAAAGATCCGCTACCACCGGGACAAGGTGTTTCAAGCCCGTCTGCGCCCTGCCCCAGCGGTGCCGCGGATGAACATGGACCTGCACCAGGCCAAGGTCCAGCAACGCTGGTGTTACGCCGACGACGAACTACCGCCCGAGATGCACACCCTGGACCGCGAAGCGCTGGCCCACGACATCCAGTTGGCGACCGAGGTTCTGAACGGTCCAGCCGACATAGCGGCCGACGCCCTGATCGACCCCTTTGACCAGAGCAAGGCCGTTCAAGACGGAGGTGGCTCGATCGAGCCCGCCGACGAAGACGCAGCCGATGAAAGCACCACAGCCCCACCCCTGCCTGCTGAGGAAGGTGGACCTCAGGTGGAAATCACAGGAGAACGCCCATGACTGCCCCTTTCAATCGTTTCGTATGGACCGGCCTTCTGAGCTTGACGCTGGTTGCCTGCAGCTCGCCGCCCAAGCCACCCACAGTGGACGAATCCCAGAAGCGACCCGTCAACGCCCAAATGGCCGTCGAGTTGCAGGTCTGCAAGAACGATCTGCAAAACACACGCATCCTGGCTACCGAATCCAGCCGCCTGGCCGAGACCACGGCCGCCACGTTGGCCCACATGGCGGCTCGTCAACAACTGCTGTCGTCTCTACAGGAGAAAGCCGCGGCCAACAGCCTGCGCATCGTCCACTTCGCTTTCAACAGCACGCAAGTGTCCATCCCTACGGCTGAAGCCTCGGCGCTGGTGGAAGAAGCCAAAGTCGCGCCGCTGGTGCTGTTGCGAGGGCGCACCGATGGCACGGCGGACTCATCTGCCGAAAGCCGCATTGCTCAGGCCCGAGCCAACGCGGTTCGCGACTACCTGGTTGCCTCCGGCGTAGACCCCACCCGAATCCGCACCACCCATCAACCCAGCGGCGACCACCTGGCCGACAACCGCAACCCCCAGGGCCGCAGCCTCAACCGCCGGGTCGAGATTGAGGTGTACCGCACCCTGCCCGTAACTCAACAAGCATCTCAGTAGCAACCCTGCCACATCCGCCAGCAAGCTCCAACCACAGGAGGTTTCCATGGACGACAGCAATGCCCCCACCCGAAATGTGAACCGGTCCAGTCCAGACGCCCCAACATCCCAGGGCGGCACGGTAGAACCCGCCAACCGCGCCCCGGTTGCCATCCGGACGTTCCAGGCGCCTGAACCAGAGCCCGGCGAGCGCTACGAACTGCGCGACCCCTTCGCCGACCTCACCTACCGCAGTGACCGTTTTCAGGACATGGTGGCCAAAGCCGATCAGCTCGGGGCCAACCGTTTCGTGGTGCTGGATGCAAGAGACCAAAGGTCGTTCATACACAAGGTGGATGGCCAATGGCAGCGCGAAGAACCACGAACCCCTCAGCGCGACGGGCAAGCCATCCCAAGGGCGACCGCCAGCCCAGAGCCCAATTCACAGCAGGCGCCCACCAACGTCATCCCCCTGCCTTCGGCGCAAAAGGAGCCAATGGCGCAAGAGACCACCGATCCGCAGGCCACGGCACGCATAGATGCCCAGGCCGAGCGTGCAGCCTTGGTGGCCAAGCTCGAAGCCTCCTTGCTGGACCGCTACCTCATCAAACGGGCACCGGTCACCTTGGGTGACGTCAAGATCGGCCTGACCGAGTACCGGTTCAAAGGCGACACCTCGCGTGTCGCTTTCACCGAATCCACCTTCCGACTGGCCACGGAAACCAACAGCCCGTCTGTGGCCCGGTCCATGGTGGACGTCGCCGAGGCCCGCAACTGGCATTCCCTTCGGGTGTCGGGCAATGAAGACTTCAAACGGCTGGTGTGGCTGGAGGCCGCCGCTCGTGGCGTGAAAACGCTGGGCTACGAACCCAACCCGGCCGATCTCGAACGCCTCAAGGTTGAACGCGACTTGCGCCAAGTCAACCGCATCGAACCAGGCCGGGAAACCAACGCCAGCCAGGGCAGCTCACCCGGCAACAAACCTGCTGGCCGTGGAAGCGGTGGACGCAAAGCGGTACTGGCCGCCGTTGAGGCCATTCTGGTGGCCAATCGCGTGCCCGACCAGCAGCGCATGGCCATCATGGCTGCCGCCACCGAAAAGCTGGCCCAACGCATCCGCGACGGCCACACGCTCAAGGTCAAGGTCTACGACAAAAACGCACCGTCCCAGCGACCAGCCGTGGTGCCCAAGCAAGAGCAACAGCGCACCCGCGAGCGGGCAGCGCCCGTGCGCTGAGGGGCGAAGCATGAACAGCGGCAGCGGGGCGACAGTGATCTACGACATCTGTGGGCGGCGCTGGGTGAAAGAGGCGCCGGGTTTCGCCGATGCCATCGCCGAAGCCTACGCGAACCACCAACGCCCGCGCTGCCTGTGTCGTCCAGCCGGCGATGGCATCGAGATGTACGTGGCCCGCCTGATGAACGGCTACATCGTCAAGCGCATGCCCAATACAGGGAGTCAGCATGCAACCTCATGCCCCTCCTATGAACTGCCTGCCGATCTGTCTGGTCTGGGCCAACTGGTCGGCACCGCCATCGTGGAAAACCCCGCCACGGGTGAAACGGCACTGAAGCTCGATTTCCCCCTGTCCAAACTGCCCGGCAGATCGTCCCAACCTCCCGCCGCCAGCACCTCGCCCAACATCTCATCCCAAGGTCAGAAGCTCAGTCTGCGAGCCATGCTCCACTACCTGTGGGACCAGGCCGAACTGACCCACTGGCACCCGGGTTTCACGGGCAAGCGAAACTGGGCCATCGTCCGTCGGCACCTGTTTTCAGCCGCAAAGCACAAGTTCGCGCGTGGCAGCGCACTGCAGAACCGCCTGTATGTGCCCGAAGTGTTTTCAGTGGAGCAGCGCGACCCCATCAATGCCCGCCGCCTCGCCGAATGGACCAGCGCCTTGGCGCATCCCGGAAAGCCCAGCCAGCTCATGCTCCTGATCGGCGAAGTCAAGGAGATCGTGCCGTCAAGGTACGGTTTCAAAGCGGTCATCAAACATCTCCCCGATCAAGCCTTCGCCATCGACGAGCGCTTATTCCGTCAGCTGGAGCGCCGATTTGCAGGCGAGCTGGCACTTTGGGGCGCCTTCGACTCCATCCATCTGGTCATGATTGGAACCTTCTGCGTCAGCTATTCGGGCCTTCCCACCATCGATTCCCTTTCGCTGGTCACTTTCACACCGGAGTGGATTCCGGTGGACAGCCCCCATGAGGCCCACCTCGTCCGGGCATTGGTCAGCTGTCGGCGAAGCTTTGTGAAGACCCTTAGCTACAACCTGTGTGCGGGCACCAGCATGGCCAGCGCCGTGCTCACCGATTTGGGGGACCCGTTCGAGCTGTTCATCGCAACGGAAAGCGACACCCTCGAAGAGCGCCCGGTGGAACCATCCTCAGCGCCAGACCTGCCTGCCCGCCACTGGGTATGGCACCCATCCCAGCAGCCTCTACCCCCGTTCCCAGCCGTCAGAACAGAAGTCCTCGCCTGATTGGACGCTGCCCGATCGAATTGAGCAGCTTCGCTCCGGAGCATCCCAGAAGGTGCCTGAAATCCGGGCGAATTCACCCCACGCCCGCCAGCCAATTGCGCCCATGCCGAGTCCACTAAACTCAGACGCAATCTGTTTTGCAACGTCTGCAGAATTCACCAACAAAACGACGGCTGAACATGCAAGGGAGTAAGCGTTCCAATTTCGATCTGCTCAAACCCTATGAGCAGCAGCTTTGGCGTCTCGGTGCCTTGGCGGAGCGCTATTTTTCAGACGACCCCAACACCAGTCTGCTCAAGCTTCGCCAGCTCGCCGAACTGCTGACCCAGACGGTCGCCGCCCGGATCGGCCTGTACACCTCGGCTGAAGAGTCCCAATACGACCTGATCCGGCGCCTCCAGGCCGATGGTTTCCTGCCTCGGGAAATCAAACAGCTGCTGGACCAGATTCGTGTGGCGGGCAATGCCGCCAACCACGCGCTTGAAGGCAACCACGCCAAAGCCCTGACCTCCCTTCGGTTCGCCTGGCAATTGGTTCTCTGGTTCCACCGCACGTTCAAAGATCCCGAGTACCGCTCCGGCCCGTTCCTGCCGCCGGCGCCGCCTGCTGACGAGGGCGCCGAACTCAAAAGCCAGCTGGATGAGCTGCGCCAGGCGGTGGTCGAATACCAATCCAAGCACGAGCAGGTTCAAAACCAGCTGACCCAGGCCCAGTCGCAACTCTCCACTCTGGCCGAAGAGCGCACGGTGTGGGAACAGGTCGCCACCGAAGCCGAAGAAGCCAAGGCACAACTCGGCCAGCGCCTTGAAGCCCTGCAGACCGAAGTCAAGGCGGCGCCTCAGTTCAACAAGACCCAGCTGCTGTCGTTTGCCACCGCCGCCGCCTCGCAGGTGGTGCTGGACGAATCCCAGACCCGGCGACTGGTCGATGAACAGCTGCGCCAGGCTGGCTGGGAAGCCGACACCGAAGTCTTGCGCTACAGCAAAGGCACCCGCCCGGAGCGAGGCCGCAACATCGCCATCGCTGAATGGCCCTGCGAGGGCTATTCAGCCGACTACGTGCTGTTCCAAGGTCTCACCCCTCTAGCGGTGGTCGAAGCCAAACGCGAGGCCAAAGACGTATCGGCCGCTTTGCAGCAGAGCAAACGCTACAGCCGCACCTTCGGCGCCAGCTCAGAGACCTTTCTCCACGAAGAAAACTGGGGCGAACGCGGCGAGTTCCGCATCCCGTTTGTGTTCGCCACCAACGGGCGCCCCTACCTGCGCCAGCTGGCCACCAAAAGCGGCATCTGGTTCTGCGACCTGCGCCGCCCGGAGAACCTCGCCCATGCGCTGGACGGCTGGTACTCGCCGCAGGGTCTGCAGGTCCTGCTCGCCCGTGACGAAGCCCGCGCAGACCAGGAACTGAGCAACACCGCCTTCAACTACGGTTTCCCGCTGCGCCACTACCAGCAAACCGCCATCCAGGAAACCGAGCGCCGCATCAGCCAGGGCCAGCGCGAAATTTTGTTGGCCATGGCCACCGGTACCGGCAAAACCAAAACCTGCGTCGCCCTCATCTACCGCCTGCTCAAGGCCAAGCGCTTCCGCCGCATCCTTTTCTTGGTCGATCGTTCAGCGCTGGGCATCCAGGCCGCCAACGCCTTCAAAGACACCCGCATGGAACGCCTGCAGACCTTTGCGGACGTGTTCGGCATCAAGGAACTGGACGAACAGATGCCCGACGAGGACACGGGCGTCCAGGTGGCCACCGTGCAAGGCATGATGAAACGGGTGCTGTTTCCAGCCGATGGCGTAGCGCCCCCAACCGTGGACCAGTTCGACTGCATCGTCATCGACGAATGCCACCGCGGCTACACGCTGGACCGCGAAATGTCCGACACCGAAATGGCCTTTCGCGGGTTTGACGACTACATCTCCAAATACCGCCGAGTGTTGGACTACTTCGACGCCACCAAGATCGGCCTCACCGCCACCCCGGCACTGCACACCACCGAAATCTTTGGCGCACCGGTCTACTCGTACACCTACCGCGAGGCCGTGGTCGACGGCTTCCTGGTGGACTACGAGCCGCCCATTCAACTCTACACAGAGCTGTCCACCCACGGCATGACCTGGCACGTGGGCGAAGACGTCAAGGTCTACGACGTCACCAAAAACCAGATCGATCTGTTCAAGGCACCCGACGAAATCAAGCTCCAGGTCGAGGACTTCAACCGCAAGGTCATCACCCGCCCGTTCAACGAAGCGGTGTGCCAGTACCTGGCGCAGGAGCTGGACCCCAGCGGGCGCCGCAAGACGCTGATCTTTTGCGTCAGCAGCAGCCACGCCGATCTGGTGGTTGAAGTCCTCAAGAAGGCCTTCGAAACCCAATACGGTTCGGTGGAAGACGACGCGGTCATCAAGATCACGGGCGACGCCGATAAGCCCCTGGAACTCATCCGCCGCTACAAAAACGAGCGCCTGCCCAACGTGGCGGTCACGGTGGACCTGCTCACCACCGGCATCGACGTTCCGGAAATATGCAACCTGGTCTTCCTGCGCCAGGTCAACAGCCGCATCCTGTTTGACCAGATGCTCGGCCGCGCCACCCGCCTGTGCGACTTTGACGGCGAAGCCAAGGACAACTTCCGCGTCATCGACGCCGTCCGCGTGTTCGAGAACATTGGAAACATGACCGCCATGAAACCCGTGGTGGTCAACCCCAAGCTCAGCTTCTCGCAGCTTGAAGGCGAACTGCTCACCGTCGCCGACGATGCGGCCCGCGAACTGGTGCGCGACCAGTTCCTGGCCAAGTTCCAGGTCAAAAAGCGCCACCTCAAAGGCAAAGACGCCCAGGACTTCGAGACCAAGGCCGGCATGTCGCCTGATGACTTTGTCAAAAAGCTCCGTGCCCTCCCCTTGAACGAACTGGCCAAGTGGTTTGCCCAGCACCCCGATCTGGGCGAAATCCTCGACCGCAAGCACGAAGGTAGCGGCCAAGGCATGTACGTCTCGGACCACCCGGATCAGCTGAAAAACGTTGAACGCGGCTACGGCAAGGCCACCCGCCCCGAGGACTACCTCAAGGAATTCAAAGCCTTCATCGAAAGCCACGGCAACGAACTGCCCGCGCTGCTCACCGTGCTCACCCGCCCGCGGGACCTCACCCGCCAGCAGCTCAAGGAACTGGTGCTGGCGCTGGACAAGGCCGGCTACACCGAGGCCCGCCTCGCCACGGCCTGGCGCGAACTCAGCAACAAGGACATTGCCGCCCGCATCATTGGCTATATTCGCCAGGCCGCCGTGGGGGATGCCCTGCTCCCCTACGCCGAGCGCGTGGACCACGCCCTGCAAAACCTGCTGGCGAAACCACCCGGCGGCATTGCCTGGACCAACCCGCAGCGCGACTGGCTCAAACGCATCGCCGCCCAGACCAAAGCCAACCTGCTGGTGGACCGCGCTGCGCTCGACGACCCAGACCTCATCTTCAAACGCGAAGGCGGCGGCTTCAATCGCCTCGACAAAATCTTCAATGGCCAACTCCAGCCCGTGCTGGAAGCCTTTAACGATGCGCTGTGGGCGCAGCCGCCCCAGTCTGCACAAAGCTGAACCCGAACCCCATGTCCAACCCCAATGCTGCGCTCGATATCGGCGCCAAGCTCTGGTCGCTCTGCAACGTGCTGCGCGACGACGGCGTCACCTACCACCAGTACCTGAGCGAACTGACCTACCTGCTGTTCCTGAAAATGATGCAGGAGACCGGGCAGGAAGAGCGCCTGACCGTGTTCAAGTCGCCCAAGAAAGGCGAGCCCAAGCTGCTGCAACCTGGCGTGCGCTGGGCCGACCTGATCAGCGCCTCCGCGCCCGACCGGCTCGACACCTACAAGGAAATGCTGCTGGACTACGGTTTGCACGGCCAGGGCGCTGTGCAAGCCATCTACGCCAACGCCAACACCTTCATCACCAAACCTGCCACGCTGAGCAAGCTGGTCACTGAAATTGACGCGCTCGACTGGTACAGCGTGCAGCGCGACGACCTGGGCGACCTTTACGAAAACCTGCTGGAACGCAACGCCACCGAAAAGAAGAGCGGCGCCGGCCAGTACTTCACGCCCCGCCACCTGATCGACAGCATCGTCACCGTGCTCAACCCCAAGCTGGGCGACGTGATCCAGGATCCTGCGGCCGGCACATGCGGATTCTTGATCGCCGCCAACAACCACCTGCGCAAACACAACGACTTCGACAGCCTCAAGGAAGAAGCCCAGCGCCGCTACCGCCACGACACCTTCTACGGCATGGAGCTGGTGCAAGACACCCACCGTCTTGCGCTGATGAACATGCTGCTGCACGGCATTGAAGGCGGCGTGGACTACGGCGACACCCTGAGCGAGGACTACCGCAAGCTCCCGCCTGCCACGCTGATCCTCTCGAACCCGCCCTTTGGCACCAAAAAAGGCGGCGGCCTGCCCACCCGCACAGACCTCACCTACCTCACCAGCAACAAGCAGTTCGCCTTCCTGCAGCACATCTACCGCAGCCTCAAGCCGGGTGGCCGTGCCGCCGTGGTGCTGCCCGACAACGTGCTCTTTGAAAGCAACGTGGGCACCGACATTCGTCGCGATTTGATGGAGAAGTGCAACCTCCACACCATCCTGCGCCTGCCCACTGGCATTTTTTATGCGCAGGGCGTCAAGACCAACGTGCTTTTCTTCACCAAGGGCGAGAAGGACAAGGGCAACACCAAAGAGGTCTGGGTCTATGACATGCGCGCCAACATGCCCCAGTTTGGCAAGCGCACCCCGTTCACGCGCGACTACTTCCGCACCCCAAAGGGCGCGCCAGACAGCCAGCCGCGCGACAAGTTTGAAGACGTGTTCGGCGACGACCCAAAAGGTGGCCCCGCAGCGCTGGCCCAACGAGTGGACACGGGCGAAACCGGCCGCTGGCGCAAGTTCACCCGCGAACAGATAGCCGCCCGAGGCGACAACCTCGACATGGCCTGGCTCAAGGACGACAGCGCCGAAACCGCCGAAGCCCAGCGCGACGACCCCGCCCTGGTGGCCCGGCTGCTGCAGCGCGAGCTGGGCGGCGCCATGGCCGAACTGCGCTCCCTGCTTGAAGAACTGGGCGAAGACCCCGACGCCGCGCTGGACGACCTGTTGATCGATGAAACCGGGCAAGAGGCACAGGCATGAGCGAGTTGACGTCCACGCCCGCCGACAGCCTGCACGCAGAGTTACGCGCTCTCATCGCCAGCAGCCGCCAGAGGCTGGCGACCGCCGTCAACGCCGAGTTGACCCGCCTGTACTGGAGCGTAGGCCACCGCCTGAACGCCGAAGTGTTGGGCGGCGAACGTGCCAGCTACGGCGCCCAGCTGCTCGACCAGCTAGGCAAGCAACTGTCCAGTGAATTCGGTCGCGGCTTCGAATCCCGCAACCTGCGCCGCATGGTGAAGTTTGCCGAGGCGTTCCCCAACGCCGAGATTGTGTCGACACTGTCGGCAAAATTGAGCTGGAGCCACCTGGTGGCAATAGTGGCCCTCAAAACCCCGGAAGCCCGCCAGTTCTACGCCCACCATGCCGCGCAAGACGGCTGGAGCGTGCGGGAGCTGGGCCACCAGATCGAGCGCAAAGCCTTCGAACGCACGGAGATCGCCAGCGCCCAGGCCCCCGCGCTGCCGACCACGCCACCCCAGATCTTCAAAGACCCCTACTTCCTGGACTTCCTGGGTCTGCGCCAAGGCCACGACGAGGCCGACCTCGAAGCCGCCATCCTGCGCCAGCTCGAGGCATTCATCCTGGAACTGGGCCGCGGCTTTGCCTTTGTCGAACGGCAAAAGCGCATGGTCATCGACGGCGAAGACTTCTACCTGGACCTGCTGTTCTTCCACCGCCGCCTGCGCCGCCTGGTCGCCATCGAGCTCAAGCTCGGCCGCTTCAAGGCCGCGCACAAAGGCCAGATGGAGCTGTACCTGAAGTGGCTGGACAAACACGAACGCCAGACCGGAGAAGAAGCACCTATCGGCCTCATCCTCTGCGCAGAATCCAGCCGCGAACAGGTGGAGCTGCTGCAGATGCACAAAGACGGCATCACCGTGGCCGAGTACTGGACGGAGCTGCCGCCCAAGGCCGAACTGGAACAGCGATTGCACGAGGCGCTGGTGGAAGCACGGGAGAGGTTGGCGCGGCGTGGGCTGCTGCTGGAAGGAGGCGACGATGAGTGAACTTCCGAGTGGCTGGGTGAACGTGCCAATTGGCAGCTTCGCGCGAGTTGTTGGCGGTGGCACTCCGCCGTCAAAGGACCCGGCAAACTTCGCGAAGCCCGGGGAAGGTATTCCCTGGATCACGCCGGCAGACCTGAGCGGGTACCGAAGCCAAACCATCAAATGCGGCTCTCGCGATTTGACACCGGAAGGACTGGCCGCATGCGGTGCGACCTTGATGCCCGCAGGTACGGTACTTTTTTCAAGTCGGGCACCCATCGGCTACGTTGCCATTGCGGCGAACGAGATTGCCACCAACCAAGGTTTCAAGAGCTTTGTTCTCCCGGGTGGCTTCGACCCTCGCTTCACCTACTACCAACTCAAGCACCTGAAACCAGAGGCGGAGGCAATCGCGACGGGAACAACGTTCAAGGAACTTTCCGGTGCTGCGGCAGCAACGCTTCCATTCAGTGTCGCACCGCTGCAGGAGCAAACTCGCATCGCCGACCAACTCGACGCATTGCTGACTCGCATCAATGCCTGTAACGACCGCCTCGACAACATCCCTGCGCTGCTCAAGCGCTTTCGGCAAGCGGTATTGGCTGCAGCGACCAGTGGACTTCTAACCGAGAACTACAGAAAGTCTCAGCCGACCATTGCAGCTGATGGAGTACCCATTGGATGGATCAAGTCCACCATTCGTGCCATCACGACTGATTTACGCTACGGCACCTCAAAGAAGTGTGGCTACTCAACGGACGGTGTAGGGGTGCTGCGTATTCCCAACATTGCAGACCATGGTCGAATCGATATTCGCGATTTGAAGTCCGCGCAGTTCGATGACAAGGAAATCGAAAAGTTGTCTTTGGCAGCTGGCGATCTGTTGGTCATACGTTCAAACGGTAGTGTCGATTTGGTTGGCAAGACCAGCATCGTGACAACCAAAGAAGCTGGCCTCCTGTTTGCCGGGTATCTGATGCGGTTGCGTGTAAACACAGATCTGGCCATGCCTGAGTTTGTCCGTCTGTGCTTGGCAGTGTCGGCGCCGATCCAAATCTGAGCCACCGTGCCGACTGAATATTGAGCCAGGGGTGGAAGCCGACGTTTCAAGGGTCGGCTGTGGATAAGTGTAGGTGCTATCCTGGTTTGCTGATCTCCTTGCTGATGTGTTGAAGGCGCTGGGCAAGCCGCGAAGGGCGTAGCCCGTAGCGGCTTGCCCTGCGCGGTGCCTGCTCAGAATGGGTCGGGCTCAGCCTGCGTTGAGGCACTCTTTCGGTCCTGTTCCCGGGCCTTGATCCGCTTCTTCGCAGCGGCCGTGCTGCGGCTGAACCGGATCGACTCGTTGCCCGTCTCCACGATGTGGCAGTGGTGCGTGAGACGGTCCAGCAGCGCGGTGGTCATCTTCGCGTCGCCGAACACGCTGGACCATTCGGCGAAGTCCAGGTTGGTCGTGATCATCACGCTGGTGTGTTCGTACAGCTTGCTCAGCAGGTGGAACAGCAGCGCCCCGCCGGCCTGGCTGAACGGCAGATAACCCAGCTCGTCCAGGATGATCAGGTCCATGCGCAGCAAGCTGGTGGCGATGCGACCGGCCTTGCCCTGCGCCTTCTCCTGCTCCAGTGCGTTAACCAGATCGACCGTGGAGTAGAACCGCACCCGCTTGCCATGGCGGGTGATGCCCGAGACGCCGATGGCAGTGGCCAGATGGGTCTTGCCCGTGCCCGGGCCGCCCACCAGCACCACGTTGTGCGCCTCGTCGGTAAAGGCAGTGCCGGCCAGCGTGGTGACGAGCTTTCGGTCCACCGGCGAGACCGAGAAGTCAAAGCCCGCCATGTCCCGGTGCACCGGGAACTTCGCCGCGTGCATCTGGTGGCTGATCGAGCGCATCGCCCGGTCCGTGCCCTCGGCCTGCAGCAGGTGCTCGATCAGCCAGCGCGAGGTCTCGATGCCCAGGCCGCCGCCATCGCCACCGCCTTGCTCGACCAGATCAGCCCAGGCACCGGCCATGCCGTGCAGGCGCAGCGCCTTGAGTTCGACCAGCACATCAGTCTTCATGGCGGGCTCCTTCGGTGGTGGCGCCCACGGCACTGTCCGCGGTGTCGGCCCGAAGGCTGTCGTAGCGGGCCGTGTTTGCCAGCGGTGGCGTTGTCACCTTCAGCCGTGTGGCCGCCGTGGGAGGTGCCGGCTGCGCGTTGAGCCGGCTCAGCACGTTGACCACATGCTCCACGCTCACCTTGCCTGGCGCACCGCTCTCCAGCGCCAGCTCGATGGCCACCAGCACCGCGTCCAGACCGGCGCCAAGCACAATCGCCAGCACTTGCGCCATCACCCGGTCGCCTCCCGGGTTACGCAATAGCCCGCGGCGCAGCCGCTGCAGTGGCTCGGGCATGTCCGCAAAGGGCGCTCCGTTTCTCAGCGCCCCGGGCTTTCTCTGCAGCAGCGGGATGTAGTGCTGCCAGTCGTACCGGGTCTCGCCCGCGTTGCTCAGACGTTCGTGGCGGGCGATGACCTCATCATCGGCCACGATGACCACGCGGCCCGGGTACAGCCGCGTGCTCACCATCTGGCCCACGCGTTCGCACGGCACCGAATACCGGTTGCGCGCCACAGACACCAGGCAGGTGCTGGAAACCCGCGCGGGTTTCTCGACGTAGCCGTCGAAGGGCAGCGGCATGGGCATGAGGTGCGCCCGCTCGTGTTCGAGCATCTCCGACACGCTGAACTGCTTGTGCTCGGGGTGGCGTACCTCGTCCCACAACGCGCGGCAGCGCTGGCCCAGCCAGGCGTTGAGTTCGGTGAAGCTGCCGAACTTGATCTGCGCCGCGTCGATCCAGATGCGTCGGCGGCTGTCCTGCACGTTCTTCTCCACCACCCCTTTCTCCCAGCCGCTGGCCACGTTGCAGAAGTCCGGGTCATAGAGGTAGTGCGCGCACATGGTGGCAAAGCGCTCGTTGACGATGCGTCCCTTGCCCTTCTTGACCTTGTCTACAGCGGTCTTCATGTTGTCGTAGATGCCCCGGCGTGCCACGCCGCCCAGCGCGGCGAACGATCGGGTGTGGGCATCGAACAGCATCTCGTGACCCTGGCTGGGGTACGCCACCAGCCAGAAGGCCCGCGAAGCACACAGCTTCATATGCGAGACCTGCACCCGGTAGTAGATGCCGCCGATCACCATGCCTTCCTCGCTCCAGTCGAACTGGAAAGCCTCTCCCAGCTCGAAGGCCAGCGGCACGAAGGCATTGACGGCCGCCCCCTGACCCTCGCTCTGGCGCCACGCCCGGATGAAGTCGGTCACCCGCGTGTAACCCCCTTCGTAGCCCGCTTGCCTGATCTCGGCGTACAGCGCCTTGGCCGTGCGCCGCTCGTGTTTGGGCCGCCGTGCATCGGCCTTCAAGGCCAGCATGAGCGCGTCATGAAACGCCGTCAGTTTGTTGGGCTGTTCGCTGCGGCGGTACCTCGGTGGGCCGTCCACCTCGCCGTGCAGCCACTTCGCCACCGTGTTGCGCGATAGCCCTGTCATGCGCGATATCTCGCGCTCCGATTTGTTCTTGCGGGCATACAAATGCCGGATCCTGCCAATCATGTCCATGGTGATCACTCCTTGTCCTCTGCTGCACAAAAAAGCAGCAGATTAAGTTGTTCACCTGGCTCAGTTTTGGGTCGGCACTACCCTCAAAAGTGGCTCAGTTTTCGGTCGGCGCCAACACAGGTCGCTTTTGCGCGGGTTGAGGCGCTTGCCCAGCATCGACTCGGTACGCACGCTGATGTGCACATGCGGGTTGGCCTGGTGGTCGTGCAGCACCATCACGTACCGGTGATCGGCCAGCTCGGTCTGCGCGAACTCCCGCGCCGCTTTCTGCACGATCAGCGGGTCGGTGCCGCGCGGCATCGACAGCATGATGTTGAAGGCCTCCCGCCGCTGGCCAGGCCCGGCATCTTCAGGAATGCGCGAACCGCCGACGCGCCACTCGTCGGCCAGGCCGTACAGGCCATCTTTGCCGCGCAGCGTCTCGCCGCGCTGGTCTTCAATCTCCAGCCGCCCGTTTTTGCTGATGTAACGAAAGTGCGCCGCAATGGCCGCCATGCTCCGCCCTCCCCCAGTGACCTTGACCATCACCTGCGGCGCGCGCCGCACCACGGTGGCTTCGATGCGCTGGCGGATGGCTGCGGCCCTGTGTTGTGAACCCTGCGAGCCCTGCGCATCCAGCCGGGGCTGGGGCCGGACCTGGACGATGCAGTTCCCCGGGTAGAAAAGGCGGTCGCCCCAGGTGATGAGGACGCCGTCGAGCTCTGGGCCGTGTGGGGTATTGGCGCCGTACGCGTGACCTTGCACGTTCGCTCGTGAGGGTGTGCGCCGATTGCCGGATGGTGCTTTCATGGGTGGCTCCTTCGGGTGTTGGGCTGGTTGCGGCCTGCGGGCTTTCCGTTGGAGGGTCGGCTTGGCTGCAGATCTGCCAGGGCGATGGAAGCGAGGTCGAGGTGTTGGCGCACATCGCGCGCCAGGGCATCGAGCATCGAGCGGTACGGCAGGGGAAGCTCGGCTTCGCCTCGGCGCAGCATTGAGTTCACCTGGTAAAGGTTGCGGCTTAGGGTGGCCAGTTCGGCAGTGGCTGTTGTGAGCAATGCAACAGTCTCTGCGTGCCCTCCCCCCTCCAGGAGCGCTGGCACACCCGCCACCAAACCTGCCAGGTAGTCCCCGGTGGTCATCCCGGCCCTATGAGCTGCTTGCAGCGTCGCTGCGGCGTCCTCAGGCCGCATGCGAAGGCACAAGCGCACGCGGGCTACGGAACTTGTGGCGCGAACTTTCGCGAGTTCCCCGGCGGCCACGTCCGCTGGTTGGCACAACGCATCGGTCAGCGCCTTGCGCACAAGTTGCGAAGGCGAGCAGCCGTAGGCCTGGGCGCGCTCCGTGAGCACGGCCTTCAGGCCATGCACATCCACGCTGATGCGGTCCCTTGACGAGGTTTCCATACCGAGTCTCCTGACATCGATTCACCCTGGGTGAGCGTGTCAGACAACCGGCGCCACCGCGCCTATCTCTGCACTCACCCATGAACCCAGTATTGACCTGAACCGAGGCTCTGAAGCCGCTGGATTTGGGTCCGAATCCAGCAGGCGAACAGGCGCCAGGCGGGTTGAATATGAGCACGTACCGAGCAGCACCGTTCAGGACGTGAACAGACAGCACGAGCAGTGATCAGCAGGCAAACAGCCACTGCACAAACTGAACAGCAATTGAAGAACAGCCGAGCAACGCCTGACCAGAAACCGAACGATGAAACTGGTTCCAACCGATCCACCGGGCAGAAGCTCGCGCAAGGCCAAGCGCTTTGCGCAGGACATGCGGGAGCTGCGCGCCCTGGGCTACACCTTCGAGGCTATCCGCATGGCCTTGGCTGCGGTCGGCGTGCACGTGAGCAATGCGACCGTGCAACGCGAAGTGGCCAGGGCCACCAAAGCAGCTTCAAGCGCACAGGGCGCGGGATCCGGTGTTCGTCCAGATGAATTGCCGCCTGTTCTCACTGAGTCGCAGGTGTACGCATCCCCACCTTCAACCACCGCGCCCCAGTCATCTCAAGTCGTTTCCGTGCAAACGGACATGCGCAGCGGCAAAGAGATCGCCGCAGCGTTCGCCAGCAGCCGAATCACCAACCCCCTGGCGCTCGCCAGGCTCAACGCAAAGGACCCGTCATGAAAATCGCAGTGATCAACTTCTCGGGAAACGTGGGCAAAACCACCATCGCCAGGCATCTGCTGCTGCCGCGTATCGACGGCGCGGAGCTGTTTTCTGTGGAGAGCCTGAACGCGGCCGAGGGCGAGGGCCATGCGATGCGTGGCCGGCAGTTCGGCGAGCTGCAGGAGCTCCTGCAGACCATGGACAGCGCGGTGGTGGACATCGGGGCCAGCAACGTGGAGGAATTGCTCGGCCTGATGCAGAAATACCAAGGCAGTCACGAGGACTTCGATGCGTTTGTGGTTCCCACGGTGCCAGCCCTCAAGCAGCAGCAGGACACCATCGCCACCCTGGTCGAGCTGGCGCGGCTGGGCGTGTCCCGTTCAAGGGTGCGGCTGGTGTTCAACATGGTCAGCAGCGCCGCAGATGTCCCGGCGCACTTCAACCTGTTGCGGGCCTTCCTCAAAGCGCAGCCCATCGCCACAGAGAACGTGGCCTGCTATTTAGGCCCAAACGAGGTGTACGGGCGCATCCGGGGCAGCAATGCCGACCTCGCCTCCCTGGCCAGAGACGACACCGACTACAAGGCTTTGATCGTCAAGGCAAGCGACACCGCAGAAAAGCTCGCGCTGGCCCAGAAGCTGGCCACACGGCGGCTGGCGGTTGGTGTGTTGCCGCAGCTGGATGCCTGCTTTGCGGCGCTCGGTCTGGCGGAGAGCGCCGCCAGCAACGTGGTGCCGCTGGCACGGCAGGCACAGTGAGCGACCTGATCACGGTCCGCGAGGAGCTGATGGCCGTGGCCATCGGCGATCTGGGCACGTTGCTGGATCGGGTCGAGAAATTGGCGCCCCAACTGGATGCGAGCCGCATGGAGTTGCTGAGGACCAGCACCGAACTGACGGAGAAGGTCGAGGCGTATTCAAAGCGCATGGATGAAATCACCGAGAACGCGAAGCTGCAGACGGTGAAGCACATCGCTCGCCGCGCCGACGAAGTGGCCCGGGGAACTGTGGAGACACAGACCCGGGCCATGGAGGAAGCGGCGCGCGTGGCGTTCCACCATGAAGTCGGCCCGGCCCTGCAGCGGGTGACGCTGCCGCTGCAGGACGTTGCGGCTCTGGCACGCAAGGGTGCACGCCCCTGGGAAGGGTGGCTGCTGCACGCCGCGACGGCGGTGCTTGCTTCGGCCATCAGCTGGGCGATGGCTGCCTGGCTGTGGCTTCGGTGAGAAGCCGCGGCCGGGATCGCGCGAGCCGGCAGCAGCCGGCGAGCGCGTTTCGGAATTTCAGATGAACCACACCGCCCAGCGTTGGGGCGGTGTGGTGTTGGACCCGTTCAGGCCTTGAGCTTGCGCATCTCTTCGGCCAGCACCCACAGCGCCCGGTTCAGGCTCACGCTGCGGTCGATGCTGGCCACCGGGCGGGTGTGCATGCGCCGGCCCTTGGCTCCGCGCCCGGGCTGGCCACCACGCAGGGCGTTCTCCTGCACCCGCTGGAAGGTGGTCCACAGGCTGTTGCCAAAGTCCTCCGGTCGGCGGGCTTCGATCAGCTGCTCGGCGGTCACCGGGGCCGGTGGTTCGCCCTCCCCGCGTTCGCCGTAGCGCAGCGCCAAAGCGGCGGTAGCAAAGGCTTGCTGTTCCTCGCGCTGCAGCGGCAGGGCTTTCATGCTGTCGGTGGACGCGTCCACCACCTCGAAGTCGTCCAGCACCCGGAACGCGCCTTCAATCACCTCGCCCTGGATGTTGCCTTTGTGCGGGATGCGGATGTCATTGGTGATGTCGCCCACCACCAGACCATTGCAACAGACGAATCTGAACTGACCCGCGAGCATCTGATAGCTGCTGGCGCCGTCGTGGCTGTTGATCAGGATGATCTCGTTGGCCTCGGGCCGGGTGTTCACCTGGCCCGCATGGCGCATGCGGATCATGTGCTTGGTGAACTCGGTTTTGCCTTCAATGCGGCTCTTGCTCTGGGCCACCATGAAGGGTTCGAAGCCTTCATGCCGCAGACCGCGCAGCACGTCAATGGTCGGGATGTAGGTGTAGCGCTCGGAACGGCTGCCGTGTTTGCCCTCGGCAAAGATGGACGGCGCGGCCCGGCGCATCTGGTCTTCGGCCAGCGGGGTTTCGCTGCGGATGACGAAGGTGTTCTGGCCAAAACGGGCGGCCAGGGGGCGGGAAGCTTGGACGGTGTTCATGGTGGTGCTCCGGTATTCAGGCATGCAAAGGGATGAAATGGGATAGCCGGGCGGCTGGGTGCCGCCCGGTGTGCTGCGTCAGGCGTGCGCTGCTTGGCGCTCGTTGCGGGCCTTGCGGCTGGGGTGGGTGCGCTGGGGGCTGGTGCGGGTGGATCACCAGCACCTTCACGCGCGCGACGTGCTTCGCCCTCGGCCTTGCTGTCGAGGTAGTCGATTTCGTCCACGGTGAACGCCAGCCCGTAGACCTCGACGCCGTCGTTGTCCTGGTAGTTGTTGTTGCGCACCCGCCCGACGATGTTCACGTGCGAACCCTTGCCCAGGTACTCGGCGGCGTGTTCGGCCTGCTTGGCCCACAGCGTCCACTGGATCGCGGTGGCTTCTTCGGAACGCTCTTCACCGCTGCCCCGGCGGCTGTTGCTGATGGCGGTCAACACCGCCTTGGCGACTTTGCCTTCGCGCCCGTTGACGAATTCAAGCTTGACGGCGGATGCCAGGTGCGCGTGGCGCTGGATGACTTGAACATTGGCCATGGTGAAACTCCTTGCAAGAGCGATCAGCCGGACCCCGATCCGGGCTCCTCAAAGCTGATCCTCTCGCTCGGACTCCCTCGCTCCCGCCCACGGGCGGGCGGGGGGTGGGCAAGGCCCCTTCCCTCGGGAAGGGGTGGGGGATGGGGAAACCTTGCAGCACGAAACAGTGAGCCAGTCACCTGGCCCACCGCTGAAAGATCCCCCCACAAGTCCCCCTCACCTGTGGATGGGGGCGCCGTGGGGGGAGTGCGGTGGGTCCATTGGCGCACGCGCTGCCTGAACCTCTTCGGGCGACCAGCGAAGCGCAGGCGACCGATTGAACTGAGCGGCGGCGTCTCTGCGGACGGCGTGACACCAAGCGCAGCGACTGGCGCGGCGTTCGAGCCGGTGCGATCACTTCAGGGGTTCGCTGTCTCCGGTCATCCCAGCGGCCCGGCTTCGGGTTTGGCGGGTGACCGGGGGGACGATCTGGCGGGCGGGATGGGACCACAGCTCAGCGGCGGGAGCGGACCGAACGTCAGTTCGTCCAGCGGGCTCGTTCCCGCGCAGCGGGAAGGAAACCAGACCGCGATCCCCGGGCACGGGAAAGGACCGCTGGTCGCTGTGCTTCCGGTGAACACCGGCCATGCTCCGCCCTCCCCTGTGCCCGCGCACAGCGCGCTGATCAACAACAAAAAATTGGGGCCGAAGGCCCCAGGGATTACACGAGGCCAAGCTCGGCCATCGAATTCACCGCGTCGCCCGCCACGATGAAGTGGTCGAGCACCCGCACATCGACCAGCGCCGCCGCCTGCTTGAGCGTCTGGGTCAGAACTTCGTCGGCCCGTGATGGACGGGCAGCACCACTGGGATGGTTGTGCACCAGGACCAGGGCGCAGCTGTTCCTCAGGAGCGCATCGCGCACCACTTCACGTGGGTACACCGATGTCTGGCTCACCGTGCCCCGGAACATCTCGACGTAGTCCAGCACGCGGTTCTGCACATCCAGATGCACTACGGCAAAGACCTCATGAGGCAGGCTGCCCAGCCGGGCGCGCAGGAAGTCCTTCACCACAGCGGGTGAGTCCATCAGGTCGCTGCCGCGCACCTGGGCGGCTAGCAACTGCTGCGCCGCCAGCAGCACCTCGTCGGCCTCGGCCGGACGGTACTGACCAGCCACGTCGCGAATGAGCAAACCGCCCGAACCAGCGGGCACCGACAGGAAGGAATCGAGGGAAGAAAACAGATCGTGCTGCATGACCAACTCCAGTGATCGGGCGGGATTGCCCGAGACCGGAACCGGCACGCCGCAGCGCAGCGGTCACAGGTTCGAAGACGGCCGACCGGCCGCCAGCGCCCACAGGGCGCGCAGACCTTGACGGCGAGAACGGTGTGCAAGGATGAAGGGATCAGCAAGCCAGCCCCACCAAACCTGCAGGCGTGAGGATGGCAAGCGCAGCGCGCAGGCCGGGACGGCCGGAGGCGTCAGGGATCGGAGCCGAATGGCCGCGACCCACAGGGGCGCGGGGGTAGCCCGCAGAGCCCGACGGCGGCACGCCGGGACGCAATAACGAAATCGACGCACATCATCTTCGGCAACCAACACCACCGAAGACAATCCATCTAGAACAATTCGGACCCACCATGACCACAGCCGCCAAGACTGCAACCACTGCCTGGGCCTTCCGCACCCGGTTTCGCCGGGGCGCATTTGGTTGGAAAGGCACCCAGCTGGCCTTCGGCCGCATCAACGAAGCCCTGACCGAGATCCGTGCCGTGGCCCGTCACGACCCTCCCCGTGCCGCCGAAGGTGCCGTCTTGCTGCTGGAAAAGCTCTCCCCTGCCCTATGCCAGATCGACAGCTCATCGGGCGCCCTGGGCAACGCCACCTACGCCGCGGTCCAGGAACTGGCGCCCCTGATCAGCCAAGCGCCCGTGAGCGCCCCCGTTCGCCAGAAATGGCTCGACCGCCTGTTTGATGCCATCCAGGAAGACGATCCCCCCTACATCGAATCCCTCGGTGATCACTGGGGCGACCTGTGCGCAACAAAGGAACTGGCCTCCGCCTGGGCCGACCAGCTCCTGCCGACGCTGAAAAATGCACTGCGAGAGCGCAAGCGCGGCACCTACGCCTTCTTCTCCGGCACCACCCTCTGCTACAGCGCCCTGTTCAAGGCCCAGCGGCACGATCAGCTCCTGGAGTTACTGGACATGGACCCGCACCCGATCTGGCCCTACCTGGTCTGGGGCGCCAAAGTGCTGGCGACACGAGGCCAGATCGATGAAGCCATCGCCTACCTGCGTGAACGCGCAGGCAGCACCACCAGCGAGACATCCATCGCCCGCTTTGCCGAAGAAGAACTGCTCAAGGCCGGTCGCCGCGCCGAGGCCTTCAACCAGTACGCGCTGCTCGCCAATCAGGCCAACACCCAGATCGCCACCTACCGGGCCCTCGCCAAGAAGTACCCCGAACTGGCCAAAGACAAGCTGCTGGACCACCTGATCGCATCCACACCCGGCGAGCCCGGCAAGTGGTTCGCCACCGCCAAGACGCTGAAACTGTTCGAGCAGGCAACCCACCTGGCCTGGGCCTCACCGTGCGACCCCAAGACCCTGAACCGGGCCGCACGCGACCATCTCAAGACCCAGCCGGACTTCGCCATGCAATGTGCGCTGGCCTCTTTGCACTGGATGTCGCTGGGCCACGGCTACGAACTTACGGGCATGGACGTGCAGGATGCCTATCGAATTGCCATCGAGGCAGCCGCCGCCACCCAGCGAGCACAGCAAGTCCGAATGTCAATCGAACAAGTGCTCGCATCCGATAGACCCATGGCAGCCTGGCTGCAGCGATCGCTGGGAATCGTGCTGCAGACCGCGTAGCAAGTGATGGTTGGCCACCTCATCTATCAACTGATCAAACAGGTAAACGTTCACGGCCAGGCGGAAAAGCCTCCAGTTCGCTGCCATTAACCCTTCAAGGCTGGATCCTGTCATAGCCTTTTTGTCTACCCGACGACAGCTCATCACATGATCAATCAAAGACCTGAGTGCCTGCCATAGGCAGTCACAGCCTGGGTGGCGAATTCTTCCAACACCATTTTTGGGGCTGCCTCAAACGTGAGTTCGCGTCAATCTGTCGTCCGGATCTAAGCGCTACTATTGATCTGCATTCAAGTCGAACTCCAGCCAATCCCTCCCTGACCAAAGAAAGCCGACTTCTTCTTGTATGGCAGATGCGCCCTTCGGCCGTATAGAAAAGCGTCGACTTTTCCCTGTTGTCTTGAGCGACCAGGTTGCTTGGCAAGTTCCGCATTGGCAGTAGAAGTCCTGCTGCTGCTGCGCCCGCACGAATCTTGCCTGATGGCCACAAAGCTCAGCAAGAGTTGCGATCTGTTCGATGGCATCCCCGACGGCGTCCTCAACTTGCGAATTAGCTGAACCTTTGAGTGAAGCCTTCAGTTCGGCTGCTTTCTGAGCATCGACTGGCGCGAGGATCCTGACGTGGGTAGACGAAATAGATTCAAACTGTTCCGGCCAAGCCTCGGTTAGCGTTTTGGACGGCGTCGGCAACGGCCCCAGTTTTCGGCCATGACCTTGGAGCAATTGCCGCAACATCCACTCATCGATCAACTTCCCCACCTTCTCCACGACATAAAGGTCCAGCGGAGAGACAGGAAGACTCTGCGGCGATGCGACACTGGTTGGCACGCCTGGCCAACACACGATACGACCAGGCTCCAGACTCTCACTGATATTTATTGACGCGCCGAACCAGGCAATCGGTACGATCCTCAGGATAGATCCCTGAGACTGAGTTACGACCCAATCATGTCCATCACGTCGGAGTACGAAACTCCGTCCCGCCCAACTGAAGATGAAATTTCCATCCACTCTTCGCAGACCATACCGCTCAAGCGCCCGCCTAATCACAAGACCAACGTAACTGACGTAAGCCAGTTGCAATTGAAGTTGCCGCGCCAAGCGCTCTTCCGGGGGTAAGAGCCGGTCTTCACGATCATCTTTCAACTTCTCCCAAAGCGGGGGCAGATGACGATAGTGCGGGTCGTGGTTGAGAATGTTTGTCCGGTGAACTTGGGCAGGAACCACAGATGCAGGAGGCACCAGCGAATAAAGCCCCCTTTGCTTCAACCCTCTGATTGCACGCAACTGAGACTCCAAATCGCTGAGGGCGCGCTTTCCTGCCTCCAACTGCATCCCAGTCTTGTCATCAAGATATGACTCGCCCCAAAGGCGACAAATATCCTGGCGAAGTCGAAAATGCGTCTGCTCAGAGTCCTGGAACTCCAAAGCTCGCTCCAGTCGTGAATTGACTCCCCGGATGCGAGCCAATCTCCTAGCAAGGTGTCGATCAAGGCGATCTAGTAGCCGCTTGTAGAGCCTGTTCTCATAGATGGCATAGTCGTCCTCGCTGAAACGTGCAAGAACCTTGCGCGGTTGAACACCACTGAGCGTACGCTGCTGCCAGCAATCAGAGTGTGATGCCAGGTGACTTAATGCCGAAGTCGCGAGGCGTCGAGCTCGCGCCACTGGCGCAACCAAGTCGTCATATCGAAGGTCTCTGCGGGGGCGGTCAGATATTGAATGCAGATGACCATCTCTGAGTACCGCCGCCAAGTCGCGCTCGAGTTCTTCGAGCGCGCATTGGGCGGCCATCTCAGCAGGCAGCATGGGTGAGACATTTGCATCATGTGCGTGAGCGATTTTTCCGGCAATGGAAATAATCGCCTCTGCAGACAAATCGGAGTCCGCCTGATCGTCGTCAGACTGATAGATGGCGAGCACTTGCGATTCAGTGTCTTGAGTCCGGATTACGCCCGAGCCGTCATCTGATAGCAGATCACCGGGCTGCAAGCGACTGTGTCCATTGACCACGAGTGGCTCAAGCAAGCAATACCTCCCCGGCAGAAGCGCGTCGGGTAGGCGGCTGATTTTGCTACCCGTAAGACGGTCCAAAAATATCATGCCTCACGCTCCTTGCGGCGACGGTCTTCAGCCAACAAGGCAATGGAACGGCGAGGCTCCGATTTCCACCCCTTCCACACTGTGGTCAGCGCTTGTTCGATGGCGCCAAGATCATCAATGGTCGCATCGTATCTACCAGTGACCTTCCCGCGCCTGAATACTCTGCTGGCAAGCAAATGGTCCAGAGCATCCTCTTTGCGACCGCCGGCAGCCATGTAAACAGGGACAAATCGCATGGCCTGACGTTCGAGTCGATTGCCCCAACCCAAGTCAAAGCGATCCTGCAAGATGCTCGTGAGCGGGCCCGTGGTCAACTCCGCCAACAACTCTGAAACCTCATCAGCGTTTTGTGTCACGGCATCATCGAATCGCTCCATCAAAGATCCATAGCTAAAGCTGGCCTTCGGCTTTGGCTCCACCTTGAATCCCGCTTCGTGGCGGGGAAGCGTCATGACATGAGCACGGTCGTAGGTTTTGTCTGCGAACTCGTTCGTTGTTTCATCGTGGTTAGCAGTGCCTACAAACCAGACGTTGTGGGGAACCCGAATCCTTCGCCCCTCGACCAGCAGCGCTGGGGCGTTCGGCAACTGGCTCTCCGACAAACTGATGAGTCGATCTCTTGGGTCATTCTTTTCGAGCGCCGAGAGGAATTCAGCAAAATACTGCTCCGGGCGCGATAGGTTCATCTCGTCCAGCAAGATGATGTTGCACCGGTCCTTGTAAGCGGCAGTTTGCGCACGGTAGAGACCTTGCAGGCAGTCGCGCTCGTAGAAGCGCTTTTCGAAAGCGTTGTAGTGCCCCAGTAGATCATCACGGTCTCGCCAGCCAGCCTGGACGGCGATGTCGGTGCAATGCCCCCGACAGCCTTTGCAAAGGCCTTCGCCAAGCTTGTTTTGCCTGTGCCGCTGATTCCCTGAAAGATGTGAAGCTGGCTCATGGCCAACCCGGCAATAAGCAGCTGAATATCTTCGAGACGGAAATGAAGTGTTGCACCTTCCTCCGCTTGAGCGATCCTGTGCTGCAATTCAACCGAGAATTTTTTCAGATCAGGAACATCCTGCTCCGGCAGGCTCAGCTCCTTGGCTTTGCGATCCTTGATCCAATCTGCATTGGATGCCGAATCCATCCATGCCATCTGGGGGAACGGCTTTTCGGACTGCTGAGACTGGGTGAGGTCATCCACAGTTTTACCCAGGTCATTCAGCCTTGCACTCAAAATCTGATTGTTCTTTTCGAGGGCACGCTTCTCTTTTTCAAGGTTCTCTTTGTCGCTGACACCGAGACGCAGGCGATGAAGCTGAGCTTTTGCATCAGCTAAGTCCACATGAACCTCATCGAGTTGAGTCTTTTGCTCATCACGAAGTTTTCGCAGTGCCTCATTCTCAGATTGCAGCTGATCATCTTGACTATTTGCAATGTGATTTTCCAACTGAGTGACTCGACGCTTGTGAGCAGCCAAATCGTCAAGAATCTCGCGTGCAGAACGTCCCGCCAATGCTTCTGAGAACTCTCGGTATTGTTCTAGTTTTTGTTCAGTCAAGGTCCAATCACGGTACACTTTTTCGAGGCGAGACTCAGCTCGTTTTCGGGCCTCCGTCAATCTCGCAATTTCCTGGCTGGCCTCGCGAAGTGCATCTTCACGGATCTGTGTCCGTTCGCGCTCTAGCTCTTTCCACTCCGCATCTTGCCGTCGTTGTTGCTGCTGAAGACTTCTCTCCTTGTTTGCAATATCCGCTTCCCGACCCATCAGTTCGGAGGCGCGCGCAGACTCATCGTCACGTGCTTTTTGCTCTGCTTGAAGGATGCCAAGTTGAATTTCTGTCTTCTTAGACTCCAGCTCCACGATCTCTTTTTTTAGGTCACTGAGTGCTGCGACGTTTTGGGCGGCAAAACCGGATCGCGCATCCAGTTCCCGCTTTTCAAGTTCCCGCTCCTTGTCAGCCAGATTTGATTCAGACTTTTTTATCTCGGCTTGTCTTTGCCTCAACTCATCATCGAGTTTGTGGATTTCTTCGGTTCTCTTTTTGTTCTCATCACTTCGGCGAGAGAATGCTTCCTCCTTGCGAACCAGGTCTTCCGTGCGCTTCTGTGCATCCTCATGCAACTCACGAACTCTCTTTGCGACATCAGCGACAGCCGCCAACAGCTTCTCGAGCTCAACCTTTTTCTCAGGTTCGGCTTTCTCCAATTCGCTGACCTGATCTTTGTCCAGGTCGGGGAGCGCCACGACGGAAGCATCGCTTTGCACCAGTGATGCAAGGGAGCCAATGCCAGCAGTTGCTTTCTGCCATGCCGATGCGACTGCACTTTGTGTAGCATTCGTGTTTTGCGCCACTGGGGCTTTGTTCCCCTTATTGTGTTTTGCCATATCAATACCAGCCCTTAAAAATTTGAACCCATTCGATAACGAAATCAGCGTATTCCATTGCTTCGTCTTTGCTTATCTTGTCGCCGCCCGCGTGACCGGCCTTCCGATTTCTCGCGTCAGCCATGTCCAATATTCGATCCAAGGCAAGAACTTGGGGGGAAAGATCCTTGAGAGGATGTGTGGCGTGCTCAATCGTGGAAAGCAGCGCGGCAAACATCAACGCCTTTAATGAACTATTACCTCGAACAAGCGCATTCCGAATCTCTCTCAAATTCTGCGAAGCCAGTCGCCTAACTGTGTCATCGGTGAGTTGGGCCGCTGGGAGTGTTCGTAGAATTTCCGAAGCTAGATCCTTCGTCCAATTCTTGTCCTGGCTCCGATCGGGCAATCTACGGACGTCCACTGGAAATCTCTTCAACAACCATTGAAAAACACTCTCGGCGAGGTTGTGAGTCTCAATCAGCAAACTGGTCAAATCTTCCTGCCAAGTTTTATCTTGGGAGGCCAACAGTGCGTTCCTGCGCAGCACACTGGTCAAGTACCCTGAAATAGCAGGCACTTTGCCAGACCAGCTGTAATCTGCCAGCACAGTTAAATCGATCTGGTTCTCAAGAGACCGCAGCCACTCCTCTGCCGACAATTCATTCGATCGCGTCTCACCCACTGCGTCAGCGATGTAGCGTGCCAGACCCTCGTTACGAGGCAGGACTTCCTGCAATGGCTTGCGCAACCATGATGCCGCCTGCTGAAGACCGAAAGGGTCGGCAACCAGCCAGGGTTGTGGCCCGGCCTCGTCTGGAAAGATCCACGTCCACAACCACATCGGCTGCCCCGAATCCTCGACAAAGCTCAGGCTCTCAATGCGGACACGTGTCGGAAGTTCATCATCACGCTGCTTGGCGTGGTCGTGATCCGTCCGATAGCGCTCGAACGCATCAAATAGCGCCCCCATGTCCAATGCACCTTCCCGGAAATGATTTAGGCGGAACGGTCGATCTTCCTTTCCGGAATCCAGATCACGCAGGAATATCGGATAACCACGTTCATCGATTCGCCTCGCTTCAATTTCAGGAAGTTCTTCAGTGAATCTCGGCAACCAGTTGCCTGAGATCGCGTCCTGATACGCGTATCCCATTCGGACTTCCTCGCTGGCGTCCTGAGTCTCTTCGAGAACACGCTCACCTTGAGTAGTAACGGCACCTAAGGTAGTCATCCAGCCGTTGGGGATCAGCTGTGTGGCAATGATGAACACCACGAGCTCCCGGTCCAGCCCCAGCAGTGCCGCCATTTCCGAGCTGTCCTGGCATCGAGCCCGTGCAAGTCCAAGGATCGCCTGCTGGAACAGATTCAGCTTCAGTACACGCTTTGTTGGATAGAGAACCTTCCAAACTCGAACAGGCCACAGAAACGAACGCCCACCAGGGGGACGACGCGCATCAAAGCGGAGATAGCGATCAGCGACCATTTGCCATATCCTCCCTGCAAAGCTTTAGGAAAGCATTCAGAGCTGGGACGGCTTCCTCGGACTCAGGACATTCAGCCATGCCTTTGTCACCAACGGCAACAAGGAGCTTTCTCTGGCGGCTCATCGCCACATTTAAGCGGTTTGCCAGGCGCAAGTGGCCGTACTTACCATTTAGCAATCGTTCACGCTCACTCCCGTCCTTTTGATCGGAAACGGTTGAGTCGTTAGCTCGCACGATCGACAGGAAGACGAGATCAAACTCTTTGCCTTGGAAAGCGTCGACCGTGCCAACGCGCAGGCGCTCATCACCTGACTCAGTTTGCCGGTAGGATCTTGCGATCCGGATTTCACCGTCCTCCTCCTCGGCAAGGCCTTGGTCGGCGAAAGCGTCAAGAATTAGGTCACATTGAGCGCGGTAAAAACTAATGACGCCAATACTCAATGTCGGTCCACAAGAATCTGTTATCCGCTTGACTTCTTTTGCAATAGCAATTGCCTCAGATCGTCTTTCATAGCCGGGTTTTAGAAATTTTTCTTTCCCGTCCTGCAGAGGCACATCCAACCAAGCAGCACATTTGCCTTGGTAGCCAGGAATCGTGTGGGCGAAATCCTGTGCGGGTCGCCCTGAGTGCAAAACGTCCAGTCCCACAGATTCATAAAACTGCTTGCTGATGAAGTCACCCAGAGTCGGATGCATTCTGTACTGCGTATCGAGCATCACGACGCGCTTGATGTTGTCAACTTTCTCCTGCTCCCTAAGCTGTTTCACCAACCGCTCAAAAAGACTCTGCTCATACGCCTTTGCTTGAGCCTCAGTCAGGCTTTGCCTGGAAATGAGTTCATCTTCCAACTCTCGCTGAACAAGGTGAGGTAGCTGTCGATGGTCGCCAACTAGGATGATGCGACGCCGCGCCATCGCCATGGGAACGAAGAGATCGAGAGGGTTTGCTCTCGCCGCTTCGTCAATGACAACCGTGTCGAACTCAATTCCTTCTGATGCATCTAGATCGCTCAACTCCTTCAAACTGCTCATCGCCTTACCAGCTGACTGTTGGCATGTCGCACCGACAATGCTGGCGTACTCGCGGACCGCTCTCGCTGCCTCATTGGGGGACTGGGCAAGCGCCGCGTGGTACGAGGCCACTACCGCAGAGATGCCACGGCGTGATTGGCGCAAAGGCGCGGCGATTGCGCACTCGATATCGGCCAAGAGACCAAGTGCTTCTCCACTCAACGCCTGCTTCAGCTGCGGGGGCCTGTAGTCGGGGCTCAGTCGATCCAGCATGGCCCGCTTAAAGGCAGCCAATTCAGATAGGTCTGCCTCCGTAGCGTCGGCAACCGTTGAAAGTCGCTGGAGCAACATCCACTCGGACTCTTCGAGTTTGACTCCGCCACGTAGCAGAGTGCGCTCAAGCTGATGAGCTCTGTCCGGGCCGTCATCGGAGAAGCCGATGTGGCTGGTGCGCAGAGCCCGGAGCAATCGCACAAGCCCAGCGGGCTCGTTGGCCTGACGCTGGGTTTCAACTCGTTTCTGCTGAGCCAGGAACTCATCCCACCGATCTTTAATATTGGCCGGGAGACGAACATCCAGAGCGAACAACTGGTGCAACAAAAGATCAATTTGCTCGAACTGTGTTTGGCGTTCCTGTGCCGACAAACTTGCGAGTCTCAATGCTGTGACCCGCCGATCAAGCTCTTTCAAGGGCTGAGTCAGGGGCTCGTTCAGCTGAATCGCATCGAGTCGAACGGCGATTTCCTTTCGTTTGCGTTCACACCAAACACCAACGGGGTCGACGCCGCCTTCGTCACGACGCCCTCGGCCGCCAATGCGAACAGCAGGCAAGCCAAAGACTTCAGCACGATTAAGGGCGTTATCGACGGCGTCGTGCTGGTAACTACTGATCAGCACTTGGTGCTGCAGCGAGTTTTCACCTAGTGTTTCGGCAAGGCGACGCTGCAAAGCAGCAATGACCTGGGTCTTTCCCGTTCCTGGTGGACCAACGATAAGCGCGATATCAGGTGTGTTTATCGCCTTCTCCAATGCCTCAATCTGGCGCTTTGTTGGAGCACCCTTAAAGCAAGCTTTGGCGTAGGCGGATAAGCCATCGAGTTGACGCCGTCGGGCGCTTGGCGGTGCAACCCCTTCCAGCAGGTAGCTCAATTGCGGCAATCGGCGTCCATCATTGATGGATTGCCTTGCACGCGCACGACGGGTCTGTACAGCTTCGTCACCTGATAGAGAGTAGTAGATGAAGCCCTTGGCTGGTGGCCGTTCCGAGCGCCGGTCCTGGCTTGGAATCAAGACAACGCCGTCTTTCTCAAACCGCAATACCCCTCGAACTGGGCGACGCCGTGCCCGGTCGCCTTTCTCCGGTGTGTCTTCAACTTCGGAATCAAGATCGAGTTCTTTCTCACCAAGTTCTACTTGTGTTGTGGCTGATAAACCCAGGGTTTTCCATCGTTTTCGGAAATCCTTCAGGTGGTCAACATCAACTTTTAGAAACCATGCCCAGAGCTCACCCTCGATGAGATCCGCGTTCTTGAACCGAAGAGAGCCAAGCTCTCGCGCGCAATCTCTTGCCTGTTCCCATTCAAGCGCGCCGTATTCCTGCCATAGGCGCAGGTAGCTTCCGTTGTCGCGAAGTGCAGCATCCAGGAGTGCGCGCTGCTCTGTACTCTGGAGCCGAACGGCGACACTGGCATCTTGGAAAGAGATCTTGCCTACGGCCATCGCCACACGTGCATTAGTACCCTTGAGACGTGTGACGCTCATCAGTCTCAGCACGCCCGCATCTCGTTTGACGGTGCCTCGCCACCCCGCTCCAAACAGAACGAAACCTTCATCGGAAACGTTGTCGAAGCGACCAAGAAAGACACGATCCATTTCGGCGGTCGCCGCGTCATCAGCAGCGATGAATTGATCTGTCAACCAATCCACGGCCGCCTGTACGTCCGGTGCGGAAATCACACCCCTACTGGCCAATTGCTCCGCAATGGCCTCATCAACAGAAATCGCCATATCCAACTGGATCTGCTCGACCAAATCCAACGATTGAAGGTGGAGAACCTTTTCGTGTCGATTTCTTAAGACCCACAGTGTCAAGCCACGCTGCACCCGAATCGCAGTTCGATCTTGGCTTCCGACTACTTTGCCGACGCAGACGAAATCCCCCTGACGGAGAAGATAGTCATTGCCGTGTGCCTGCACTGATACTGCCTCGCCGATCTGCCAATCAGCATCCAAGTCGTCACAAGAGAATTGGACAAGTTCACTCGATAGGAGAGAAAAATCGCAGAGTTTCATCGTTGGCTCACCAGTTGAAACGCCATACGACGTGCTCTTCTTCTACTGCCCCTAGATGGAGCCAGAAAGACACACCTGAACGACTTTCTGATTTAAGCCGCTGTCGACGCGCAACGGCTACGACTTTGTCGTCAGATGCTCTCTGCAAGGAAACTCGCGCACCGGCGGAGGGCTCTATCCACAACCCATCCTTGGCAAGTTGAACCGTACATAGCGGACTCGCATCCGCGTACAAGGACGTTCCCAAGGGCAAGGTTTTCAATTCGGCTGGGCTCACGCTTAACACCAGGGCCTTACCTGTGCGAGTCCAGCACTCCTTGCGAATCAACGACTCAGGAACATCCTCCGTCAAGCCCTCCCGGAGCAGCTCGGGCGGCATATAGCGATATTCCTGCAGCAGGATCGTCCGATTCTTGTCCTGAGCGTGATCACAAAATGGACAAGTCTGTTTTGGGGTGTAGAAGAACGTACTGCCACAGGACTCGCATTGATCGCAATGACCTGTGGCAGCCTCGAAGGCATCAGCCCATTCACTCAGACTAGGTCGCTCACCTGGACTATTCAGCCCCGCATTGAAGCATCGTTCAAACAACGCACGCAGTGGCGCGTTGAGCGTGATCTCGCGTGGCAGACCAATCGACAAGGCATTGCTGCGATCAACTGGGTGATCTACCCAAGGGAGTTCGCCACGGAGAGCCGCCTCTTCACGCTCCGGCTCACCTTCAAGGACAACGTCTCCCTTGAGTGGGTGAACCAGCGTGAGGATGCGATATGCCATGACCGCAAAACTCCAACTGTCTGTCAGCGTATTGATGCCAGTCTCCCCCCGGAGAATCTCGGGTGCACCGTAATCAGGAGTGAAGACGCCTTGCTGACCATCACGCGACTGACTCGCAACGTTGTCGGCATCGATTAACCAGACTTCGGCGTACTCTAGTGATTGCGATGCGAAGACATTTGCAGGGGAGAGATCGCCATAGGCCAATCCACGCCCATGCAACTGAGCCAACACCCGCGCCAGTCGCGCTAGCATCTTCAACCTACGCAGCAGGCCACCTGTCTTCACATAGCCTGAGAGGCCGTCATCAGACATCAAGGAGTCAGTCGCCACCTGCATCAGCTCAGTCATTGGGGCCAACCCATCCATCAACTCCATCACGTAACCGGGCTGCGGCTGCGTGATGAGGGCCAACGGATGTGCTATCGGAAGACCTTCAAGTGGCTGGCGCATAAGTGCGCGGATCTTGTTCGTCCAACTGGCTCGTTTTTCTTCTGTGGTTGCTCGCGCAACTTTGACGAGAACGTTGGGGTAGTTGGTCGTGCAGACGATTCCCTGCCCACCTTCGCCGATGCGACCTGTCAACTCATAGGACTGACCATGTTGGTCTAGCACCGTCCTGTTTTTCTTCGGTGCTTCTGCTGTTGTTGTGCTCATTCGGACGTCCTAAATATGGTCACCAGTGTCTTGTCGTCGCTGTGCAAGGGGGTCGCCCAGTCGCTCAATTCAGACTGCAGCCAGCGTCTGCCTCGGCGACGATTCCGAGTGCTTAGGTCTTGATAAAGCGCATCAAAGAACTCTGCGAGTTGGGCTGGCTCGAGATCATCGGCCACGCCATCTGTCATCAGGACAACACCATCACCTGGCTCGGTGAGTCGACCGAATGTGGTGCTCCATTTGTCCTGCACGTGATTGGACTCAAGTGCCCACGTCTGATTGCTATAGGCTGTTCGGTCTGGTGTGACGCGACGAAACTGGCCAGCGCATCTCACAAGCAGCAAACCGTCACCCAGTTGAGCTGCATGGAAATCGCCCTCAGCTGTCACGCGACCGAACAACAGCGTTGTTGCAGCGTCTCTTGGGGTTGTCGGCTCAATGGCTTCGAGCCATTGCTGATGAATCAATGGCAGCGTTGTAGGCAGATTGAAGCTGCTCGATGCGGCGCGCAAAATCTGTCGGGAAATCTGGCAGGCATTACGTGCCCCCAGATCACTACGTGCTCGAGATCCCAGTCCGTCAGCCACGGCCGCAATCCAGCCGCCCCGCCAGCCAGATAAAGCCATCGCGTCCTGGTTAGGCTCGCCCAGTTCTAGGTGTCGGGGGCCGATGACGCTCGCGCCGCAGGCAATAAACCTCATTGGAAGTCGAGGTCCAATGCGTCGTCATCCGGCGGCGGGACAACGAAGGTGGTTGAGAGGTCTGGATTTTGGCTTGCAGTGCGAGTGGTGACGCTCATGGTCACCGCTCGGAAGAAACGATGGATGTCCCGGGCGTTGTGTGCCTTGAAAATGGGCGCTTCTGCGTCGTTTGCAAAATCCCTCAGCATGGCTTCGTCGGCATCTGGGCCAATTGCCATTGCAAGCCGGGTTGCTTTTTGCGCCCGCTCGGAATCGCAGAGAGCCTTGAAGGGAACCTCCCAGTCGTCGGTCGGCTGCCCATCAGACAAAAGGATCAAGACGGGGCGGTAGGCTCGAGAGGGGATGCGATCCTTGTCCTCCAGCAGTTGACGGGCGAGGTCAAATGCAGCACCCATCGGTGTCACCCCTTCGGCCTTCAATTCCGCAAACCCCGCGACGCTGTGTGCCGCAGCCAGCGGTAGGTGCATCTGAGCCTTGCCGCCGAAGGTGATCAAGCCCACTTGGATCTCGGCGCGCAAACGACTTTCCTTGGCGAAAGTCGAGACCATGTCCTTCATCGCAGCATTTAGCGCTTCGATCTTGCCGTTCTCCCCCATGCTCCCACTTGTGTCAGCCAAGACGATCACGGGGAGAGGCCGGGGCGTGGCGACAGCGAATTTTTTGAGACTGCTCATCTTCTTTGTCCTTTGATCAGGTTGATTTTTCGTATTCGGGCTTGGAGTCTTGGGTGATGAAACCGGCGCCTTGATGGAACGCATCGCGAGATCGCCGACGTTTCGGCTCACAATGTCTTCTTGGTATTTGGCAAACCCCATGACCCAGTCTCCAGTTCATAAAAGTTCTTATGCTTATGCACCATCCGTGCCAGCTTTTTTGGGCTGGTACTTGAGCAACCAATTCGTCAGGGTTTGGTAACTGCCAAGATCCAACAGCTTCGCTGCCTCAGTCTTGTTGCCACGACTCTGCTCCATAGCTCTATCCAGGTAGTGTCGAGCCACATCTGCCATCAGATCAGGCAGTGAGAACCCCTCGCCAAGTGACGCTCCAAGAATGGCATCGTCTGTGCCGGTGGATGTGAGCGAGAGAACCTCATCGATATCCTTGGCTGCTATTTCCTCTCCTGGCGCCCAGATGGATGCCCTCAAAAGCGCGTTGTGCAGCTCCCTCACATTGCCCGGCCAGGCGTGACGAAGAAGAAGATTTCTTGCACTAACAGACAAGGTCTTATGTTTGAAGCCCGGCTGTGAAGTTGCTTCGCGGTTGATCTGCGCCAGCAAAGCGTCGACCAATAGATTGAGGTCCCCTTCGCGAGCGCGCAGGGGAGGCAATGCCAAGATGCCAACAGCGATTCGATGAAACACATCCTCTCTGAATCGCCCCGCCCGAACTTCTTCCGGAAGAACCCGGTTGGTAGCGGCGACTATGCGCACATCGATTTTTCGGGACTTACTGGCCCCCAGGCGCGTCACTTCATGCTCCTGGAGTACGCGCAGAAGTCGAACCTGTGACTGCAGGGGCAGTTCACCGATTTCGTCCAAAAAAAGCGTTCCGCCATCGGCCGACTCAAAGTAGCCAGCACGGGTTGTATGGGCACCGGTGAACGCGCCCTTCTCATGACCAAACAGTTCGGAATCGATCAACTCGAGAGGGATGGCCCCGCAGTTGACCGCGACAAAGGGCGCATCTTTTCGCTTGCTGGAAGCGTGGATCGCACGTGCGAAGAGTTCCTTGCCGGTCCCGGACTCCCCTTGGATCAATACGGGCAGATCCCGTTGGGCCAATCTCTGCGCCATCGCGACTACGCGCTTCATTGCACTGCAGCGATGGATGATGTTGCCGAACTCCGGCGCAGCAGGCGGCAACCCCTGCACAAGGTGCGCCAGCGCCTCGTCAGCCGCCTTGCTTGCAACAGGAAGAAACTCAGCAGCCAGGTCGAATGGAACAACGACAGGACGCACGCCGTGTTCACGAGAGGATTCGATGAGACTGGCCCCGTACTTGGCTTTCGCCAACAGCACCCAGACAGCAGCCATGGCAGGGGTGCCAGGGCTCACGTGAAAAGTGAACGGCAGTTCAGGAGAAGAAGTGAGCGTCGCGGACACCGCTCCGTTGGCTGCAACGTATATATCTTCGAAATCAGTGGGGCTTCGCAGTTTTGCGTACCGCACCTCTGTAGCCCCCGTGAATTTGCCGCTCAGCCACGCCACGAAGTTCTGCGTTTTCTGCAGCCCGTGATCTGACAGGAGCACTAGACGGTGATACACCCCGGTCTCCAGCGCCATCAAGATGGGACCGAAGTCTGTGCCCGACGCATCCTCCGAGGCGCGGAGGTCTGAATTACCAAGCCAGGCAAAAAGTGCGGACATCAGGCATAAGAAATTATGTTTTTACATAAGTTTCATTCTATCCTGCGCAGCACGCATTCGGATTGGCGCCAAGCACCCAAGGCGAATGAAAACATGTTGATCAACAACGTACACTGGGCTGAGAAAGTCACCGGAAGCAATGGCTTCTGTCAATCAGGCCTCGGCATCGCCTCTCCTGAGCGGGCATCTTCTGGCGTTGGCTGCAGAGCTGCAGCCTCTATAAAGTCAGCCACCGTCTGCCATCCAGAGCGCAGTTGCGCTTCGCTTTTGCCAACGTAGTGACCCAAGGTCACGTCCCCTGCGACCGAGTGGTTCAGCATTCGTTTCAGCAAGCCACCTTGTTGGCGCCGACCGAAAACTGAGCCACTTTTGAGGGTAGTGCCGACCCAAAACTGAGCCAGGTGAACAACTTAATCTGCTGCTTTTTTGTGCAGCAGAGGACAAGGAGTGATCACCATGGACATGATTGGCAGGATCCGGCATTTGTATGCCCGCAAGAACAAATCGGAGCGCGAGATATCGCGCATGACAGGGCTATCGCGCAACACGGTGGCGAAGTGGCTGCACGGCGAGGTGGACGGCCCACCGAGGTACCGCCGCAGCGAACAGCCCAACAAACTGACGGCGTTTCATGACGCGCTCATGCTGGCCTTGAAGGCCGATGCACGGCGGCCCAAACACGAGCGGCGCACGGCCAAGGCGCTGTACGCCGAGATCAGGCAAGCGGGCTACGAAGGGGGTTACACGCGGGTGACCGACTTCATCCGGGCGTGGCGCCAGAGCGAGGGTCAGGGGGCGGCCGTCAATGCCTTCGTGCCGCTGGCCTTCGAGCTGGGAGAGGCTTTCCAGTTCGACTGGAGCGAGGAAGGCATGGTGATCGGCGGCATCTACTACCGGGTGCAGGTCTCGCATATGAAGCTGTGTGCTTCGCGGGCCTTCTGGCTGGTGGCGTACCCCAGCCAGGGTCACGAGATGCTGTTCGATGCCCACACCCGATCGTTCGCCGCGCTGGGCGGCGTGGCACGCCGGGGCATCTACGACAACATGAAGACCGCTGTAGACAAGGTCAAGAAGGGCAAGGGACGCATCGTCAACGAGCGCTTTGCCACCATGTGCGCGCACTACCTCTATGACCCGGACTTCTGCAACGTGGCCAGCGGCTGGGAGAAAGGGGTGGTGGAGAAGAACGTGCAGGACAGCCGCCGACGCATCTGGATCGACGCGGCGCAGATCAAGTTCGGCAGCTTCACCGAACTCAACGCCTGGCTGGGCCAGCGCTGCCGCGCGTTGTGGGACGAGGTACGCCACCCCGAGCACAAGCAGTTCAGCGTGTCGGAGATGCTCGAACACGAGCGGGCGCACCTCATGCCCATGCCGCTGCCCTTCGACGGCTACGTCGAGAAACCCGCGCGGGTTTCCAGCACCTGCCTGGTGTCTGTGGCGCGCAACCGGTATTCGGTGCCGTGCGAACGCGTGGGCCAGATGGTGAGCACGCGGCTGTACCCGGGCCGCGTGGTCATCGTGGCCGATGATGAGGTCATCGCCCGCCACGAACGTCTGAGCAACGCGGGCGAGACCCGGTACGACTGGCAGCACTACATCCCGCTGCTGCAGAGAAAGCCCGGGGCGCTGAGAAACGGAGCGCCCTTTGCGGACATGCCCGAGCCACTGCAGCGGCTGCGCCGCGGGCTATTGCGTAACCCGGGAGGCGACCGGGTGATGGCGCAAGTGCTGGCGATTGTGCTTGGCGCCGGTCTGGACGCGGTGCTGGTGGCCATCGAGCTGGCGCTGGAGAGCGGTGCGCCAGGCAAGGTGAGCGTGGAGCATGTGGTCAACGTGCTGAGCCGGCTCAACGCGCAGCCGGCACCTCCCACGGCGGCCACACGGCTGAAGGTGACAACGCCACCGCTGGCAAACACGGCCCGCTACGACAGCCTTCGGGCCGACACCGCGGACAGTGCCGTGGGCGCCACCACCGAAGGAGCCCGCCATGAAGACTGATGTGCTGGTCGAACTCAAGGCGCTGCGCCTGCACGGCATGGCCGGTGCCTGGGCTGATCTGGTCGAGCAAGGCGGTGGCGATGGCGGCGGCCTGGGCATCGAGACCTCGCGCTGGCTGATCGAGCACCTGCTGCAGGCCGAGGGCACGGACCGGGCGATGCGCTCGATCAGCCACCAGATGCACGCGGCGAAGTTCCCGGTGCACCGGGACATGGCGGGCTTTGACTTCTCGGTCTCGCCGGTGGACCGAAAGCTCGTCACCACGCTGGCCGGCACTGCCTTTACCGACGAGGCGCACAACGTGGTGCTGGTGGGCGGCCCGGGCACGGGCAAGACCCATCTGGCCACTGCCATCGGCGTCTCGGGCATCACCCGCCATGGCAAGCGGGTGCGGTTCTACTCCACGGTCGATCTGGTTAACGCACTGGAGCAGGAGAAGGCGCAGGGCAAGGCCGGTCGCATCGCCACCAGCTTGCTGCGCATGGACCTGATCATCCTGGACGAGCTGGGTTATCTGCCGTTCAGCCAGGCCGGCGGGGCGCTGCTGTTCCACCTGCTGAGCAAGCTGTACGAACACACCAGCGTGATGATCACGACCAACCTGGACTTCGCCGAATGGTCCAGCGTGTTCGGCGACGCGAAGATGACCACCGCGCTGCTGGACCGTCTCACGCACCACTGCCACATCGTGGAGACGGGCAACGAGTCGATCCGGTTCAGCCGCAGCACGGCCGCTGCGAAGAAGCGGATCAAGGCCCGGGAACAGGACCGAAAGAGTGCCTCAACGCAGGCTGAGCCCGACCCATTCTGAGCAGGCACCGCGCAGGGCAAGCCGCTACGGGCTACGCCCTTCGCGGCTTGCCCAGCGCCTTCAACACATCAGCAAGGAGATCAGCAAACCAGGATAGCACCTACACTTATCCACAGCCGACCCTTGAAACGTCGGCTTCCACCCCTGGCTCAATATTCAGTCGGCACGGTGGCTCAGATTTGGATCGGCGCCGACAGGCCCACCCAGTCTGGAGTCCTGCACGCGGGACGTCTATGCGCCCGGGGCATCTTTTGATATTGCCACCGTCACCCGTATCGCATATGACGTTGCGTCTGCAGCATGCCATTTGCACCAGCAGGGAATCCTGCACGGAGACCTTTACGCCCATAACATCCTGCACGATGAGCGAGGCCACGCCTTGCTGGGCGATTTTGGGGCCGCTTCGTTTTACCCCCCCACCTGGGAACAGCGGGCCACAGGGATACAACAAATTGAGGTGCGCGCTTTCGACTGCCTGCTGGAGGAGTTGATTGAACGGTGCGACGAGTCAACAGGACCTCAGGGTGGTCTGACAACCCTCACCCAATTGAAAGCCCATTGCCTTTCCGACGGCCCAGAAAGCCGGCCTTTGTTTGAAGCGATGGTGCCAGTGCTCGGTGAACTTGCGGCTTCATGTGCCACCCAGGGCCACCCGTCTATTGAGACCGCACCCGCAGAGCTTGCGCAACGCGATTGAGCGCATTGCCGGTGACGCGGATGGATTATTCCTCCTCGCCCGCGTGCAGTCATTTGCCCCACAATCCCTTGCTTTCCCGAAGCACAGCAACATGCCCCCTCAACTGCCCTGGCTGGAGCCAGAGGATTCTTTGCCAGATCCTTCCACCGCATGGGGGGCAGACAGCCCTGCTCCCGGCCTCTTGGCAGCGGGCGGGGCCCTTGACGCAGCGCATTTACGCGCTGCCTACACCCAGGGCACATTTCCATGGTTCAGCACCGGCCAGCCGATTCTCTGGTGGGCACCGGATCCTCGCATGGTGCTGGAGGTGGCAGCATTCCGACTGCATCGCTCCCTGCGAAAAACCCTGCAGAGATTTCGGGCCAACCCGGCCTGTGAAATCCGCATCGACTCCGCCTTTGGCAAGGTCATCCGGGCATGCTCCAGCACCCCTCGGGACGGACAGAACGGCACCTGGATCGTTCCCGACATGGTGGTCGCCTATGAGGCGCTGCACGCGCAAGGAATGGCGCACAGCGTCGAAACGTGGGTGGACGGAAAGCTGGCAGGTGGACTGTATTGCGTGGCGATCGGCCACGCCGTGTTTGGCGAATCGATGTTTGCCCATGCTACGGACGCCTCCAAGATCGCGCTGGCCGCACTGGTGTGCATGTGCCGTCGCAACAGCGTCGAACTGATTGACTGCCAGCAAAACACATCGCACCTGGCATCGCTCGGCGCTCGCGAAATGCCCCGCGCGGAGTTCCTGCAACATGTCCAAGGCCAGAGCGCCCGGCCGCCCATTCCGTGGCATTTTGAGCCCGTATACTGGAATGAACTGCTGCTTCCCCCGGCGCTCACGGCATGACGCAACTCAACGACCTCCCGCTGCAAACGCTTCAGTTCTATGCAACCGCCCCCTACCCGTGCAGTTATCTGCCCGACAGGCAGGCGCGGTCGCAGGTCGCCACACCCAGCCACCTGATTCAAACCGATGTCTATTCGGGCTTGGTGACCCAGGGGTTCCGGCGCAGCGGCATGTTCACATACCGCCCCTACTGCGACGGTTGCCAGGCATGTGTGCCCTTGCGCATCAAGGTGAACGATTTCAAGCCCGATCGCAGTCAACGCAGAGCTGCTTCACGCCATGGGCACTTGCAGGCCAGGGTATTGAGGTTGTGTTTTATTCCCGAGCATTACCAACTGTACCGGCTGTACCAGAATGCCCGCCATCCGGGCGGCGGCATGGACCACGACAGCGTTGATCAATACACACAGTTCCTGCTGCAAAGCCGCGTAAACACGCGCCTCGTGGAATTCCGCGAACTTGATGCATCGGGCGGGGCGGGTCAGCTCAAGATGGTGTCCATCCTGGACATCCTGGAAGATGGTCTGTCAGCCGTCTACACGTTCTACGCACCAGACGCACATTGCAGCTATGGCACGTACAACGTGATGTGGCAGATTGCCCAGGCCAAGTCCTTGGGCCTGCCCCATGTGTACCTGGGTTACTGGATCCAGGAAAGCGCGAAGATGAACTACAAAGCCCGGTTCATTCCCCATGAAATTCGGGTGGCAAACAGATGGATCTGCCCACCAGCTCCGCACGCGTCCGGGGCGCATTAGCGCCTGCCACATTTCACAAGATAAAATGCAGTGATTCCCGTCTCATAACATCCCATGAAGAAAAAAGATCCAGGCGTCCCCGTGAAACCCAGCGTTCAGGTGCTCGAACGCATGTTCACGCTGATCGATGTCCTGGCATCCCGCGAAGAAGCCATATCGCTCAAGGAAATCAGCGAAAAAACCGGCCTGCACCCCTCCACCACCCATCGCATCCTGAACGACCTGACCATTGGCCGCTTCGTCGACCGACCTGAATCGGGCAGCTACCGTTTGGGCATGAGGCTGCTGGAACTCGGCAATCTCGTCAAGGCTCGCCTGAGTGTGCGCGATGCGGCACTTGCGCCCATGCGCAATCTGCACAAGCTGATTCAGCAGCCCGTGAACCTCAGCATGCGGCAGGGCGATGAAATTGTGTATGTCGAGCGCGCCTACAGCGAACGCTCTGGAATGCAAGTGGTGCGAGCGATCGGCGGGCGCGCTCCTTTGCACCTCACATCCACCGGCAAGCTGTTTCTGGCGCTCGACGATCCACAACGCGTGCGCGCATATGCCACGCGCACCGGGCTGGCAGGACACACCCGCAACAGCATCACCCAGCTGCCGATACTCGAGCGCGAATTGGCAAAGGCCCGCCAGTATGGCGTTGCCCGCGACAATGAAGAGCTGGAGCTTGGCGTGCGCTGCATGGCAGCAGGCGTCTTTGATGACCAGGGCAAGCTGGTGGCAGGCCTGTCCATATCCGCCCCCGCCGATCGCCTTGATGAGGGCTGGCTGCCCAAGCTGCAGGCCACTGCCCACGAAATTTCCCTGGCGCTGGGCTACCTCTCCACCAAAGACACGACCGTCAGCTCCCCCGACGCGTGAAGCAAGCCAGACAGCCGGGGAAATACGTCGACAATCAGCCTGCCCGGGCGGCCTGCAGTTTCGGGCCCAGCGCTGGTAAGGATTCCACCCACTGACGCACACGCTGCGCATCCCCCAGACGACTGAACTTGCCAGCCGAATCGAGAAAAACCATGATGAGCTTGCGCCCGGCAATGTGCGTCTGCATCACCAGGCACCTGCCCGCCTCGGAGATATAACCGGTCTTCTGCAACCCGATATTCCACTCCGGATTTTTCACCAGTCCATTGGTGTTGTTGTATTGCAGGGTCTTTTGCCCCACCGCGACCTCATAACCCGGAGAGGTGGAAAACTCACGCATCGTCGGATCCCCGTGGGCCACATTCACCAGTCGGGCCAGATCGCGCGCACTCGATTGGTTGCGGCTTGAAAGCCCCGTGGGCTCGACATAGCTGGTGTCGGTCATTCCAATTGATCGTGCCTTGCTGTTCATCAAGGCGACAAAAGCATCCAGTCCGCCGGGATAGGTGCGACCCAGTGCGTGCGCTGCACGGTTTTC
The DNA here is from genome assembly GCF_002157145.1 of Acidovorax carolinensis. Lineage (NCBI taxonomy): Bacteria > Pseudomonadati > Pseudomonadota > Betaproteobacteria > Burkholderiales > Comamonadaceae > Acidovorax > Acidovorax carolinensis. Next base: position 2,660,114 of record NZ_CP021361.1, read on the forward strand.
ACTGGACATCAGCGCCAGATGCAGCAATTCACCACGGGTCAAAGTGGTACCCACACTCAGACGCGAACGACTCCCCTTTTCGGTATCCACATCATCCTGGGTGATGGTCAGGGGCTCGTCCATCGGCAGACGTGCCTGGGTGATGATGAGACCCGTCATCAGCTTGGTCAGCGATGCAATGGGCAACACCGCATGGTCGTTCTTGCTGACCAGAACTTCATTCGTGTCCTGATCAATCACGAATGCAACACTCGATTTCAGATCAAGGGGGTCGCTGACCTGATGCAGTCCGGCCATCTGGCCAAACGTCGGCTTGGCAGGCTCATACGCAATCCGTGTGGGGGCCTTGGCGGTGCGCGCCGTGGCACGTACCGCCTTGCTCGCACCTGCTGATTTACGCGGTACTGCGGCACGCTTGACGGTGGCGGACTGAACTTGCTGCTTTTTGACAGTCGCCTTCTTGCGTTCGCTCGCCTGAGCGGCTGGAGACAGCAGCGCGACGCTCACCACGAATAAACCAAAAGTCTGAAAAAAACGATTCAGTGCTGTGGGGCGGCGATGGTGCATCAAAGTGCTCCAAACGGTAATAGATAAGGGCAGTGTACAGAATTGAAAAAAGTCGCGCAAGATCAATACCTTGCACGACTTTTCAATAAAGTGCGTGAATTATAGGTTCACACCTCAACCTTGGGCAGCCACACGATCAGCTTTACTTTGTAATTTATTCAGCGCGCTCAGGTAGGCTTTGGCGGACGCCACAACGATGTCCGGATCGGACCCAACCCCGTTCACCACCCGACCGCTGTTTTGCAGTCGCACAGTGACTTCCCCCTGGCTCTCGGTCGAACCGCTGATGGCGTTCACCGAGTACAAAACCATCTCGGCACCACTCTGGACGTGCGACTCGATGGCTTTGAGCGACGCATCCACCGGGCCATTGCCGTCGGATTGTCCCCGAACCTCCTTGCCGTCCACGGTGAACACGATCGAGGCCTGGGGCCGCTCGCCCGTCTCACTGTGTTGAGAAAGCGAAACAAACCCAAACTGTTCCTTTTCGCTGGTCACGCTTTCATCGCTCACCAGCGCCAGGATGTCTTCGTCAAAAATCTCGCTCTTGCGGTCAGCCAGCTCTTTGAACTTGGCGAACGCGTTGTTGACGTCCGTTTCGCTTTCCAGCTGCACACCCAGCTCCTGCAGGCGCTGCTTGAAGGCATTGCGTCCACTGAGCTTACCCAGAACGATCTTGTTGGCGCTCCAACCCACGTCTTCGGCGCGCATGATTTCATAGGTGTCACGCGCCTTCAGCACGCCGTCCTGGTGGATGCCGCTGGCGTGGGCAAATGCATTGGCGCCCACCACGGCCTTATTGGGCTGCACCACAAAGCCCGTGGTCTGGCTCACCATGCGGCTCGCGGCCACGATGTGCCTGGTGTCGATGCCGACATCCAGGCCATAGTAGTCGCGGCGCGTCTTGACCGCCATGACCACCTCCTCGAGCGAGCAGTTTCCCGCGCGCTCGCCCAGGCCATTGATGGTGCACTCCACCTGCCGCGCGCCTCCAATCTTCACACCCGCGAGCGAATTGGCCACGGCCATGCCCAAGTCGTTATGGCAGTGCACCGACCAGATGGCCTTGTCGCTGTTGGGCACACGCTCACGCAAGTTCTTGATGAAGTTGCCATACAGCTCAGGCACCGCATAGCCCACGGTGTCAGGCACATTGATGGTGGTGGCGCCCTCGGCAATCACCGCTTCGATCACGCGGCACAGAAAATCCGGGTCGCTGCGGTAACCATCTTCCGGGCTGAATTCGATATCGCCCACCAGATTGCGCGCAAAACGCACCGACTGTCTGGCCTGCTCCAGCACCTGTTCTGGCGTCATGCGCAGCTTTTTTTCCATGTGCAGCGCTGACGTCGCAATAAAGGTGTGGATTCGTGCACTGGCCGCGCCTTGAAGGGCTTCCGCAGCACGTGCGATATCGCGGTCGTTGGCGCGCGACAGAGAGCAGATGGTGGACTCCCGAATGGCATTGGCGATGGCCTGCACCGCCTCGAAATCCCCGTTGGAACTGGCAGCAAAGCCGGCTTCGATCACGTCCACCTTCAGGCGTTCGAGCTGCCGGGCAATACGCAGCTTTTCGTCCTTGGTCATCGACGCGCCGGGTGACTGCTCGCCATCGCGCAAGGTGGTGTCAAAAATGATGAGTTTGTCGGCCATTTGGATTCTCCTGATACTGGTGGGGGTTGCCCGCAACGTCAAAATTCTGGCGCCCAAAAAAAAAGGCCCGCTGCGGGTGCATACGGGCCTTTGTGGAAAAAGTGTGCGCGTGCGCCTACCGTCTCCGCCCGTGGGGAGATAGCAGTAGAGCCAGTGCAAACGTCTTCATGAGTTCCAATATAGCACAGTTTTCTGCGCCCTGCTGCCGTCACCGGTGCAATCCCCGTTCATCGGGTTCATCGGTCGACATGCTGATCACACTGCTGTGCTGCCCCTTGGCCTTGCGCCACGCATACACCCCATAGCCGCTCAGGCCATACAGCACGAACACGCCAAACAGGACGATGGGCGGATGGATGTTGATGATGGCTATGCCCAGTGCAATCAGCACGATGACAGCAAAGGGCACGCTTTTCTTCATTTGCACGTCCTTGAAGCTGTAGAACGGCACGTTGGTCACCATGGTGAGGCCCGCATACAGCGTAAAGCCAAACATCACCCAGCTCACTTGCGACCAGGTGAGCCATGCGTCTTCGCCCCGATGCACGCCCAGCTCGGTCATCAGCCAGATGAAGCCCGCCACCAGCGCGGCGGCGGCAGGCGACGGCAACCCCTGGAAATAGCGCTTGTCCACCACGCTGGTGTTGACGTTGAACCGTGCCAGACGCAGCGCTGCGCACGCGCAATAGACAAACGCGGCAATCCAGCCCCAGCGGCCCAGCCCCCGGAGCGACCATTCGTAGGCAATCAGGGCAGGCGCCGCACCAAACGACACCATGTCGGACAGTGAATCCATCTGCTCGCCAAAAGCACTTTGCGTGTTGGTCATGCGGGCCACGCGCCCGTCGAGGCTGTCGAGCACCATGGCACAGAAGACACCCACGGCGGCCATGTCAAAACGCCCGTTCATGGCCATCACGATGGAATAGAACCCACCGAACAATGCCGCCAGTGTGAACAGGTTGGGCAGGATATAGATGCCCTTGCGCCGCTTGCGCACCATCACACCAGGGTTCTCGGTGGATTCATTGCCGTCATGCATCAATTAGACCTCCAGCGCTTGCCTGTCAAGCGCAAGCAGCTCTTAAATTTATAGTGTTTTGTTCTTACCCGCAGGGCAGGCAAACCGCCGCACGCGTTCAAGGCGAAGGCAGCAGTGTAGCGCCCGTCAACACCATGCCCGCCCACAAAAAAGGCCACCGAAGTGGCCTCTTGATGCTCGTGACGCTTCAGGCGCGAAGAATCAGTTGCGGGTCTGGTCGACCAGCTTGTTCTTGGCGATCCAGGGCATCATCGCGCGCAACTGACCGCCCACCTTTTCGATGGAGTGGTCGGCCGTGTTGCGGCGGCGCGCCGTCATGCTGGGGTAGCCGGTGCGGCCTTCCAGGATGAACATCTTGGCGTATTCACCGTTCTGGATGCGCTTCAGGGCATTGCGCATGGCTTCGCGCGACTGCGCGTTGATCACTTCAGGGCCGGTCACGTACTCGCCGTATTCGGCGTTGTTCGAGATCGAGTAGTTCATGTTGGCAATGCCGCCTTCGTAGATCAGGTCCACGATGAGCTTGAGTTCGTGCAGGCACTCGAAGTAGGCCATTTCTGGGGCATAACCGGCTTCGACCAGGGTTTCGTAACCCATCTTGATCAGCTCGACAGCGCCGCCGCACAGCACGGCCTGCTCGCCGAACAGGTCGGTCTCGGTTTCTTCCTTGAAGTTGGTCTCGATGATGCCGGCCTTGCCGCCACCATTGGCCATGGCATAGCTCAGTGCCAGGTCACGGGCCTTGCCCGTCTTGTCCTGGTGCACAGCCACCAGGTGGGGCACGCCGCCGCCCTGGGTGTAGGTGTTGCGCACGGTGTGGCCAGGGGCCTTGGGGGCCACCATCCACACATCGAGGTCGGCGCGGGGCACAACCTGGTTGTAGTGCACGTTGAAGCCGTGGGCGAAGGCCAGCGATGCGCCTTGCTTGATATGGGGCTCGACGTTGTTCTTGTAGACGCCAGCGATGTCTTCGTCGGGCAAAAGGATCATGACCACGTCAGCGGCCTTCACGGCGTCGTTGACTTCCATCACCGTCAGGCCGGCCTTGCCGACCTTGTCCCACGATGCACCGCCCTTGCGCAGGCCGACCACGACCTTCACGCCGCTGTCGTTCAGGTTTTGTGCATGGGCATGGCCCTGCGAGCCATAGCCGATGATGGCAACGGTCTTGCCCTTGATCAGGCTCAGGTCACAGTCTTTGTCGTAGAAAACTTTCATGGGTCGCTCCGGTTGAAATACGTTGTTGGGGGGTTGAACAAAAAACAGGGAATTGTCTTACACGCGCAGGATGCGCTCGCCGCGGCCGATGCCGCTGGCACCGGTGCGCACGGTTTCCAGGATCGCCGTGCGGTCGATAGCCTGCAGGAATGCGTCGTTCTTGGACTGGTCGCCGGTGAGCTCAATCGTGTAGCTCTTCTCGGTGACGTCAATGATGCGGCCACGGAAAATGTCGGCCATGCGCTTCATTTCCTCGCGCTCCTTGCCCACGGCACGCACCTTCACCATCATGAGCTCGCGCTCGGTGTAGGCGCCTTCGGTCAGGTCCACCACCTTGACCACCTCGATGAGGCGGTTCAGGTGCTTGGTGATCTGCTCGATCACGTCATCGGAGCCCGTGGTCTGGATGGTCATGCGCGAGAGCGATGCATCCTCGGTGGGCGCCACGGTAAGCGATTCGATGTTGTAACCCCGGGCAGAGAAAAGGCCCACAACGCGCGAAAGCGCACCGGGTTCGTTTTCCAGCAGAACAGCAATGATGTGTTTCATGATGATGAGATTCCTCTTTTCGCTGCCCTCCCCCGTGCACGGTAATGCGCGGGCTTGGCAGTCAATAGATTCGTCAAAAAAGATAGCTACCAGCGCTTTATAGAAAAGTGCTAGAGGCCGTTTTGATGCCTAAAGGTCTTCCGACCCCAGCAGCATTTCGGTGATGCCCTTGCCGGCCTGCACCATCGGGAACACGTTCTCGGTGGGGTCGGTGCGGAAGTCCATGAACACGGTACGGTCCTTGAGCTTGCGGGCCTCGCGCAGCGCGGGCTCCACGTCCTTGGGGTGCTCGATCAACATGCCGACATGGCCATAGGCCTCGGCCAGCTTCACGAAGTTGGGCAGCGCGTCCATGTAGCTGTGGCTGTAGCGGCCGGAGTATTCGATCTCCTGCCACTGGCGCACCATGCCCAGGTAGCGGTTGTTCAGCGAGCAGATCTTGATCGGCGTGTTGTACTGCAGGCAGGTGGACAGTTCCTGGATGTTCATCTGCACCGAGCCTTCGCCGGTGATGCAGAACACTTCGGACTGCGGCTTGGCCAGCTTGATGCCCATGGCGTACGGAATGCCCACACCCATGGTGCCCAGGCCGCCGGAGTTGATCCAGCGGCGCGGCTCGTCAAAGCGGTAATACTGCGCCGCCCACATCTGGTGCTGGCCCACATCGGAGGTGATGAAGGTGTCCGCGTCCTTGGTCATGTTCCACAAGGTCTCGACCACGTACTGGGGCTTGATCACGTCGCCGCTGCCCATGCTGTACTTGAGGCAGTCGCGCTTGCGCCAGCCTTCAATGGTGTCCCACCAGGCAGCGAGTGCGCCGGCGTCGGGGCGCGTGCTGCTCTCGCGGATCATGGAGATCAGTTCGGTGAGCACATCCTTCACATCGCCGACGATCGGAATATCGACCTTGACGCGCTTGGAGATGCTCGACGGGTCGATGTCGATGTGGATGATCTTGCGTTCGTTCTGCGCGAAATGCTTGGTGTTGCCGATCACACGATCGTCAAAACGGGCGCCCACGGCCAGCAGCACATCGCAGTTTTGCATGGCGTTGTTGGCTTCGATGGTGCCGTGCATGCCCAGCATGCCGAGGAACTTGCGGTCCGACGCGGGATAGGCGCCCAAGCCCATCAGCGTGTTGGTGACAGGGTAGCCCAGCATGTCGACCAACGTGCGCAGTTCATTCGTGGCATTGCCCAGCAGCACACCGCCGCCGGTGTAGATATAGGGGCGCTTGGCCGCCAGCAGCAGTTGCAGCGCCTTGCGGATCTGACCGCCGTGGCCCTTTCTCACCGGGTTGTACGAGCGCATTTCCACACTCTCGGGATAACCGGTGTAAGGCACCTTTTTGAACGACACATCCTTCGGGATATCGATCACCACGGGGCCGGGTCGGCCGGTGCGGGCGATGTGGAAGGCCTTTTTCAGCGTCATGGCCAGATCGCGCGGGTCCTTGACGAGGAAGTTGTGCTTGACGATGGGGCGGGTGATACCGACCGTATCGCATTCCTGGAACGCATCCAGCCCGATGGCCGCCGTGGGCACCTGGCCGGAGATGATCACCATGGGAATGCTGTCCATGTAGGCCGTGGCGATGCCGGTAACGGCATTGGTCAAGCCCGGACCCGACGTGACGAGCGCCACGCCCACCTCACCAGTGGCACGCGCATAGCCATCGGCAGCATGGACCGCGGCCTGCTCGTGGCGCACCAGCACATGCTGAATGGTGTCCTGCTTGTAGAGCGCGTCGTAAATATAGAGAACTGCACCGCCGGGGTAGCCCCAGATGTACTGCACGTTCTCGGCCTGCAGCGCCTTGACGAGGATTTCAGAACCCATCAGGTCCTGCGTGCCGGAGGCGGGAGAGTTGCCGTGGGAGGCAGCGGCTGCCGAAGTAAGTTCAGCCTTGGAGATTTCCATGATCGATCAACCTTTGTGAATTTCTCTGACGAAAAACCTTGGGTGCTCCTTGCATGGACTCTTGTGAAGCCAGCTCGGAACTTGAGGCCAAGGCCATGGGCGGGATGATTGCCGCGCCGGACCGTGACCCGTTTGCCTTTTGAATTGCAAGGTGCATTATCGCACTGCAACATGCGCAAAACCAGCCATTTTCAGAAAATTCAGCGCTCAATGCGATAATTGAAAGATTCTGCGTGCTGCACCGCTTTTTCGCATGACAGCATCGACCCTCCCGGGCTGACTCCTCTTGGCTACTGAACAAGAACTCTCCGAATTCCTCAAAAGTGTAGAAAAGCGCGCCTTCAAGCGCTCGGTCTACCACGTCCGCAATGAGGAAGCGGCCCTGGACATCGTTCAGGACAGCATGCTCAAGCTGGCCGAGCACTACGGAGACAAGCCCCCGGCCGAACTGCCCATGCTGTTTCAGCGCATCCTGTCGAATTGCACGCTGGACTGGTTTCGCCGCCAGAAGACCCGCAATGCACTGTTTTCGAGCATGAGCGACTTCGATGGGCCGGGAGACGATGGCACGGAATTTGATCTGCTCGAAGCCTATGCGGGCCCGGATAATGGTGAGCGGGCCGAGAGCGCGGAAGATCTGGCCCGGCGTGCACAGATCTTCAAGGGCATTGAAGAAGAAATCGAGGAGTTGCCAGCACGTCAACGGGAAGCGTTTCTCATGCGTTACTGGGAAGAAATGGATGTCGCAGAAACAGCAGCCGCCATGGGTTGCTCCGAAGGCAGCGTCAAAACGCACTGTTTTCGTGCAGTACAGACCCTCAGCAAGGCACTGAAGGCAAAAGGAATCGAACCATGAACACCGCAAACACTCTCCCCTCCGAACTGGCGGCAGATCGTTTCGCACGCCGCGTTACCGCGCGGCTGACCAGTGGCACGGACGACCTGCCCTACGATATTTCCGAGCGGCTGCGCGCTGCACGCATGCAGGCGCTGGCCAAGCGCAAAGTGGTTGTACCGGTGCGTCGCGCCGCGCCGGCGGTCATGCACTCTGGCAGCACCGCAGTGCTCGGTGGTGGTAACGAACGCGGTGGCTGGTGGAGCGCCTTGGTGTCGGCTGTCCCGGTGATGGCCCTGCTGGTCGGCTTGGTGGTGATCAATGCGGCCCAGGACGAGCAAGGCAACAATGAAGTGGCTGAAGTTGACGCCGCGCTGCTGACCGACGAGTTGCCCCCGGCGGCTTACTCCGACCCTGGTTTTGTACAGTTCCTGAAAACCACCCACACCAGCAACTGATCGCCTGCGCCTTTACTGCATGCACGCAAGTCCACCTGACGTCCGCCCCACCATGCCAGCCTTTGTGCTGGCTTTGGTGCTTTTAGGCGCGTTCGCAGCAGGCGGCATGGCAGTGCTCAATCAGGTGCGCATGGCCCCCGGCACCGTGCTTCCAGCCGCTGCGCTGGCACCCAAGTCCAGCGGCAAGAGCGCATCCGGCAAGGCGGTCGATCCGTCCAGGCTCACCCCTGTGGGCCCCGGCTGGGAAGTCCTGAACACGCCCCAGAAACTGGCACTGTACCCGCTGGCGGAACGCTGGGCGCTGCTCAGCGAGGTGCAAAAGAGGCGCTGGCTCGCCTTGGCCCAGACCTTCCAGACACTGCCAGAACAAGAGCAGGAAAAACTGCACAACCGCATGACGGAATGGGCCAGCCTGAGCGCCCAACAGCGCAATCAGGCGCGACTCAATTACGCCGATTCCAATCGCCTGGCGCGCGACAATAAACTCGCCCAATGGCAGGCCTACCAGGCACTGAGCGACGAAGAAAAACGCAAACTGGCTGCGCGCGCGGCCCCCAAGCCACAAGGCGCAGCCACTGCGATCAAACCGGTGTCTCCGCGCAAGCTCGCACAGGTTCCGGCGGCCTCGGAAGCCAGCCCCAATCGGGCCAATCAGCCCAAAATTCCGCCCATTCAGAATCTTTCCCCGCGCGTTGCGACGCCTTTGCCGACGGCTCCTGCGGCGGGTGTGGGCGCCCATGGCTCACCCGCCCCATCCCCTGCTCCCGTGGTGGAGACCGCCCCCGTCAACGTGCCGGTGGCCGTGCCCACCACGCTGCCGCCGATGCCGGGCACGCCCGCGACCAATGACCATGCGCCCCCCGCGGCGCCCGATGTGCCCCTCCTTACGCCCCAGTAATCTGCATGCCTGCCTTGTCGTCGCCTGATGCGCCAGCGCCCACGGCCTCCGCCCCCCTGAACCTGAATGCCCCCAGCCTGGTGCGCCGCATGGCCTGCTGGATGTACGAAGGCATCTTGATGTTCGGCGTGGTCTTCATCGCTGGCTACCTGTTTGGCACCCTGAGCCAGACCCGCAATGCCATGGACAACCGGCATGCCCTGCAGGCTTTTCTGTTCGTGGTGTTTGGCATTTACTTCACCTGGTTCTGGGCCAAGGGGCAGACGCTGGCCATGAAGACCTGGAACATCCGCGTGGTGGACCGTGCCGGCCGTCCGCTCACCCAGCGCCGTGCGCTGCTGCGCTACATTCTCTCCTGGCTTTGGTTTTTGCCGCCACTGGCCGCCGTGGCGCCCTTTTCGCTGCCGGGCGGAGAATCCACCGTGATCATGCTGGGCTGGGTCGCGGTGTGGGCGCTGCTGAGCCGCTTTCACCCGCAGCAACAGTTCTGGCACGACGCACTGGCGGGCACCCGCCTGATGCACCATGAACCCACAAAAAAATAAGCCTTTGCCGCAGATGTCCTTGCCCGACACATCTGCGCCCGACAATCGCCGCATGCAACCCCTCGACCCATCGCCCCACGCGCCCGCCAACCCGCAAAAGGCGCGGTCCGGGCTGAACCGGATCTGGCACGCCACCGGCTACTCGCTCGAAGGCCTGCGTGCCGGCTGGAACGAAAAGGCGTTTCGCCAGGAAGCCATTGCAGCCGTGGTGCTGGTTCCACTGTCGTTCTGGCTGGGCCGCAGCTGGGTGGAAGTGGCGCTGCTGGCCGGATCTGTGGTGATCGTCATGATCGTTGAACTGCTCAACACCGGCATCGAGACCGCCATCGACCGCATCGGACCCGAGTGGCACGACCTGTCCAAGCGTGCCAAGGACATGGGCAGCGCTGCGGTGCTGTTGTCGCTGCTGCTGTGCATTGGTATCTGGTCTGCTGCGCTTTTTCAGAGGTTTTTCCATGGCTGAACCGGCTTTTTCGATCTGTGTGTACTGTGGCTCCCGCCCAGGAGAAAACGCAGCGTTCGCCCAGGCGGCAACTGCCGTTGGCCATTGGATCGGATCGCAGGGGGGGCAGCTCGTGTATGGCGGCGGGCGCAGTGGCCTCATGGGCATCGTGGCCGAGGCCACGCGCCTGGCCGGCGGCCGCGTGGTGGGCGTGATCCCGCAAACGCTGGTCGACAAGGAGCAGGCCAACCGCCAGTGCGACGAGTTGCACATTGTGCAAACCATGCATGAGCGCAAAGCCATGATGGCCGAGCGCAGCGACGCCTTTGTGGCCCTGCCCGGCGGCATCGGCACCTTTGAGGAACTGTTTGAAGTGTGGACCTGGCGCCAGCTGGGCTACCACGACAAGCCGGTGGGGCTGCTCAATGTGGCTGGCTACTACGATGGCCTGCTGGCCTTTTTGCAGACCAGTGTGGCCAGCGGCTTCATGGGGCCATGGCAAATGGACCTGCTGCACACCGCAACCGAAAGCGATACGCTGCTGCGCACCCTCGTGCAATCGGCCGGCCACAGCCAGGAACAGGTGCCGCTGCGATCCGTCATCTGACGCTTAGCCGGGGGCGACTGAGGCACTCGCCCCAGCCTGCGCCCTGCCAAGGCGCCCGGCAAAACGTTCAGACCGCTGCGTCGTCCAGGTCGCCCGTGCGGATGCGCACCACGCGCTCCACGGCGGTCACGAAAATCTTGCCGTCACCAATTTTGCCCGTGCGCGCCACATTGACGATGGCGTCCACGCAACGCTCCAGATCTTCGGTCTTGACCACCACTTCGACCTTCACCTTGGGCAGAAAATCGACCACATATTCCGCTCCCCGATACAGCTCGGTGTGGCCCTTCTGGCGGCCAAAGCCCTTCACTTCTGTCACGGTGAGACCCGTCACACCGCATTCGGCCAAGGCTTCGCGGACTTCTTCGAGCTTGAACGGCTTGATGATGGCGGTGATCATTTTCATGGGGAAGGCTCCTGGAGGATATAAAAAAAGGCGGTAAGGCTGGCGGATGCCCGTCAGGCCCTGAATTGGCTGGTAATCGGGTAGCGCCAGTCCTTGCCGAAGCTGCGGCGCGTGACGCGCACGCCCACGGGGGCCTGGCGGCGCTTGTATTCGTTGAGCTTGATGAGCCGGGTGACGCGTTCGACATCGGCGCGCTCGAACCCGGCAGCAATGATGGACGCTATCGGCTCGTCATTTTCCATATAACGCGCCACGATCGCATCCAGCACCTCGTAGGCAGGCAAACTGTCCTGGTCTTTCTGGTCGGGGCGCAACTCGGCACTGGGCGGGCGCGTGATGATGCGCTCGGGGATGGGGTTGGCCCCCGTGCCATAGGGGTCATGGGCATTGCGCCACCGCGCCAAGGCAAACACCCGGGTCTTGGCCACGTCCTTGATGGGCGCAAAGCCGCCGGCCATGTCGCCGTACAGCGTGCAGTAGCCCGTGGCCATCTCGCTCTTGTTGCCGGTGGTCAACACGATGGCCCCGAACTTGTTGGACAGCGCCATCAGCAGCGTGCCGCGGATGCGGGCCTGCAGGTTCTCTTCGGTCGTGTCCTCGGGCAGGCCGGCAAATTGGCTGGCCAGCGCGGACTTGAAAGCTTCGAACTGGGGCGCAATCGCGATTTCGCCATAGCGCACGCCCATGCGCTCGGCCATGTCGCGCGCGTCGATCCAGCTGATGTCCGCCGTGTAGGGCGAGGGCATCATCACGGTGCGCACCTTGTCGGCGCCCAGGGCATCCACCGCAATCGCCAGCACCAGCGCCGAATCAATGCCGCCGGACAAACCCAGCAACGCGCCCGGAAAGCCGTTCTTGCCCACATAGTCGCGCACGCCCAGCACCAGCGCGTCCCACAGGTCGGCCTCCAGGCTGCGCTCGGGCACCACCTCTGCTTCTATTTTGATAGCTGCTTGCGCTTTATCTATCTGCGCAAACACCAGTTTTTCCTTGAAACCGGGGGCACGCCCCGCCACCGCGCCGTCGGCATTCAGGGCAAACGAGCGGCCTTCGAAAACCACCTCGTCCTGCCCGCCCACCAGGTGGGCATAGACCAGCGGCAGGCCGGTCTCGGCCACGCGCTCGCGCATGGTCTGCTCGCGCTCGGCGCTCTTGCCCAGGTGAAAGGGCGAGGCATTGATCACTGCCAGCATTTGCGCCCCTGCGTTGGCGGCAGCACGTGCAGGCGCTGGAAACCATGCGTCTTCGCAGATCAACACCCCGACACGCACGCCCTCCACCTCGAAAACGCAGGGCGAGTGGCCGGCGACAAAATAGCGGCGCTCATCGAACACCTGGTAATTGGGCAGCTCGCGCTTGGCATAGGTCTGCTCGACCTGGCCATGCCGCAGCACGCTGGCCGCGTTCAGGCAGGGGCTGAACGCCGGGTCGTCCGGATGGCACTTTTGCGGATGCCCCAGCACGATCACCAGGCCATTCAACCCCGCAGTCTCGCGGGCCACGGTTTTCACGGCATCATCACAGGCCGCCAGAAACGCAGGGCGCAGGAACAGGTCTTCTGCCGCGTAGCCACAGATGGCCAGTTCGGGCGTCAGCAACAGACGCGCTCCCTGCGCATGGGCTTCACGCGCCGCTGCGATGATTTTCTGCGCATTGCCGGGCATGTCGCCCACGACAAAATTGAGCTGAGCGGTGCAAATGGAGAGCATCATGAAACTGGAATCGGCCTTTGTGGCCGGGTTGGACACCGCCACCGCAGCCCACCACGGCCCCGCGCAAAGCGGTGGTCCACGGAGGCAGCATGGCTGAAGGCGCCATTATCGCGCGCGTACTGGCATCGCCGCTGGAGGTGGACGCCACCGCCTGGAACGCCCTGCTGGCGCAGCAATCGCACGCCACCCCGTTCATGCGCCACGAATACCTGGCCGCCCTGCACCAGAGCCACAGCGCCGTTCCCAGCACGGGCTGGACGCCCCGTTTCATGACGCTGTGGCAGGGCGATGCGCTGGTGGCCGCCTGTCCGCTGTACCTCAAAAACCATTCCTATGGCGAATACGTATTCGACTGGGCCTGGGCCAGTGCGTATGAGCAACACGGCGTGCCCTACTACCCCAAGGCCGTGGTGGCCGTGCCCTTCACGCCCGTACCCGGCACAAGGCTGCTGGCGCGCGACGAGCCTACGCGCCAGTTGCTGGTGCAGGCGCTGTGCCAATGGTGCGAGGACGAGGGCATCTCGTCCTTGCATGTACTGTTTGCCAGCGACGACGATGTGCTGACCAGTGCCCAGCAAGGGCTGATGCTGCGGCACACGGTGCAGTTTCATTGGCAAAACGGCGCCTCTGCACCGGCCACCGGCGCGCCTTCACCGCCCCCCGAAGCACAGGCCCTGCCCGCGCCCGACAGTCGCATCCCCGAGCCGTTCGCCGAAGGGGCAACTCCCGGCATGGCGCTGGCGCACGAAGAAATCCATGGCTATCGTGATTTCGATGATTTTCTGGCCCATCTCAGCCAGGAAAAGCGCAAGAAGATCCGCCAGGAACGCCGGCGTGTGGCCGAGGCTGGTGTCACATTCCGCTGGGCGCTGGGGGCCGACATTACGGCTGCCGACTGGGATTTTTTCTACCGCTGCTACGAACGCACCTATCTGGAGCATGGCAACCCGCCCTACCTCACACGGGCGTTCTTCCAGCAGATGGCCGACCGCATGCCAGAGCATTGGCTGCTGTTCATTGCCGAGCGCGAGGGTCGGCAAATTGCTAGTAGTTTGATAGCTATTGACGCTTATCGCACAGGCGCTACTGACATAAATCATTCAAAAAACCCACCGCGCACCGCGTACGGCCGCTACTGGGGCGCGCTGGAACGCGTGGACTGCCTGCATTTCGAGGCCTGCTACTACCAGCCGCTGGCCTGGTGCATCGCGCATGGCGTGCAGCGCTTTGAGGGCGGCGCGCAAGGCGAACACAAGATGGCCCGTGCCCTGCTGCCCGTGCAGGCCACCAGCCTGCACTGGCTGGCACACCCGGCATTTGCCGATGCGGTGGAACGCTTTCTTGCACGCGAGGGCGCTGGCGTGGAAGACTATCTGGACCACCTGCAGGCGCGCAGCCCGTTTCGGACGGCATAAGGCCCTTCAGCCCAACCCGGCAACTGCGTGGTGCTGGCGTGGCCGATTACTGCGCGACCTGGGCCACCAGGCCCATTTCGGCGCTGCTCAGCAAGGATTCGATGTCCATCATGATGAGCATGCGGTCGCCCAGCGTGGCGATGCCGGTGACAAAAGCGGAATCCACCTGGCTTTCAAATTGCGGAGCCGGCTTGATGGCATCAGCCGTGAGGGCCACCACATCGGCCACGGCATCCACCACCGCGCCCAGCACGGTGCCACCCACATTCAGGATGATGACCACGGTGAAATCGGTGTATTCGGCAGTGGGGCAGTGCAGTTTGAGGCGCAGATCCACGATGGGAACGATGCGCCCGCGCAGATCGACCACACCCTTGATGAAATCAGGCGCATGGGCCATGCGCGTGGGCTGCTCATACGACCGGATTTCCTGCACCCGCAGGATGTCGATGCCGTATTCCTCCTCCCCCAGTCGGAAGGTCAGGTATTCCGCCGCGCGGGCTGTGGCAGCGGTGCGCGACGACGACTCGGAACGGGTTGCAGCGGGGGCAGAAATCATGTGCGCATCCTTCAAAACAGCGGTTCGGCAGGCTGATGGCCACGCCGGGCCTGCGCATATCGATGGAGCATAGCAGCCTTTGGTTGCATTTACTCACAATTACCGACGTATCCCTGTGGCGGGTCCGGTGCCCATGGCGGTGCAGCAAGCCTGCCCGAACAGGGGCTGGCCGGCACGTCAACCTGCGCGGCCGCAGCACCCGCCCCGACGCATGGGGGCAGCAGCAAAACGGCTCTCCCGCCCGCAAGCACCCGGCATTTCTTTAATTTGCTATTTTTTTTGATAGCTATCAGCGCTTTATCTGCAAACGATGAAGGCCTTTTTCCTTGAATACTGCGTGGGCAGCTCAAAAGCTTTCCCAATCGTCGTCGGCACCAGCCGCGGCCTTTGCCGCTGGCGCAGCGGACCTGGGCGCTGCGCCCGCAGGTGCTGCCAGGCGGGTGGATGCCGTGGCGGCGGCCGGGCCCTTGCCTGCCGCACGGACGGCGCCCGTGGCCCGCATTGCGGGCGGAGCGGGCACCGCCGCAGGACGGGGCCGCGCCGTAACCGGGGCGGAGCCGCCTGCGAAGCGAGCGTCCAGCCGGAAAACCGACACCGACTGCACCAGCTCGCCGGCCTGGGCATTGAGGCTGCTGGCGGCCGCGGCCATTTCCTCGACCAGGGCCGCATTTTGCTGCGTGGCCTGGTCCATCTGCATGACGGCTTCGCCGATCTGCGCAACGCCTGCGCTTTGCTCACTGCTGGCGGCGCTGATCTCGCCCATGATGTCGGTCACGCGGCGGATGGAGGCCACCACATCGGTCATGGTGGCGCCGGCCTTGTCCACCAGCAGCGTGCCTTGTTCCACCCGCTCCACGCTGGCGGTGATCAGGCCCTTGATTTCCTTGGCGGCTTCGGCGCTGCGGCCGGCCAGGCTGCGCACCTCGCTCGCCACCACGGCAAAGCCGCGCCCTTGCTCGCCGGCCCGGGCCGCTTCCACAGCGGCGTTCAGCGCCAGGATGTTGGTCTGGAAGGCGATGCCGTCAATCACGCTGATGATGTCGGCAATCTTGTTGCTGCTGGCGTTGATGCCCTTCATGGTCTCGACCACTTCGGCCACCACCTCGCCACCCTGCACGGCCACGGTCGATGCGGTCATGGCCAGCTGGTTGGCCTGGCGGGCGTTGTCGGCGTTCTGGCGCACGGTAGAGGCCAGTTCTTCCATCGAAGCGGCGGTTTCTTCCAGGGCCGAAGCCTGCTCTTCGGTGCGGCTGGACAGGTCGTTGTTGCCCGATGCAATCTGCGCACTTGCCGACGCCACGCCTTCGGCGTTGGTGCGCACGGCGCTCACCGTCTTCACCAGGCTTTGCTGCATGCGCTGCAATGCGCTGAGCAGGTAGCCGGTTTCGTCTTTGGACTGCACGACGATCTGCCCACTGAGATCACCACCGGCCACACGGTCGGCAGCCTCCACCGCCTGGGCCAGCGGGCGGGTGATGGAGCGGATGATGGTGATGGCCAGAAAGATGACCAGCCCGATGGCCAGCGCGCCGGCAATCAGCACGCCCCGCTGCAGTGCGGCGGCGGCCGATTCGGCGCGTTGGCCGGCAGTCGCCGTGGTTTGTGCCTGGAGCTCGACCTGCTCCTGGAGGACGGCCTGGTAGGCCAGCTGCGCAGGGCGCAGTTGCTCTTCAAGCAGTTTCAGTGCTTCCTCTTTCTGGCCTTGCTGGACCATGGCAAGGTATTGGTCAGCTAGCTTGAGGAACTCTGCGCGGGACTGCTGGATGCGCCCCATGGCCTCCTTGCCCCTTTCAGAGAGGACGAGGGTCTCAAGAATCTTCATTTGCTCCGAAATCACGGCCCGCGCAGAGGTAACCTGATCCAGCGACGACTTGGTGATGCTTTCAGAGTTGAAGATGGCCAGGTTGCGGAACTGGATGGCCTGCACATTCACCCGATCTACCACTATGCCCAAGGCTTTGGTAATCGGAATACGAACCTCAATCACGTCTTTGAGTTCGGTGCGCTGGCTGGCAGACATGATCAGGCTGACCGCGCCCAGCGTGATCAGCAAGGCGACCATGATGGCAAACGCCACCGTGAGCCGGGTTGAAATTTTGAGTTGATTCATGGAGTTTCTGCTGTTGCTTGCGTGCAGCCGATGAGCGCAGGCGAAGCCCGCGTGGATGCTGATTCAGCATAGCAGCGGATCGTTTCATTTGTTTACACGACGCCATTTGGCCCCGCGCGGCCCTCAACCACTAAGGGTTTACCCGCGCATTGGCAAAAACCGGCAACGGCATGGCAACGCCCTGTCACCCGCTCAGCGGGGCCACACTGTGGCTTGGGTTCTTGCTGCGCATGCAACGCCGCGCAACGTAGTGGGCATGAAAAAAGCATGCAACCTGGACGGCTTGCATGCTTTTGTTTTGATAGCTGCCAGCGCTTGATAGTAAAGCGCTGGGCCACTATTTCATTGAAAAGTTGACGACTGCAACTCAGGCAGCGCTCTTCTTAAAGTTTTCGATGCCGTCGGTGATTTCCTTCTTGGCCGCGTCAATGCCTTCCCAGCCCAGCACCTTGACCCACTTGCCCTTTTCCAGGTCCTTGTAGTGCTCGAAGAAGTGGGCGATGGCGTTGCGGCGCATGGCGTTCACGTCGTCGATGGTCTTCCAGTGGTCGTACATGGGCAGTATCTTGGACGTGGGCACGGCAATCACCTTGCCATCCACACCGGCCTCGTCTTCCATCATCAGGATGCCCAGGGGGCGGCAGGTCACGACCACGCCGGGGTGCAGGGGGTAAGGCGTGATCACCAGCACGTCCACCGGGTCGCCATCGCCCGACAGCGTCTGCGGCACATAGCCGTAGTTCGTGGGGTAGTGCATGGCCGTGGTCATGAAACGGTCCACAAAGATGGCGCCCGATTCCTTGTCCACTTCGTACTTGATCGGATCGGCGTTCATCGGGATCTCGATGACGACGTTGAAAGCGTCGGGAACGTTCTTGCCTGGGGGGACGTTATTGAGGGACATGTCTTGTAGAAGAAGTTGATTGACGACAATCCACGCAGCATGCAGCGTCGGGATTAACCCTGATTTTAGGCGCAGCCCCCTTTCTGCCCGCTTGCAAATTGGCGTTTGGCTGTAAATTGGGCCCGTTGGCCAATCGACTCCCTACACTGGAGCACGAGGAAGCAACGCAGCGGAAGCACGCCGATGCGTTGTGTTTCCTTCCGTGCGACTGATTAATTCAAGGAGTGACGAATGGCTGGAAATACAGCGCTGACTGCCCCTCTGATACTGGCTGTGGTTTGCGGATTGATTGCGGTGGCCTATGGCATCTGGGCCCGCGGATGGATCCTCGCCAAAGACCCCGGCAACGCCCGCATGCAGGAGATTGCCGCGGCCATCCAGGCCGGTGCCGCCGCGTACCTGGCCCGCCAGTACAAGACCATTGCCATCGTCGGCGTGGTGCTGGCGGTTCTCATTGGCATCTTTCTCGACGGCACCACGGCCGTGGGCTTTGTGGTGGGCGCGGTGCTCTCGGGCGCCTGCGGCTTCATCGGCATGAACGTGTCGGTGCGCGCCAATGTGCGCACGGCGCAGGCCGCCACGCACGGCATCGGCCCGGCGCTCGATGTGGCATTTCGCGGCGGCGCCATCACTGGCATGCTGGTGGTGGGGCTGGGGCTGTTGGGCGTTACGGGCTTTTACTGGTTTCTGGCGGGCAATGGCAACCTCACGCCCACGGCCAACCTGGCCAATCTGCTCAACCCGCTGATCGGCTTTGCGTTTGGCTCGTCGCTGATCTCGATCTTTGCGCGCCTGGGTGGCGGCATCTTCACCAAGGGCGCCGACGTGGGCGCCGACCTGGTGGGCAAGGTGGAGGCCGGCATCCCCGAGGACGACCCGCGCAACCCCGCCGTGATTGCCGACAACGTGGGCGACAACGTGGGTGACTGTGCCGGCATGGCGGCCGACCTGTTCGAGACCTACGCCGTGACGCTGATCGCCACCATGGTGCTGGGCGCCCTGCTGGTGGTGAGCGCCCCGGTCAACGCCGTGGTGTACCCGCTGGCGCTGGGGGCCGTGTCCATCATCGCGTCCATCATCGGCTGCTTCTTCGTGAAGGCTTCGCCGGGCATGAAGAACGTGATGCCAGCGCTGTACAAGGGCTTGGCGATTGCCGGCGTGCTGTCGCTCATCGCGTTCTACTTCGTCACCATCTGGATCATGCCGGACAACGCCATCACCGCCAGCGGCAGCCAGATCAAGCTGTTTGGCGCCTGTGCCACCGGGCTGGTGCTGACGGCCGCGCTGGTGTGGATCACCGAGTTCTACACCGGCACGCAATACTCGCCCGTGCAGCACATCGCGCAGGCCTCCACCACGGGCCACGGCACCAACATCATCGCGGGCCTGGGCGTGTCCATGCGCTCCACCGCCTGGCCGGTGATCTTCGTGTGCCTGGCCATTCTGTCGGCCTACCAGCTCGCTGGCCTGTATGGCATTGCGGTCGCGGCCATGTCGATGCTCAGCATGGCGGGCATCGTGGTGGCGCTGGATGCCTATGGCCCCATCACCGACAACGCGGGCGGCATTGCCGAGATGGCCGAGCTGCCCAGCAGTGTGCGCGACATCACCGACCCGCTGGACGCCGTGGGCAACACCACCAAGGCCGTGACCAAGGGCTACGCGATTGGCTCGGCAGGCCTGGCCGCGCTGGTGCTGTTTGCCGACTACACGCACAAGCTCGAAAGCTATGGCCGCGCCATCAGCTTTGACCTGAGCGATCCGCTGGTGATCGTAGGGTTGTTCATCGGCGGGCTGATTCCCTACCTGTTCGGCGCCATGGCCATGGAGGCCGTGGGCCGCGCGGCCGGCGCCGTGGTGGTGGAAGTGCGCCGCCAGTTCCGCGACATCCCCGGCATCATGGAAGGCACGGCCAAGCCCGAATACGGCCGCGCCGTGGACATGCTGACCACCGCCGCCATCAAGGAAATGGTGATCCCCAGCCTGCTGCCCGTGGTGGTGCCCATCGTGGTGGGCCTGGCGCTCGGCCCCAAGGCGCTGGGTGGCCTGCTCATGGGCACCATCGTCACCGGGCTGTTTGTTGCCATCAGCATGTGCACCGGCGGCGGCGCCTGGGATAACGCCAAAAAATACATCGAAGACGGCCACCACGGCGGCAAGGGCAGCGAGGCACACAAGGCCGCCGTCACGGGCGACACGGTGGGCGACCCCTACAAGGACACGGCCGGCCCCGCCATCAACCCGCTGATCAAGATCATCAACATCGTGGCGCTGCTGATCGTGCCGCTGGTGGTCAAATTCCACGGCGCGTGATTGCACCGCCACGGCTCTCCAAAGGCTCGCTGCGGCGGGCCTTTTTTCTGCCCGTTCCGGGCGTTAACCCGCCCGTTGGTGCCCCTGCCATGCGGTTCCGTCACGCCGCAAAATGCTATTAACACGATAGCTACTTCCGCTTTACAGACAAGCGCTACAGCCCAATTTGGCATGCAAAAAGCACGGCCCCACTGCTTTTGCCGCACAATTTGGCCATGCAACTGCACTTCATCGCCAACGCCCCCGTTCCGTCCACGTCCGGCCGCACCATCCCGGTGATCGACCCGTCGGACGGCCAGCCGTTTGACGACATCCAGCGCGGCACGGCCGATGACATCGACGCAGCGGTGCACGCCGCGCGCCAGTGCTACCACGCCGTGTGGCAAAAGCTGGCGCCAGTCGAGCGGGGCCGCCTGCTGCAAAAGCTCTCGGCCAAGATCCTGGAGCATGCCGACGAACTGACCACCCTGGAGCAGCGCGACTGCGGCAAGCCCACCCGCCAGGCACGGGCCGATGCGCTGGCGCTGGCGCGCTACTTCGAGTTCTACGCGGGCGCCTGCGACAAGTTGCACGGCGAGACCATTCCCTACGCCGACGGCTACAGCGTGCTCACCTGGCGCGAACCCCATGGCGTGACGGGCCACATCATTCCGTGGAACTACCCCATGCAGATTTTTGGCCGCAGCGTGGGCGGCGCGCTGGCAGCGGGCAATGTGTGCGTGGTCAAACCCGCCGAAGACGCGTGCCTGAGCCTGATCCGCGTGGCACAACTGGCGGCCGAGGTGGGTTTTCCATCGGGCGCGCTCAACATCGTCACCGGCTACGGACACGAGGTAGGCGACGCGCTGGCACGCCACCCGGGCATTGCCCACATCAGCTTCACGGGCAGCCCCAAGATTGGCACGCAAATCCAGCAGGTGGCCGCGGAGCGCCACTGCCCGGTGACGCTGGAGCTGGGCGGCAAAAGTCCCCAGATCATCTTTGCCGATGCCGACCTGGACGCCGCCGTGCCGGTGGTCATTAATGCCATCGTGCAAAACGCCGGGCAGACCTGCTCGGCCGGCTCGCGCGTGCTGATTGACTCGCTGATCTACGAACCGCTGCTGGCACGCCTGGGCAATGCCTTTGAAAAGCTGCGCGTGGGCCCCGCCGCCATGGACCTGGACGTGGGCCCGCTGATCCGCCAGTCGCAGCAGCAGCGCGTGTGGGACTTTTTGTCGGACGCGCAGGTGGCCGGCATCCCCATGGTGGCCCAGGGCCAGATCGTGGACGAGGCGCCCGAGACCGGCTTTTACCAGGCCCCCACACTGTTGCGCGATGTGCCGGTGGATCACCGCCTGGCACAGGAAGAAGTGTTCGGCCCCGTGCTGTCGGCCATGGCCTTCCAGGATGAAGACCACGCCGTGGAGCTGGCCAACGCCACGCAGTTCGGGCTGGTGGCGGGCATCTGGACGCGTGATGGCAGCCGCCAGTTCCGCATGGCCCGGCGCGTGCACAGCGGCCAGGTGTTCATCAACAACTACGGCGCCGCGGGCGGCGTGGAGCTGCCCTTTGGCGGCGTCAAATCCAGCGGTTACGGGCGCGAAAAGGGCCTGGAGGCGCTGCATGGCTTCACCACGCTCAAAACCGTGGCCATTCAGCACGGCTGACTGCGGCCGGCCCTGTCACGCCGGTGCACGACAGCGCGGCAGCGTGCCGCTAGCATGGTTGCCTGTCCCCTTCCCCTTTCACTTTTGCACGACGGTTTTTCTTCTCCATGCCCCTGAGCCCCCCTGCCCCCCGCACCGCCCGGCACCAGCGCCGCGTCAATTACCAAGGCTATGAACGCGATGATGGGCTGTGGGACATCGAAGGCGAGTTGCACGACAGCAAGATGCACGATGCGCCCTCGTTCCGCGAGTCCGGCCTGCGCCGTGCCGGCGAGCCCATCCACCACATGTGGCTGCGCGTCACCGTCAACCGCCAGCTCGTGGTGCAGGCCATTGACGTGGCCATGGACACCCATCCACTCAAGGACTGCCCCCAGGCCCAGCCCGCGCTGCAATCCATGGTGGGCTGCAGCATGGCGCGCGGCTGGCGCCAGGCCATCCAGAAGAACCTGGGCGGCGTGGCCAGCTGCACGCACCTGCGCGAGCTGCTGTTCAACCTGGCCACGGCGGCTTTCCAGTCGGTGCCCGCCGTGTTTTCGTCGGCCAACGAGGACGAGCCACCCCGCCACCTGGGCCAGTGCACCGGATGGGACTTCAACGGCAACGGCGTGAAGGAATATTTTCCGCAGTTCTACCGCCGCAGCCCCGACGGTTTGGCCGTGCCCGTGGGCCAGCTCGAGTCGGCAGGCCCGGCCGCCGATGCACGCGCCGAGCTGCAGCCATAGGCTGGCCACGCGGGAGGCAAAAAACAAACAAAAACACCTGATTAGCGACTTATCTCAGATGTCTCACCCCCATCATCCGTTCGGGCTGAGCCTGTCGAAGCCAGGACACTGCTTTGGTGCGGCCCTTCGACAGGCTCAGGGCGAACGGGGTCTGAGATATGTCGCCAATCAGGCGAAAACAGCCTCTAGCCATTGCCCAGCAAGCGCAAGCTGCTATGAAATTTAAACAGCCAGGAGACAACACCATGCGCGTGCAGCACAAATCCATCATCGTCACCGGCGCCGGCAACGGCATTGGCGAAGGCATCGCCAAGCGCCTGGCGGCCGAGGGCGGCCGGGTCATCGTCAACGACATCACCGAGGCCGGCGGCCAGCGCGTGGTGGCCGAAATCATTGCCGCTGGAGGCGCAGCCACATTCTTCCAGGCCGACGTAACAAAGTCCGCCGACGTCAAGGCCCTGGTCGACGAGGCCGTGCGCCTGCATGGCCGGCTCGACGTGGTGGTCAACAACGCCGGCTGGACGCACCGCAACCGCCCCATGCTCGAAGTGAGCGAGGAAGAGTTCGACAAGGTCTATGCCATCAACGTCAAAAGCATCTACCTCTCGGCCATCCACGCCGTGCCCGCCATGCGTCGGGGCGGTGGCGGCAGCTTCATCAACATTGCCTCCACCGCCGGCCTGCGCCCGCGCCCGGGCCTGACCTGGTACAACGGTTCCAAGGGCGCCGTCATCATCACCAGCAAGTCGATGGCGGCCGAGCTGGGGCCTGACAACATTCGTGTGAACTGCATCAACCCCGTGTTCAACCCCGACACGGGCCTGGCCGCAGAGTTTGCCGGCGGCCCCGTGGACGCGACGCGCCGCGCCAAGTTCCTCGCCACCATTCCGCTGGGACGTTTCTCCACCGCGCTCGACGTGGCCAACGCCGCGCTGTACCTGGCCAGCGACGAGGCTGCGTTTGTCAGCGGCGTGTGCATCGAGGTGGACGGCGCACGTTGCGTCTGATCGCTCTCTGAGCGGGGGCGAGCGCTGCGCCCGCCCCATGGCACCGCACCGCAGGGTCATTCGTACCGGCATGCACCCCGGGTCGCCAAACCTGACACACTGCGCCGCTCAGGAGACACACATGTTGATACAACTGACTTACGCCAGCCGCACCGCACGCATCCTGGGGCCTGCGGACATCAAAGACATACTGGGCGCATCGCAACGCAACAATGCCCGCGCAGGCATTACCGGCGCGCTGTGTCTGAACCATGGCATTTTTTTGCAGCAACTTGAAGGTGACCGCGCGGCGGTGAACGCGCTCTATCACCGCTTGCTCAAAGACACCCGCCACCGCGACACGGCCGTGCTCGACTTTGGCGAAATTCCGCACCGGCGCTTTACCAGCTGGTCCATGGGGCTGCTGACCTCGCTGGACACCAACCGGCAACTGTTCCTCAAATACTCCAGCTCTGCCGATTTCGATCCTTACAGCATGAGCACGTCCACCCTACGCAGCTTTTTTGACGAAGTCATGCAGAACGTGCGCTGGCTGGAGTAACACCCTGCGCGCGGCCGCGGGGCTGCACGCTGCGTGCTCAGCCCAGCACCTCGCGCAAGGCGGCTTCATAAAGGCCTGTCAGCCGGTCCATCACGCTCAGCAGGCGTTCACTGGTGGTGGCCACCGCGCTCAGGCCCTGCTCATCGGCGGGACGGCGCAGCGCAGAGTCAAAAAACACCCACTGCGAGGCCGCCAGTTCCAGTTCACCCCGAATGGCGGGCGTGGACACTGGCGCAGCCGCCAGGGATTGCATGGCCTGCCGGAAATCGGCGGCGTCCGCCGCAAGTTGCGCTTGCACCACCTTGCTGTCCGCTTTGGCGGCAACCAGAAAATAGTTCTTGGCCAGGCGCTGGGACAGCATGCGCTGGCGGCCGGCCAGGTTCACCAGCCGCGCGCTGGCCACGCGCGCCATTTTTTCGATGGACTCGGTCACTGCCTGGGCCACCAGCAGCATGCGGTCAGACTGCTCGGACACCGCCACCACGGCCGCCCGCGATGTGGGGGCCGCTGTCAACTGGTCGAGCAATGCGAACTGCTTTTGCACTTCGTCCAGCTGACGCACCACTTCGGCGGGCCACTGGCCCGACCGCAGGCCCCGGGCCAGCTCGGCCGAACCCTGCTGCACCATCTTGCGCGCATGGCCCAGCACATCCGTCGCAGCGGCAGGCATCACCTGCAAATGCTGCTGGCAATACGCCTTTGCCATGCGCTGTGACAGTGCCCGAAACCACCCCGCGTGGTTGACGGCGCCAGAAAGCGCGATTTGCGCCTGGGCCCCGCTGGCCCAGGTGGGCAGCAGGATGCCTGCCGCGACCCACTGCACCGCCAACCGTCGCTGACAGTGCAGCGCCTGTGCCATCGAACCATCACTCGCATCACTCACATTCGTCATGTCATTTCCTTGAAAACACATGCCCCGATTGTTGTGACACGCCATCGGCGCCCCCTGCGTCAGGTCAAGCAAATGCCATTGGCACGCCCTATGCGAGCTATCCCGGCGATTCGCCCGCACCATTGACTTCAGTCAACTTCAACAGCAGGGGCAAGCCCGCGGATGCGGGGCTGATGCGGCAGAATCACCCCATGTCTGAACGTGTGATTCCTCTGGTGGACCAACGCATCGCTGCTCTGGCGCCCAAGGTGCCCGCGCAGGCCACCGCCCCCACCGGTCTGCTGACCGACACCCGGGGCCGTCCGCTGCGCGACCTGCGCATCAGCGTGACCGACCGCTGCAACTTCCGCTGCAACTACTGCATGCCCAAGGAAGTGTTCGACAAGGACCATGCCTACCTGCCGCACAACGCCCTGCTGAGGTTTGAAGAGATCACGCGGCTGGCGCGGCTGTTTCTGGCGCATGGCGTGCGCAAGATCCGCCTGACCGGGGGCGAGCCCCTGCTGCGCAAGAACCTCGAAGAACTGGTGGCGCAACTGGCCCAATTGCGCACGGTCGATGGCCTGCCGCCCGACCTCACGCTCACCACCAACGGCTCGCTGCTGGCGCGCAAGGCGCGGGCGCTCAAGGATGCGGGCCTGAACCGCGTGACGGTGAGCCTTGACGGGCTCGACGACGCGGTGTTTCGCCGCATGAACGATGTGGATTTCCCGGTGGCCGATGTGCTGGCCGGCATCGAGGCAGCACACGCGGCGGGCCTGTCGCACATCAAGGTCAACATGGTGGTCAAGCGCGGCACCAACGACCATGAAATTTTGCCCATGGCGCGGCATTTTCGCGGCACCGGCACCACGCTGCGCTTCATTGAATACATGGACGTGGGCGCCACCAACGGCTGGCGCATGGACGAGGTGCTGCCCTCGGCCGAGTTGATTGCACGCCTGCGCGCCGAACTGCCGCTGGTGCCGCTGAGCCCGACCAGCCCCGGCGAAACCGCCGAGCGCTGGGGCTATGCCAATGCCGCCGGCCAGCATGACCCGGCCCTCGGCGAAGTGGGGGTGATCAGCAGCGTGACCCAGGCCTTCTGCCATGACTGCAACCGCGCCAGGCTGTCCACCGAAGGCAGGCTCTACCTGTGCCTGTTTGCCACCCAGGGCCATGACCTGCGCGGCTTGCTGCGCGGCGGCGCCACCGACGAAGCCATTGCATCGGCCATCGCCCCCATCTGGCAGGGCCGCACCGACCGTTATTCAGAACTGCGCAGCAGCCTGGCTGCCGACACCACGCAGGGCGCACGGCGGGTGGAGATGAGCTACATCGGTGGATGAGATGAAGCGCCTCCCCCTGAGTCGCCTTCGGCGCCTTCCCCCTCTCTCGCTACGCGGGAGGGGAACGCACCCGGTGGCCTGGCAGAGCCAGTTCCACGGGTGCACTGGTCTATGCCGTGCCTGCTTCAAGGCAACAGGAAACACACTGTCTGTGCAAACCATTGAAACCAACGAATGATTGAAACCCAAGACATCACCGGCCTGGTTCTCGCAGGCGGCCGGGGCTCCCGCATGGGCGGCGTCGATAAAGGCCTGCAAAACTTTCGCGGCCTGCCGCTGGCGCTGCACACGCTGATGCGCCTGCAAATGCAGGTGGGTGCCACCATGGTCAATGCCAACCGCAACCTGGCAGCCTACGAGGCCTTTGGCGCCCCGGTCTGGCCCGACGTGATTGCCGACTATGCCGGCCCGTTGGCCGGTTTTCTGACCGGGCTGGAGCGCTGCGAGACGCCCTGGCTGCTCACCGTGCCCTGCGACACGCCGCTGTTTCCGCTGGACCTGGCCGCACGGCTGGCTGCTGCCGCCGACCAGGCGGGCGCCGACATTGCCATGGCCGCAGCCCCCGAGGACGATGGCGCGGGCGGCACCGCCGTGCGCCCCCAGCCCGTGTTCTGCCTGCTGCGCGTGGACTTGCTTGAAAGCCTGGTGGCCTTCACCCAGGCCGGCGGCCGCAAGATCGACGCCTGGACCGCGCAGCACCACCAGGTGGTGGTGCCGTTCGACCAGCCGGGCGATGACCCGCTGGCGTTCTTCAACGCCAACACGCTGGCCGAGCTGCACCGGCTTGAGGGCGCAGGCACGCCATGACCTGGCTCATCCGCCCCCTGACGGCTGCGGACGTGCACCCCTACAAGTCGCTGCGCGACGAATCTCTTTACTGCGCCCCCGAGGCCTTTACCGCCGACCATGCCGCGTCGGTGAAGCGCCCCGCCAACGCCTACGCCCCGCGCTTTGGCGCCCCCGCATCGGGCCATTTCTTTCTGGGCGCCTTCAACGCTGCCAGCCAGTTGCTGGGCTGCGTTGGCTGCGAACGCGAGCTGTTACCGCAGCAGCGGCACAGCGCCCGTCTGGTCAGCATGATGGTGGCGCCCGCTGCGCAGCGCTGCGGCATCGGGCAACAGCTCCTGGCGGCCTGCATCCACCATGCCGCGCAAGTACCCGGACTGGAGCAGCTGACCCTCACGGTCACCGCCGCCAACCAGCATGTGGTGCGCCTGTATGAGCGCGCCGGCTTTCGCGCCTGGGGCTTGCTGCCCCGCGCCATCGTGGTGCGGGGCGTGGGTTTCGACAAGCTGCACATGGTGCGGCTTCTTCCATCATCACCGTTGATTTCCGCATGAAAACCATTGCCCAGATCGCTGCCGAGCTGCAGGGTTACGACCCGCAGGCGCTCAACGCCGACCAAGTGTCGGCCTTTCTCGAACGGCTCGTTCAGCCCGTGACAACCACCGAAGAGGTCGGCATTTTTGAAGGGCTGGGCCGGGTGCTGGCCCGCGACGTGGTCTCGCCCCTGAGCGTGCCGCCCCACGACAACTCGGCGATGGATGGCTATGCACTGGCCGGCGCGCAACTGGTGGCGGGGCAGCCCCTCACGCTGCGCGTGGTGGGCACCGCGCTGGCCGGCAAGGCCTGGGCCGGCACCGTGGGCGCAGGCGAGTGCCTGAAGATCATGACCGGCGCCATCATGCCCGCGGGCCTGGACACCGTGGTGCCGCAAGAGTTCACCACGACCGCCGCCGACGGGCACATCACCATCGCCGCCGATGTGCTGCGCCTGGGCGACAACCGCCGCTTCAAGGGCGAAGACCTGATGGAAAGCGGCGTGGCGCTCTCAAAAGGAGAGCTGCTGACGCCCGCTGCACTTGGTCTGGTGGCCAGTCTGGGGCTGAAAACCGTCACGGTTTACCGTCGCCTGCGCGTGGCGTATTTCTCCACCGGCGACGAAATCTTGAGCCTGGGCGAGCCGCCCCGCGAGGGCGCGGTGTACGACAGCAACCGCTACACCGTGTTTGGCCTGCTCACACGCCTGGGTGTGGAAGTGATCGACCTGGGCGTGGTGCGCGATGAACCCGCCCTGCTGGAGGCCGCCTTTCGCGATGCCGCGCAGCGGGCCGACGCCATCATCACCAGCGGCGGCGTGAGCGTGGGCGAGGCCGACCACACGCGCACCATGATGAAGCAGCTCGGTGACGTGGCCTTCTGGCGCATCGCCATGCGCCCCGGCCGACCCATGGCCGTGGGGCGCATTACAGCCTCCGTTTTTCAAGCAAAAGAGGCCTCTGGCGCTTATGCAGAAAGCGCAAGCAGCTATCAAAAAGATACCAAACCGGAAACAGGTGACGCCATCCTCTTCGGCCTGCCCGGCAACCCCGTGGCGGTCATGGTGACCTTTCTCGCGTTTGTGCGCCCCGCCCTGCTGCGCATGATGGGTAGCACCCGCCCCGCCCCGCCGCTGCTGCGCGCCGTGAGCACCGAAGCCATCCGCAAGAAGCCCGGCCGCACCGAATACCAGCGCGGCCTGGTCACCACCGCACCCGACGGCACGCTGCAGGTCTGCACCACGGGCAACCAGGGCTCGGGCGTGCTCAGCTCCATGGTGCAGGCCAACGGCCTGATCGTGCTGCACCACGGCCAGGGCAACGTGGCGCCGGGTGATGCCGTGGATGTGATGGTGTTTGACGGAGTGATTTAACCCCCCTGTGTCGCTTCGCGCCATCCCCCCAGGGGGACGACGCCCTCGCTGCGGGGCGGCCCTTGCTCGGCGTCCCTGGCCGGGACGCGCCGGTTGCACGCCGAGCGGGTGAAGCGCAGCACAATGGATCTCTTCGCATTTCTGCAGAAATCTTCGCACCTATGCCCTACGCCGCCCAGCACCTCGCCCAAGCCCCCACCCGCGCAGAGGTGGACAGCCTGCCCGGCGCCACCGTGCTCGAATTCGGCACGCCGTGGTGCGGCCACTGCCAGCGCGCCCAGTCCTTCATCGCGCAGGCCCTGCACGACCGGGTCGATGTGGCCCATGTCAAGGTGGAAGACGGCCCCGGCCAGCGCCTGGGTCGCAGCTTTGGCGTGAAGCTCTGGCCCACCCTGGTGCTGCTGCGCGATGGACAGGAAGTGGCGCGCGTGGTGCGGCCCCAGGACGCCGGCGCAATGGCGCAGCTGCTTGGCGCAGACCGGCCGGCGCAAGACTGATGCCCGGGCGAACTCATACGGATTTGCATTCAATCGGATAACTGGGCGGGAAGCCGCAGACAGTGCTGGAGCACGGCAAGGCGAACCAACGACGCCAACCTTTTGAAGGCAAAGCCGTTTTAATTCTTCATGGTGCGCTGCACCACCCGCGACCCATGAAACTGGCGCGGCCCAGGCCATGGCAGCCAAGCAAGGGCCGCCCCGCAGCGAGGGCTGCGTCCCCCTGCCCGCAGCGTGCAGCGCTGCGAGAGCGGGGGGAAGCGGCAAAGCCGCTCAGGGAGGTGTTTCACTTCAGGCCTGTTCGATCACCGGGGTGCGGTGGGCCAGCCAGGCCAGCGCACCGGTCAGCAGTGCCATCGCCACGCAGAAAATGACAATGGCCACCGGCAGGCCCAGGTGGTCCGACAACCAACCCACGCCCAGTATGGGCAGGATGGTGCCCAGGTAGCCCACCACCAGATAAGTGGACAGCAGCCCGGACCGGTTCTGTGGGCCCGCCACCTTGTTCACGATGGCAATGCCGGCCAGGTTCACCAGGCCATGGCCCGCGGCGGTGCACAGCACGCTCAGCACAAACAGCAGCGGCAGGTTGGTGTAGGTGGTGGCAATCAGCAGCAGGTTGCAGGCCGCCAGCAGACCCAGTCCAACGATGGCACAGGTCTTGGTGTGCACCGGCCGGGCCAGCCACTGAAAGCCGGCAGAAAGAAACAAAATCATGGCGATCGACAGGCCGCTCACCGCAGGGCCATGCCAGGGCACCATGTGCGCCATGAAGCTCGGCGCCAGCGACGCATAAAGGCCAAAGATGCTGAAGGTGCTGAACGCCCCCAGGCTGGCAATCAGAAATGGGCGGCGCAGGGCAGGTTGCGGCAGCGTGATGCGCGGCAGCCAGTCGTGCAAGGCAAACGGCGTTGGCGCGGCGGCCGAGGCTGCAGGCGCCAGCTGCACCCGGTACAGGGCATAGATCGCCAGCACCCCCAGCACCACGCTGGGCGCATAGGCCGTCACCAGCGGCAGCGGCACCCACTGGGCCATCAGCCCGCCCACCAGCGGCCCCAGGCCAAAGCCCAGCGCCATGGCAAAACTCGTCATGGCCGAGGCGCGCATCACGTTGCTGCTGCGGTTCAGCTGCGTGAGGCCAATGGACGCCGAGGTGGTGATCATTCCCGAGGCAATGCCAATCAGCACGCGGCTGGCCACGAACGACGCGACGCTCCATGCCAGCGCCGACAGCAGCACCCCGGACGTGACCAGCACCAGGCCGTGGCGCAGCACCGGCAAGAAACCAAAGCGGTCGCTCAGCCGCCCCAGAAACAACAGGCTGGCCAGCGCCCCGACCATGTAGGCCACATAAATGCCAGTGATGTGGCTGGGCTGCAGGCCCCAGTGGGCCTGGTACAGCGGATACAGCGGGCTGGCCAGGGCAGTGCCCATGACCCCCACGCACATGGCAAAGCAAACCCAGGCAAACGGAGGCCAATGACGTTGCATAAACGGTAGTCAGACAGGGCGCGAAGCGGCTGTGCTCGTGAAAGGAAAAGGATGGGGGGAAACGCAAAAGCCGCATGCGGTCCAGGGGCGCACACGGCTTTCTCGGGTTCCGGGGCTTCATCCGCTGTGTTGCCAGGCGCACGCAGGCGGGGAATTTACAGTGCCTCATTTTACGAACAACATCCCGGCACGCCCGCGCGCCCCCTGCGCGACCCTGCCTGCCGTCGTGCCATTGCACAGCCGACGCGCCCCGCCACCACCCAACGCACATTGTTTGATCCAACCCCGTGGGCCCGGGCAAGTAGCGTGAAGTCCGGAGTCTAGAATGACCTTTTCACAAAAGTGGTTACCACCATGATCAAGCGCACTGCCCTGGCACTGACGACCGCCCTGATGGCCGCACTCGTGACCCTGCCCACGATGGCCCAGCCGGCCAAGGCACGCGCCACCGCCAAGGTAGACCTGGATGCGCGCTTCAGCGAAGCGCAGTCCAGCCCCAAGCTGGCCGAAGATCTTTACAAGGTGGGCCGCAAGGTGGCTGCCGTGTGCGCCAACTGCCATGGCGAAGGGGGCACCAGCACCAAGCCGTCCATTCCCAATCTGGCGGGCCAGAACCCGGCCTATCTGCTGGAACAGATGCGCCAGTTCGCCGACGGCCGGCGCCGCAACGAATTCATGGAAGGCATGATCCGCGCCATGGACAGCGACGAAAAAATCGGCATGGTGCTGTTCTATGCCGCGCAGCAAGTGGCCCACCAGCCCACAGCCAACCCTGCGCTGGCCGCCAAGGGGCAGGAATATTTCGAGAAGACCTGCTTTCGCTGCCATGGCACGAGCGGCCGCGGCAACGCGCAGATTGCCCGCATCGCCGGGCAGCAGCCCGACTACCTGCGCCTGACCCTCCACCGCTACCGCGACGGCACCGGGGTGCGCGCCAATTCCATCATGACCCCCAACACCAAGCTCATGTCGGACGCCGACATCGAGGCCGTCGTGGCCTATGTGTCGTCGATGCCCTGATCATCGCGCAAGCCGTTGCTGCAGGCCTGCACAATATTGCTGAATTTGGATGCAAATCAGGCTACAGCGCCTATAAAGCAAGCGTAATCAGCTATCAACTCAATAGCATTTTTAGCCCGCGCAGGCCACGATGCGGCAGGCCTTGCCGCTGCGCCCCCGGGGCACGGGAAGGCCCAGCTCCTGCAGCACACGCAGCCGGGGCACGCCCTGGGCCTTGGCAAAGGCCTTGAGCGCGGCGCAGCAGCGCTCCATGGCCGCCTGCCCCGCCTCGCCCGTCGCAGGCAGGCGCAGCACCAGCGTGTGCTCGTCCTGCTGGCGCAGATGAAAATCGAACACGCCCGCGTCATCCTCCAGCACGGTGGACAAGGCCATGGGCAGCAGCGTCACCGCCCGGCCATCGTGCCCCGCCATGTGCAAGAGGTCGTCGTGGCGCCCCTGCACCACCATCACCGGCAACGGCGAACCACAGCCGCAGCGCCCGGGCTGCAGCGTGATCTGGTCGCCCAGGTCGTAACGGATAAGGGGCTGAACGGTGTTGGCCAGGTTGGTCAGCAGCACGCTGCACGACGGCTGGCCTGCGGGCACGGGGCGGTAGTGCTCGTCCACAGGCTCCAGGATCACCCAGTCGGCGTTCAGGTGCATGTGGCCATGGGCGCATTCCCAGCCCATGGTGAAGAACTCAGACGCACCATAGCTGTTGCGCACGGGGCAGCCCAGCCCCCTTTCGATGTAGGCGCGCACGGCGGGGCTCAGGGTTTCACCGCCGGTCCACACCTCTTGCGGCGCTATGCGCAACGCGCCAGACCCTGCCTCGTCGGCCAGCAGCGCGGCGGCGGTGGG
Organism: Acidovorax carolinensis; assembly: GCF_002157145.1. Classification (NCBI taxonomy): domain Bacteria; kingdom Pseudomonadati; phylum Pseudomonadota; class Betaproteobacteria; order Burkholderiales; family Comamonadaceae; genus Acidovorax; species Acidovorax carolinensis. The sequence continues at coordinate 2,692,949 of NZ_CP021361.1, forward strand.
GTACGTGGCGAGCACCGTGGGCGAGAAGTCGTTGAGGGCGGTCACCAGCTCGGGCGTGGGCACCTGGATGGAAAAACTGCGCGTGCTGCCAGCCAGCCAGGGGTTGAGTGCCCGCATCCGCTGCACCGAGACATAGCTGGCGAAATGCCCGCTGGTCGCCCCCACGAAGGCAATGCGCTCAGACAGGCACAGCGGGTCCAGCCAGCGCCGCATCGGGCGCGGTGCGCAGCGGCGCAGTGCCTCCAGCGCGTCGTACACGGCCATGGCCTGCGCATCCTGCACAAAGATGCCGGGCTGACCGCTGGTGCCCGAGCTTTCCCACACCATGTAGCGGCCCTGCCAGGGCTCGGCAATGCGCGAGGGGTCGGCCGTGAAGGCACGCAACCCGTCGAGCGTGAGGCACGGGTCGGTCACCCAATCGTCAAAGCGCTCCATCAGCTGGCAGCGCGTCACCACCGGCAACGACGGCAGCGGCGTGCGCGCCGAAATGTCGGCGCCCAGCAGTTCGCGATAAAAGCGCGAGCCCTTCAGCGCGGCCCCCAGCAGCAGCGCCAGCCGCGCCTGCTGGCGCCGCACCAGGCCCTGCGGCGCATCGCGGTTGGCGGCCATGATGTCCATCGACACCGCCGACAGACGCAGCGGGTCGTATACGGTACTCATGGCGGCGCCGCCCCGGCCGGCCAGCCCACGGTCTGCGCCAGCAGCACCTGCTGGTTGGTTCCCAGCCCCATGGCCTGCGCGAGCGCGGTGCGGTCCAGCCAGGCCCGGATGACGGTGGCCAGCCCGGTGGATGCAGCCTGCAGATAGACGTTTTGCGCCATGGCACCCGCGGCCGCCGAGGCATAGGCGCTGCGCTGCTCGGCGGGCACCAGCTTCATGCGCCCATGGTCGGCCACATAGACAAGATCAAGCGGCGCGCTGTCCACGAAATCCTGGTAGCCCGTGACGCGCCGCACATCGGCGACCACCGTGCGCTGCAGCGCATGGGCGTGGGGGTCGTAAAGGTACAGGCCTTCGGGCAGAGCCACATACACATCCACCTCCTGCGCGTTCATGGCGCTGGGCGCCGTGCGTCCGCCGCTGTCGGGCCGGTTGACGCCCGCCGCAGCCCACAGCAGGTCCGACAGCACCGGAAGCTGCAGGGCAACGGGATCGAATTCGCGCTGCGACCGCCGCCGGGCCAGGGCCTGCATCAGCAGCATGCCAGTTTCGCGCCGCGGCGGCGGCAAGGCCAGCACCGGGCTGCCGTCGCCCGTGGGGGGCTCGGGGCGCAATTGCCCCATCAACCCCAGCGCCATCTTGGTCAGCGGGTTCACGTTCACTCCTTGCACAGAGTTCCACCGGCTGCCATCAGACCACAGCGCCGCGCCCTTGCCTACTGGCATCGTTCAGGCCTGCGCTGCCGGCGGACGATTCACGCGCCAGGTTTCTTACATAAAAACAGCTCTAGCCCTTTACACCTCAGCGCCAGAAGCTATCAATCAAGTAGCACTAGACGCGGCGTCGGCAGCGCATAACCGCAGAAGCGGGTCGAGAACTTCAGCCGCGCCCCAGGGCCTTTTCCACGCCGCGGTTGGCCAGGGCGTCGGCGCGTTCGTTGCCCGGATCACCCGAATGCCCACGCACCCAGCGCCAGTCGATGCGGTGCCCGGCATTGGTGACCAGCGCATCCAGGCGCTGCCACAGCTCGACGTTTTTCACCGGCTGCTTTGCGGCGGTGCGCCAGCCGCGCGCTTTCCAGCCGTGGATCCATTCGGTGATGCCTTTGCGCACATATTCACTGTCGAGGTACAGCGTCACCGCGCAAGGCCGCTTGAGCGCGGACAGCGCCTCGATGACGGCAATGAGCTCCATGCGGTTGTTGGTGGTGCCAAGTTCGCCGCCAAAGAGTTCTTTTTCGGTGGCGCCGGAGCGCAGCAACACGCCCCAACCGCCGGGGCCCGGATTGCCCTTGCAGGCGCCATCGGTGTATATCTCAATCTGATTCAAACTTTTTTCCTGTCTGTGGTGCCCGCCGCGGCGGTGGGCACCAGGCTTGTGCGGTGGGATGGCTTCTGGGTGGCACTGCGGTTGGCCACCGGCACCGAGGCGGTGGCGCGCTGCGGGGCGGTGCGCCAGGCGGGCTCGAGCAGGCGCATGCCATGCACGCGCTTGACGGCCACCAGAAAGTACGCGGCCCCGAGTATCGGCCACCATTGCTCGCCCAGGCGGTCCATCCAGGCAAATCGTTCCAGCCAGTGGCTGCTGCGCGCCGCGGGCCGATAACAGCCAAAGCGCGCCGACTCCACCTCGAAACTCAGCAGCCGCAGCCAGTCGCGCAGCCGCCGGTAGCCAATGAATTCGCCCGCATCCGGCAAAAACAGCCGGCCCGCCCCAGGCGCTGGTAAAGGCGCGCCCGATGCTGGCGCAAGGCCCACAGGCTGACCGGATTGAGCCCGCTGATCACCACCCGACCCTCGGGCACCAGCACCCGCTCGACCTCGCGCAGCGCGGCATGCGGGTCCACGCTCTGCTCCAGCGTGTGGGGCAGCAAGATGAGGTCAAGGCTGTTGTCCGCAAAGGGCAGCGCCACCGGGTCGGCCAGCAGGGCCAGCAGGCGCAGGGGATCGGAGCCGGCTGCGGCGCCCGTGGCCGGCTGCGGGGTTACGGCGCGGGCGCCGGGCAGCATGGCAATGCCCTCCTCGCCCAATGCCAGCCACTGGTGGGGTATCCGGTTGGCGCGCAGGCCGTCGAGCATGGGAATGCCGATCTGCAGGCCGTGGTAGCCAAAGATGTCCGCCACCGCCTCGTCAAAGCGCTCCTGCTCCCACGCCAGCAGGTAACGGCCGGGCGGGGAGTCGAACCAGTGGTGCAAACTTATAATTGGATGGCTCATGAACTTGCTACCGCTGCCCGCCTTTACCGACAACTACATCTGGATGCTGCACAACGGCCGGCATGCCATGGTGGTGGACCCCGGCGACGCAGCGCCCGTGCTGCAGGCGCTGCAAGCGCAGGGACTGCAATTGCAGGCCATTCTAGTCACGCACCACCACGCGGACCATGTCGGCGGCGTTGATGCCTTGCGCGCTGCCACCGGCGCGCAGGTGTATGGCCCCGCGCGCGAGCGCATCCCCGAGCCGCTGGTGCGCCTGGCGCAGGGCGACACCGTGGACCTGCTGGGCCTGCGGTTTTCGGTGCTCGATGTTCCGGGCCACACCGCCGGCCACATCGCCTATTACTGCCCCGACATGGAAGGCTCCCCGCTGCTGTTTTGCGGAGACACCCTTTTTTCTGGCGGCTGCGGGCGCCTTTTTGAAGGCACGCCCGCGCAGATGCTGGCCTCCCTTGACCAGCTGGCAGCCTTGCCAGGCAGCACCCGCGTATGCTGCACCCACGAATACACCCTCTCCAACCTGCGCTTTGCGCGCGCGGTGGAGCCCGCCAACCAAGCGCTGCGCGACTACAGCAGCCATTGCGAAAGGCTGCGAGCGCAGCAACAGCCCACGCTGCCATCGCGCATTGCGCTGGAACGTGACATCAACCCTTTTCTGCGGGTCCGCGAAGCCGCGGTTGCCGCAGCCGCCCAAGGCTTCGATGCCCGGGTCCAACCACAAGACGCCGTGGCGGTGTTTGCCGCCCTGCGCCAATGGAAAGACGACTTCTGATGAAAATTCTGCGCTTCGCCTGCCTTGCAGGTCTGCTGTGGCTGACCGGCTGTGCCACCAATGGCACGACCTCCAGCGGCCCGTTCAACACCGATTCGTCGCCAGGCACCGCCAGCCACACCCCCGTCATCCCCAAAGGGCCTCTGAGCCCGATCACGGCTGGCCGTGCCGCCAGCAGCGAAGTGGCCTCGCTGTCCACCCCCGCCGACCTGTGGGAGCGCATTCGCCGCGGCTTTGCCATGCCCGACCTGCAGCACGAACTGGTGCAGGACCGCGAGCAGTGGTACGCCAGCCGCCCCGACTACATGCAGCGCATGACCGAGCGCTCCAGCAAATACCTGTTCCACATTGTTGAAGAACTGGAACGCCGAGGCATGCCTACCGAACTGGCACTGCTGCCCTATATCGAAAGCGCATTCAACCCACAGGCCGTGTCCAGTGCCAAGGCCGCCGGCATGTGGCAGTTCATGCCCGCCACTGGCAACTACTTCGACCTCAAGCAAAACGCCTTTCGCGACGACCGCCGCGATGTGCTCGCGTCCACCCGCGCCGCGCTCGACTACCTGCAAAAACTTTATGGCATGTTTGGCGACTGGCACCTGGCCCTGGCCGCCTACAACTGGGGCGAAGGCAGCGTGGGCCGGGCCATTGCCAAGAACCAGAAGGCGGGGCTGGGCACCCGCTACACCGACCTGAACATGCCGGCCGAAACGCGGCTGTATGTGCCCAAGCTGCAGGCCGTGAAGAACATCGTGGCCAACCCCGAGGCGTTTCGCACCGAACTGCCGCTGATCGAAAACCATCCCTATTTCCAGACGGTGGACATCACCCACGACATCGACGTGGCCGTGGTCGCCCAGCTGTCCGGGGTACGCGAAGCCGATTTTCGCGCGCTGAACCCCTCGTTCCACCGCCCCACCATTTTTGCCGCCGGAACCCCCCAGATCCTGCTGCCATGGGACAACGCGCGCGTGTTCCAGCGCAACCTGGAAGCCAAGAACCAGGGGCAATACGCCAGCTGGACGGTGTGGTCCGTGCCCACCACCATGAGCGTGGCCGAGGCCGCCCAGCGCACCGGCATGGGCGAGGCGGACCTTCGGGCGCTCAACAACATCCCGCCGCGCATGCTCATCAAGGCGGGCTCGGCGTTGATGGTGCCGCGCACCACCACCACCCGCCAGGACGTTTCGGCCCACCTGGCAGACAACGGCCAGCTGGCCTTTACGCCCGAAATCGTCACCCGCCGCACCACGGTGCGCGCCGGCAAGCGCGACACCGTGCGCAGCATTGCGCAGCGCTATCGCGTCAGTGCCGACCATGTGGCGGACTGGAACGATGTGAAGGCCAGCGCCGCCTTCAAGGCCGGACAGCAGATCGTAATGTTCTTGCCTGTGCGCATGGGCCAAGACACAAAGGCCGACCGCAGCGCCAGCCGCAAGGCCGCCCCCAAAGCCGCCGCGTCCAACCCCACGCGCAAGGGTGGCAAACCCGCCAAGAAGCGGCGCTAGGGGCCCATGCGCAGCGCCACCGATATGGGCGAGGTGGCGCCGTGGTGTGCGCAGGCGCTTAGAAGCGCAGGGTGTGCATTCCCAGCAACCCCAGTACGCCAATCACGATCAGGTAAAGCGCCACGATGGTGCTGAGCAGGCGCGGCATGACCAGGATGAGGATGCCCGCGATCAGGGAGACGAGGGGGCCAATGCTGAGGCTCAGCGACATGTGAAGGTCCTTTAAAAAGAGTGCAAAAGAAGGGGCGGGCACCAAGGGAAAACCCGGCGGTCCTGGATTCTCACCCACTTGCGCAGCCGCCTCAGCGGCATCTTCGAATCGCCGGCCAGCCCTGTACCACGCCACCACCCCACCGCCGAGGTGCGGCAGCAGACGGCCAAACACGGCTCACACCCCGAATTTCTGTCGCGCCTTGCGGGCCAGGTCGTTGGTATAGGTGCGCTGCAGGCTGGCCCGCGCACCCGCCATGTCCGGATAGGCCTGGGAAAGCGCCCGCAAGGCCGTCGCCGGGCCGTCCTCGGGCATAAGTCCGTTGGGCGAAAACGTTTCGCGCACCCGGCTGAACGCGGCCAGATAGACGGACCTGTCACCCAGCAGGAAGCTGGCAGGCACCGCCTTGACCAAATCGGCGGGTGCGGCTGTCTGCAGCCACTTGAGCGCATGCACAATGGCATTGGCCAGCGCTTGCGCCACCAGCGGCTCCTTTTGCAGAAAGGCCTGGGGGGCATACAGGCAACTGGCGGGCATGGCACCGCCAAACACCTCCTGCGCGGCGTTGAGCGTGCGCAGATCGCTGACAAGGCGCACCTCACCCCTGTGCTCAAGCAGCGCCATGATCGGATCGGCATGGCACAACGCATGAATGTGGCCCGAGCGCAGTGCCGCCAAGGCGCTGGCGCCGGTACCAACGCCCACAAAAGACACCTCGCGCGCATCCACGCCCGCACGCGCCAGCAGCACCGTCGCCATCACCTCGGTGGACGAGCCCAGGGCCGACACACCAATGCGCCGCCCCCGCAGATCGGCCGGCCCGCGGTAGCGCGGCAGCGCCCGTACCGACACGCCCAGCGCCTGCTGCGGCGCCCGCCCTTGCAGCACGAAGGCGCGGTAATCCTGGCCCCGGCTTTGCTGGCGCAGGGTGTGTTCATAGGCCCCCGAGCAGACCTGGGCCACGCCGTCATGCACCGCCCGCAACGCCATGGCGCCACCAGCGAAATCCCGCACGGCAACATCCAGCCCCTCGGCCTGGAAAAAACCCAGCCGGTCTGCAATCGTCAGAGGCAGGTGGTAGAGCACGGCCTGCCCGCCCACTGCAATGGTGATGCGCCCTGCTGCGGCGCCTGGCGCCTGCGCCCACGATGCCGGCGCGCACGCAGCCACTGCCGACAAGGCGGACAGGGCACCAAAGGCACGGCGGCTGACAGAAGGAACAGGCATGGAAATAAGAAAGCGACAGACATTGCTGCATTGCAACAATCGTGCCGCAGCGTCTGTACCGACGCATCAGGGTCATCCCCTGAGGATTTCTACGTATTGCCGTGCAGGCCACAGCCTGCACGCTTCACCGGTAGCCGATGAAGAAAATGGCGACGTTCACCAGGAAAGCCGCGCCCCACACCGCGCTGCGGGCCTTGGGCATGTCCGAGACATACATCATGATGTAGAAAATGCGCAGCATGATGAACAGGAAGGCGAGGATGTCGAGCAAGGTCTGCCCGGCCCCCAACTGGTGCGCAACGATGACTGCGCCCATAAAGAAGGGCAACGCCTCGAAACTGTTGGCCTGCGCTGCGTTGGCGCGGGCGTGCCAGTCGGACTGGCGGGCCATCCAGGCACGCGGGTCGTGGTTGTCATAGCCGCCCTCGCGGCGCGGCTTGCCAAAGCCGCCACTCTTGGCCAGCCCGGCACACACCAGGGGCAGCAGCACGGCCATGAACACGCACCAGTAGGCCACCGTGAAACGCGCCACATGCAAGGAATTCATTTTCACCCTCAAACGGTTCTAGCGCAGCACCGACAAGCGCTTTTCGCTATTAATTCGGGAGTATTCTAGCGGCGGCGAACTACCTGCGGTCTACCAGCGCATGCGCGATGGTGCCCAGGTCCACATATTCGAGCTCGCTGCCCACGGGCACGCCCCGCGCCAGCCGCGTCACATGCAGGCCCCGGCTCTTGAGCGCCTCGCTGATCACATGGGCCGTGGCCTCACCCTCGGCATTGAAATTGGTCGCCAGGATCACCTCCTGCACCACGCCGTTGGTGGCACGCTCCATGAGCTTTTGCAGGCCGATTTCCTTGGGGCCGATGCCGTCGAGCGGGCTGAGCCGCCCCATCAGCACAAAGTACAAGCCCTTGAAAGCGCCCGTGCGTTCCAGCGCCGACTGGTCTGCGGGCGTCTCCACCACGCACAACCGCGTGGCATCGCGCTCCGGGTCCAGGCAGGTGCTGCAGACTTCGGCCTCGGTGAAGGTGTGGCACAGCGTGCAATGGTGCACCGACCCCACGGCCTCCTCCAGCGCCCGCGAAAGCGCCAGCGCGCCCGGTCGGTCATGCTGCAGCAAATGAAACGCCATGCGCTGCGCCGACTTCACCCCCACCCCCGGCAGCCGGCGCAGGGCCTGGATCAAGACTTCAAGGGAGTTGGTGGAGGACATGGGGTGACGGGCGATCCGAGACTTGGAGTTGGCGGTATATGGAACGAGGCTTCGACAAGCTCAGCCCGAAAGGCAGTGGGGGGCAGGGCTCCGCTTGAATTCCTCCCCCACTCCGCCCTCACGGGCGTAGCGAGCGGGCGTCAGGCTAGGCGCGGGTGGCGGGAAACCGGAGCGACCTTCCTGGTCGTGAGGATCTCCCGACGGGCCCCGCAACGACGCATCACGCCCGCGCAGTAGCCAATATCAGAACGGGAATTTCATGCCGCCGGGGAGGCCTGGCATCCCCTGCGTCAGCTTGCCCATCTTCTCCTGCGAAGTCTCTTCCGCCTTGCGCACCGCGGCATTGAACGCCGCCGCCACCAGGTCTTCCAGCATGTCCTTGTCTTCGGCCAGCAGGCTCGGGTCGATGGTGATGCGCTTGACATCGTGCTTGCAGGTCATCAGCACCTTGACCAGGCCAGCGCCCGATTCACCTTCCACCTCGATGAAAGCCAGTTCGTCCTGGGCCTTTTTCAGGTTGTCCTGCATGGCCTGGGCTTGCTTCATGAGGCCGGCGAGTTGTCCCTTGTTGAACATGGTGTGGTTTCCTTTTCGTTTCTGTGGAATGGTTGTGGTTGTCGGTCATGCAGGCTTGATGCTGCCCGGCACGATTTTCGCGCCGAAGTCGCGCATCAGCGACTGCACATAGGGGTCGTTCATCACGATGTCTTCGGCCACGCGCTGGCGCTCGGCGGCGGCAGCGGCATTGCGGCGGGCGGGGCTGTCAATCACCACGCCCAGTTCCACGCTGATCTGGCTGGCATGGCCCGCAGCCTCCAGTGCGGCGCGCAGGCGCTCACGGGCCTGCGGCTGGTTGAGCGATTCGCGCTCCACGCGCAGCAGCCAGTGCCCCGCATCGCGCGCCACCAGCTGGGACTGCAAGGCCAGCTCGCGCACCAGGGCGGTAATGGCCTCGGCCGCCACGAGCTGCTGCACGGTGCCGTGCCACACATCGCCTTCTTCGGTGGGGGTGTAGCGGGCCGAGGCCGGCACCGGCGTGGAATGCGCATGGGGTTGCAGGCGCGCGCCGGGCTCTGGCGCCATGCGCACCGGTATTGCTACAAATTCAGGAGCTGATTGCGCATGCTGCAATGGGGCTGCAGGCTCTTTTTGCTCAAACCCATTGCCGCCGCGCACGGGCAAGGCGATGGCAGTGGGCATGGCTGCCGCCGCCGCTGGAGCTTGCGGGGATTGCACAACAGGTTGCGCGACAGGCTCCGCTATCGAATAAGTAGCTGATTGCGCTTGCAGAACAGGCGCTAGCGCCTTGTTTTGTTCATAAACTGGTTGCGTGGGCCCCTCTTGCGGCTGCGCCTGCGGCGGGCTTGGCGCGACGGGTGCGACACCTGCCGCAGCGGCGCGGGGCCCCGGTTCAGCCGCGCCGGGAGGCGCTTCAGGCCGCGTCAGAGTTTTTTTTTCAGCCGGGTCGACTGGGGGCTTGAAGGCCAGCAGACGCAGCAGCACCATGGTCAGCGCCGCGTATTCGTCCGGCGCCAGGCCCAGTTCGCCCCGCCCGTGCAGGCACAGGCTGTAGAGCAGCTGGGTTTCGTCGGCGGGCATCAGCGCGGCCAGGCGGGCGGTCTCAAAGGCCTCGGGGTCGTCGGCATCCACGGCGCCCGCCATCTGCGGCACGGCCTGGAACACGGCCATGCGCTGCAGCACGGCGCTCATCTCTTCGAGCGTGGAGGCGGCAGACAGGCCATTGAGGCGCAGCGTGTCCGAGGTTTCCACCACGGTCTTGCCGTCGCCCTGGGCCAGCGCATCAATCAGCCGGAACACGTACGAGCGGTCCACCGCGCCCAGCATCTGGCGCACGGCGGCCTCCTGCAACTGGCCGCTGCCAAAGGCAATGGCCTGGTCGGTAAGTGACAGCGCATCGCGCATCGAGCCCCGCGCCGCGCGCGACAGCAGCCGCAGCGCCTGGGGCTCTGCCAGCACATTCTCGGCGGCCAGCACCTGCGTGAGGTGCGAAAGCACCGTCTCGGGCGCCATGGGCCGCAGGTTGAATTGCAGGCAGCGGCTCAGCACCGTGACCGGCACCTTCTGCGGGTCGGTCGTGGCCAGCACGAACTTGAGGTATTCGGGAGGCTCTTCGAGCGTCTTGAGCATGGCGTTGAACGCCGTGTTCGTGAGCATGTGCACTTCGTCGATCATGAAGACCTTGAAGCGCCCCTGCACCGGCTTGTACACCGCCTGCTCCAGCAGGCTCTGCACCTCGTCCACGCCACGGTTCGAGGCGGCATCGAGCTCGGTGTAGTCGGGGAAACGGCCACTGTCGATGTCGGTGCACGCCGAGCACACGCCGCACGGCGTGGCGGTGATGCCGCCAGTGCCATCCGGCCCCTGGCAATTGAGCGACTTGGCCAGAATGCGCGACACCGTCGTCTTGCCCACGCCCCGCGTGCCCGTGAACAGGTAGGCATGGTGCAGGCGCTGTGTGTTGAGCGCATTGGTGAGGGCCTGCACCACATGCTCCTGCCCCACCATTTCGATGAAATTGCGGGGGCGGTACTTGCGGGCGAGCACGAGGTAGGACATGGGGGGTGATTCTAGAGCCCATGACTCCGTACTTCGAACCGGCACACCCTATGCCGGGGATGCCGAGCAAGGGCCGCCCCGCAGCGAGGGCATCGTCCCCCTTCCCGAATTGCGCAGCAATTCGAGAGAAGGGGGAAAGCGCGAAGCGCTACAGGGGGTAGAATCTCTCCCTGACGGGCCTCCCCGCATGGTGAAGCGGCCAAACGGGTCAGGTGGGGAACCAAGCAGCCCTAACTGTGGAGCCAGTGCCGGGGGTAAGGCTCGTCAACTTCTTTCGGATAATGCGACAGGCAGGGTAACGAAAACCCTGCAGCCACCAGACAATTTGACGAGGTGCCCGTGTTCGCAGAAAACTTCAATCCCCTCGCGGCCCTGGCCGCTGCCAGGTGCCCCCGTTGCCACGCCGTAGGCTTGGTCGAGATCGATGGCGAAGCACACGACAAGGCGCCTGAAGCCGACAAGCACCAGGCCAAATTCCACGTCAACCCAGGGCTCTACGCCCAGTGCCCAGCCTGCGGTCTGGTGGGCGAGTGGCCGGGGATGAGTGACCATTGACAACAGCGATGCGGCACATTCGCGTCCCCTTCCTGCCCATTTCGTCCGCTCTGTCGTTCTTCCTTGACGCTTCGGCAATGCTGCGCAGCACGCTGCTGGCGCTCTGTCTGGCCGCTTCTGCGGCCGTGGTGGGCGCCGCGCCCTGGCTGGTGGACGGGCGCCCCGCGCCGGTGGCGCACCAGGCCGTAAACATTCTGTCAGGGGCGGCCGCCGAGGGCCTGCAACCCGAGGACTACCACGCCGCAGCGCTGGCACAGGCCGTGGCCGACGCTGCCCATGGCCCCGCGCTGGACGCCGATGCCGCACTGCGACTCGAAGACGCGCTCACCACCAGCGTGCAGCGCTACCTGGGCGACCTACGATCGGGCCGGATCGACCCACGGCAGATCCACCAGAACTACACCGCGCCTGCGCTGCCGCACGCCGATGCCGCGACCGCCTTGCAGAATGCCCTGGCGGCCCCCTCACTGGCCGACGCCGTGCGCGCCACCGCGCCCCCGGTGCCGCTCTATGCCAGCCTGCGCAACGAACTGGCCCGCTACCGGGCCTTGGGCAACCCTGCCGCCTGGGACGCTCCCCTGCCACCACTGCCGGGCCGCAAGCTCGAACCCGGCCAGTCCTGGGCAGGCCTGGCACAGCTGACGCAGCGCCTGGTGGTGCTGGGCGACCTGCCCGCGGATGCACAGGCACCCGCCTTCTACGACGAAGCGTTGCAAAACGGCGTGAAGGCGTTCCAGGAGCGCCACGCCCTGGCCACCGATGGCGTGATTGGCAAGGGCACGCTGGATGCGCTGGCCGTGTCACCCGCAGCGCGGGCCCACCAGATCGAGCTGAGCATGGAGCGCCTGCGCTGGACACCCCTGCTGCGCGGCCCGCGCATGATCGTGGTCAACATCCCCGAATTCGTGCTGCGCGCCTACGAGGTGCAGGGCGGGCGGGTGTCGCTGCAGCTGGCCATGAAGGTAATCGTGGGCAAGGCCCTGGACACCCGCACACCGCTGTTTGACGAGGACATGCGCTTCATCGAATTCAGCCCCTACTGGAATATTCCGCCGTCGATTGCGCGCAGCGAAACCATTCCCCGGCTGCGGCGCGATCCCGGCTACTTGCAGCAGCAGGGCATGGAATTTGTGGGCGCCAACGGGCAGGTGCACACCACGCTGTCGGCCGAGCACCTGGATGCGGTGCTGCGCGGGCAGATGCGCATACGCCAGCGCCCCGGGCCAAAAAATGCGCTGGGCGACATCAAGTTCGTGTTTCCCAACAACAACAACATTTACCTGCACCACACGCCCGCACCGCTGCTGTTTCAGCGCGACCGGCGGGATTTCAGCCACGGTTGTATCCGCATCGAAGACCCCGTGGCGCTGGCCCAGTTCGTGTTGCGCAACGACCCGGCCTGGCCCGAGTCGCGTATCCGCGAGGCCATGGCCCGTGGCCAGTCGGCCACGCTGCCGCTGGCCGAGCCGCTGCCCGTGGTGATTGCCTACAGCACCGCCATCGTCAAGCAGGGCAAGCTGCATTTTTTTGCCGACCTGTACGGCCAGGACAAGCTGCTGGACCGGGCGCTGCGCCAGCAGTCCGAACAGCGCCGCCTGCGCGCCGGGCCGGGCCTGCCAGCCGCTGCACAATGACCGCACTGGTCTCCCCCATTTTTCGGAACATGCCATGACACAGCCTCTTGCCCGCCAGCAAACAGCCCGCCGCCGCTTTCTGGGCCAGGGCGGCCGCTGGCTGGTGACCGGCGCCCTGCTGCCGCTGGCGCAGCCCGCCCTGGCCAGCCTGCCCGGTGCGCGCAGCCTGTCGTTGGACCACACCCACACCAGCGAGCGCCTGGCCCTGGTCTATGCGCTGGGCGAGCAGTTTGTGCCCCAGGCGTTGAGCAGTCTCAACCATTTCCTGCGCGACCATTACAGCGGTGAGGCGGGCCTGATGGACCCGCGCCTGTTCCACCTGCTGCACCAGATCCGGCAGGAGTTGCGCGTGCAGCAGCCGTTCCAGGTCATTTCGGGCTACCGCAGTCCGGCGACCAACAACACCCTGCGCACCACACGCGGCGGCGGTGTGGCCAAGCACAGCCTGCACATGGACGGCAAGGCCATCGACGTGCGGCTGCCCGGCGTGCCGCTGGCCGACTTGCGCGATGCCGCACTGGCGCTGGGCATGGGTGGCGTGGGCTTTTACCCGCGCGAGCAGTTCGTTCATGTGGACACGGGCCCCGTGCGCCGGTGGTAGACCGACGCGCGTTTAGCCCGGCTCAGCACCCCTGTCTGCGCTGACAAATGGTGCGACAACGGTGATTGCGACGCTACATTTTCAATAGCTTCCAGCGCTTTACTAGCAAGCGTTAGCAGCCAAAAACCTCAAAACCCCCTGCCCCGCCCGCACGCCGCTGGCCAGGCTGGCCGTGAGCAGATAGCCGCCGGTCGGCGCTTCCCAGTCGAGCATCTCGCCCGCGCAGAACACGCCGGGCGCGGCGGTCGCCATGAGGTGCTCGTCCAGCGCCTCGAACGCCACGCCGCCCGCCGTGCTGATGGCCTCGTCGATGGGGCGGGTTGCCACCACGGTGATGGGCAAGGCCTTGATGGCATGGGCCAGGGCCACCGGGTCGTTCATGCCGTCCTTGCCCAGGTGTTCATACAGGATGCCTGCCTTGATGCCGTCCAGGCCCAGCCGGCTCTTGAGGTGGCTGGACAGCGACCGCGACCCACGCGGGTGGCGCACCTCCACCAGCACACGTTCGGGGCTGTGGTCGGGCAGCAGATCGAGGTGGAACGTGGCGTGGCCGTGGGCCTCGATCTCGTCGCGCAGCAGGTGCGAGGCGGCGTAGACCAGGCTGCCCTCCACCCCTGTGGCCGTGACCACAAACTCCCCCCGGCGGCTAAAAATTCGGCCCTGGCTGTCCGTGAAGCTGAGCGCCACGGTCTTGAACGGCTGGCCCGCAAAACGCTCGGCAAAATGCGGCGTCCAACCCACGGCCGGCGTGGGCGTGCGGCCGATCAGCTCTTGCAAAAAAACACGGCGCGTTTCGCCCACCGGCGCATCGGCGCGCAACACGTCAAAGCCACAGTTGGCCGGGCGCAGCGGCGCCACGGCCACGCCGCGCTGCGCCAGCAAGGGCACCCACGCACCATCCGACCCCAGGCGCGCCCAGCTGCCGCCGCCCAGCGCCAGCACCACCGCGCGGGCCGTAACCCGCACCTCGACCGCGGGCGCGGCAAAACGCAACGCACCATCATCAGCCCAGCCCAGCCAGCGGTGGCGCATATGGAACTGCACCCCCTGCGCGCGCAGGCGCTGCAGCCAGGCGCGCAGCAGGGGCGCCGCTTTCATGTCGGCCGGGAAAACGCGGCCCGAGGTGCCCACAAAAGTCTCCACCCCCAGCCCCTGCGCCCAGGCGCGCACCTCGGGCCCGCCAAAGGCCTGGATCAGCGGCTCGATCTGCGGCTGGCGCCCGGCGTAGCGGCTGGCAAAGGGCTCGTGCGGCTCGGAATGCGTGAGGTTGAGCCCCCCCTTGCCCGCCAGCAAGAACTTGCGCCCCACCGAAGGCATGGCGTCAAACAGATGAACTGTCCCCCCTGCCTGCGCCAGCACCTCGGCGGCCATCAGACCGGCGGGGCCGCCACCCACGATCACGGCATCGCAGTGCAGAGGATTGGCCGCAGCGGTTGCCGCTTGGGTGGGTGCATTCATGGGAAAAACCTTTGTATCCATCGAAAACGTTCAATTCAGAACAGGGATCCCTGGACGGAGCCCTGGGGTGCGCCACCGGCAGCGTCTGGGCCCGGGGCGGGGGCGAGAGTATGGCGCACTGCGCCGTTCCCCTGCCCCGAACCGGCCCCCAAGACGGGATCGTCGATGGCGGCGGCGGCTTCAGGCACACGCACCATGCGGCCGTCGCCCGTCAGGAACGCGGCCCACACTGGCTCTCCCGGCGCTTGCCCCATCACCGCCGCACGGTAGCGCTGCAATTGCGCCATCAAAGCGGGCTGGCGCTCGGGCTCGGCGGCGCTTTTGTAGTCGAGCACCCACCAGCCCGCGCGCTCGGGCGGCTGGTGGCAGTGCACCAGGCGGTCGATGCGCAGGCTCTGGCCCTGGTAGCGCAGCGGAGCTTCGTTGATGGTGGTGTCCACCACGGTGGCATCCCAGGCCCAGGCGCCCTCGCCCGCCAGGATGCGCTGCGCCGTCTGGGCGGCAATGCGCGCGGCGCCCACGGTGATGTCAAAGTCCTGAGCCAGCCGCGCCACGCGGGCCGCAGGCCAGCCCTGGGTGCGCAGGTCGGCCAGCGGGACACCCGCCACGCCGGCCTGCTCCAGCAACTGGTGCATGGCCTCGCCCAGGCGCGAAGCGGGGGTGGACAGCGATGCCTCCGGGTCGGCCGGATCGGTGCCCTCTTGCACCAGCCGGGGAATGGCGCGCAGTTCGGCAGGAAGCACAGGCAACTCGGCCAGGGTGAATTGGTCGTGCACGCTGTCCGTCGTCGCGGCAACCCCATCGGCGTCAACCTCGTCCAACACCTCCACATCCGCCAGCAAGGGCGCCAGCCGGTTCCACCAGCTTCCCGGTGCAGAAACACTGGGCAGCACGGACGACAACGCCAGGCAGTGTTTGGCGCGCGTCATGGCCACGTACAGCATGTTGAGTTCTTCGCGCTGGCGCGCCTGTTGCTCGACGGCCAGGGCGGCTTCGGCGCTGGGCGGCGGGCTGGATTCGCTGGCCAGAAAGACAAAACCTGCGGGCTCGGTCTTTTCGCCGGGCCAGTCCACCAACACGCCCATGGTCTCGGCCTTTTGCGGGCGGGTGTCGGTGTCGAGCAGCAGCACACAGCGCGCCTCCAGCCCCTTGGCGCCGTGCACGGTGAGCAGTCGCACCGCCTGCGCATCTACCCGGCCGGGCGCGCGCACGCCGCCCTTTTTCATGGCGCGCACAAAGGCATAGGGCGTGAGGTAGCGGCCACCGTCGTGCTGCAGCGCAGCCGAAAGCAACGCGCGCAGATTGGCCAGCACCGCCCTGCGCTGCGCAGCGGGCGCAGCGGCGGCAAAGCGGGCCAGCACATCGCCGTGCTGGTAGATGGCGTGCAGCGCGTCGTGCGGCGGCAAGGCGTCCACCCAGGACTTGTATTGGGTCAAATGGGCCGCCAGCGCTTTTAGTTCAAGCGGTAGCAGCTCACTTTTTTGAAGCAGATCAAACCAGCTACTGCCCGCATGTTCGGGCTGGCGGCGCAGCACGGCCAGCGCGACCAAGGCATCGTCACCCAGGCCGAACAACGGTGACTTGAGCGCACGCGCCAGCGAGAGGTCGTGCCCGGTGGACACCAGGGCATCGAGCAGCGCCACGATGTCCTGCACCTCGGGCGCGTCGAACAGGTCGGCCTTTTCGGGCTGCACGCACGGCAGGTGCAGCGCGCGCAAGGCCTCCTGCATGGCGGCGAGCCGGTCACGCTTGCGGGCCAGCACCAGCACTTCGTTCGGCGGCGTGCCCGCGGCGATCTGCGCCGCCACCCAGGCGGCGGCCTGCGTGCATTCGCGCATGCGCTGGGTTTCCTCGGGCTCGTGGCGCGGCTCGGTCAGGCTGTCGCGCCAGGCGAACGGGTCGGTGCCGCCGCCCCCGTCAGTATCCGGCGGCAGGATGGCGGGCAGGCGCAGCAACACGCCGGGGTCTGTGGATTCGGTGGTGTGGTCGCGGAACCCGCTGGTCTCGCCCTGCGCCAAGGCCGCGCCCATCACATGGTTCACGGCGGCGATCACGCCCGTCGCGTTGCGGCGCGTGTGGTCGCAGCTGAGCAGGTCGCCGCGCAGGCCGTCGCGCACAAAGGCCTGCGCGGCAATGAACACCTGCGGCTCGGCGCGGCGAAAGCGGTAGATGCTCTGCTTGGGGTCACCCACGATGAACACACTAGGTGCCGCAGCCCCGCCGCCCGATCCCGCGTAGCCCGAGAGCCAGGCGTGCAGCGCCTGCCATTGCAGCGGGTTGGTGTCCTGGAACTCGTCCACCAGCAGGTGGCGGATGCGCGCATCCAGCCGCTCCTGCACCCAGCCCGAGAGGATGGGGTCGGCCAGCATCACGAGCGCCGTGCGCTCCACATCGTTCATGTCCACCCAGCCATGCTGGTGCTTGACGGCGGCGAACTCTGCAATCAGGCAGCGCGCCAGGCGGGCCATGCGCTGCTGGTGCTGCCAGGCGTCGTGCTGGCGGCGGACGGTGAGCAGGCGCTGCAGCTCGGGTTCGGCCTCCTGCGCGGCGGGGAATTTTTCGAGGTTCTTGGAAAGCCGGTCTTCCTTGGCGACGAACATGGCCTTGCGCAGCAAATCCAGACGCTGGTTCAGGTCGCCGCAGGCCAGCGCATCGATGATGGCGTCGGCGGCCTTTTGCGGCGTCTTGTTGGCCTCGGCCCCCAGGGCCTTGGCGCGGTCCAGCCAGCGCTGATGGCAGACGTCGCCCTGCAACGCATCGGCGGGCTCGTTGAAAGCCGCCAGATCCGGGTACTGCACCTGGAATGGCGGCACCGACGCATCGACCACCCCCGCCACATCGGCCAGGTCAAACTCCACGCGCTTTGACAGCGCCGCCGCCAGCGCCTTGTGGGTCTGCGAGCGGCCATGGCGGGCCACCACGGCCTCGTAGTCGGAACGCAGGCTGGCGCTGGTGGCCACGGTCTGCAGGAACGGCCCCCACACCTCGCGCACGGCCTCGGCATCGTCTTCGAGCAGCTCGAAGTTGGCGGGCAAACCCTGCGCCTGCAGCAGCGCCAGCGGGGCCGTGCCGAGCAGCGCGGCAAACCAGCTGTGGAAGGTGCGGATCTGCACCGGGCGGCCGCTGGCCAGCATCTGGCGGTATAAATTTTGTAGCGCCTCGCGCTTATCCAGAGCGCGCTCGGGGCTGATTCCTCTTGCAACCAGCTCGCGGGTCAGGTCGCCCAGCGGTGCCTGTGCAAACGCTTCCAGCCATTCCTGCAGGCGCTGGCGCATTTCGCCGGCTGCCTTTTTGGTGAAGGTGATGGCCAGGATCTCGTGCGGCGCGGCGCCGTCGAGCAGGGCGCGCAACATGCGCGACACCAGCATCCAGGTCTTGCCCGCGCCTGCGCAGGCCTCTACCGCCACGCTGCGCGCGGGGTCGCAGGCGATGGCGTAAAAGGCTTCGCGCGAAACGGCGTGGCCGTTGTGTTCGTATGCAGCTTGTTCAGTCATTTCCCGGATCCAATTTTCCGGTCGCACTGCCGGCCCCCGCAGTGCCCCTGCGCTGCGATACCGACGCGCCTCCAGCGCGAGGGACGCCGCGCAAAGGCCGCCCCGCCGCGCTGGCGTCGTCCCCCCTCCCGGCGCAGCCGAGAGAGGGGGTGAAGCCGCGCAGCGGCTCAGGGGGGTGTGCGCTAGTCATTCCAGAAATCTTTTCGGCACAGGCCGCGCGCGGCGCAGTAGTCACACACAGCGCCCTCGCCCAGCGCGGGCATCGGTGCGCCTGCGGCAATACGGGCGAAGTCGTGCTGGATGCCTTCGACCAGCAGGTCGCGCAGGTGCACCACTTCGTCCTGTTCGTGCATCTGCGTCTCGCCGCGTTCACCCACATTCACGTAGGCGGCGCGCAGCGTGTCGTGGCTCAGCAAGGCGGCATAGAACGCAAGCTGGGTATCTTCGGCACCGGCGCCGATTCGCTTGCGCGTGACGGTGTCGTTCTCGGTCTTGTAGTCGATGACCAGTGGTGTGGGCTCGCCGGTGGACGAAACGGCATCGATGCGGTCGATGGTGCCCACCAGTTGCAGGGCGCCCAGCGGCTGGCTGGTCTGCACCTCGGCCTGGCGAAAGTGGCCACCGGCCTGCTCATGCTGCGCAAGCCAGCGCAGGTAGCCGTCGCGCACCTGCGGCCAGCCTGCAGCAAACGGCAGAAAGTCGCCCTCGCCCAGGCCCTGCTCCAGCGTGACGGCCTGCGCGGCGCTGTCCATGCTGTCCACGCGGGTGGCTGCGTCGTCCGTCGGGTGGGCCAGCAGCGCCTCATGAAAGTGCTGCAGCACCGCGTGCAGCCAGTTGCCAAAGTCGCGCTTGTCCACTTCAGCCGCCAGTTCGTCGGCCTCTTGCAGACCCAGCTGGCGCAGTGCAAAAAAGCGGTAAGGGCAGTGCCGCAGATCGGAGTACGCGGTGGATGACAGGCGCACCACTGGCAGCGCGCTGCCATCGGGCAAGGGCCGCTCCGTGGGGTGGGCCGCCACGGAGCGCTGGCTGCGGTCGTCCGCCCCCTGCGTGGCCATGCCATCGAGGTGCAGCGCTTGCACCAGCGCACTGGCCAGCAAGGGCTCGCCGCCTTCGTCGCCCGTGCGCCACAACACATCCACTGCCGGTGTCTGCAGCGCGTGTTGCCAGGCGGCGCTCTGGGCTAGTTCCAGCGATTCGCGCGTGGGCAGGCCCCAGGCCTGGCGTTGCGCCTGGGTCCAGTCGCCCACGGGTTCGGGCGAGGGCTGCAGGCGCTTTTCATCGCAACCGGGCAATACCAGCGCGGCAAACGGGCGGGCCAGTAACTGGGGCATGGGCAACACGACCACGGGCGCATCGCCCATCTGGGTGGGCACGTAACGCGCGGCTTCGAGCACCTCGTTGGCCCAGCGGGTGAACTCGGCCAGGGCCATGCGGCGGCCGGCGCTGGCCCAGCCCTCCAGCTCGGCCTCCTGGCCTGCCTGCAGGCGCAGGGCCGTCAGCACGCGGGCACCGGCAGGGTCTTCTTCCAGCGCGGCCCACTGGCCGCTGCCCACCAGCAATTCACGCAATGCCTGCAGCCACTGCGCCAACGGGCGCGGCGCGCGCAGGGCTTCGCGCCAGTCCTGCACCTGGGCCACACAGGCCGCCAGCGCGGGCTTGTCCGACCAGTCGCGCGCTGCCGCGCCCGACCAGGTGGCCACCTGGGCCTTGCGCAATGCTCGCTCCAGGGTGTTGAGCGCCACGGGCTCGATGGCCGGTGCGTGCTTGAGCCAGTCCAGCCCCTCATCGGCAGAGGCGTTCCAGGCGCTGGCCTTGAGGGCTGACATCAGTTGAGCGGCAGCCCGGGTGGTGGAAAGCGTCCAGCCGTTTTCATCGCGCACCGCCACACCACAGCTGGTCAGATGCGCGCCGATGCGACGCGTGAGGGCACGGTCGTTGGCCGCCAGTGCCACCGGGGTGCGGCCGGCCACCACGTGGGCCAGCACACAGGCGGCGGCGCGCTGGGCTTCATCCTCCGCATCCTGCGCGGCGTGCAGGGCAATGGGGCCTCGAGCGTGGGCATCCATTGACGCAGGCGGCAACGCCAGGGCCAGCGCCTTGTCGCCCCAATGGACCTGCAGGGCCTGCGCCAGCGGCTCCACCTGAAAGCCTTGCAGCACCACCAGAGCGTCCACCGACTGGCGCACGCCGGGCTCGAACAGCACATCCGTGGCATGGCGCGAGGCCAGCACCCATTCGAGCGCAATGCGGGCCACCACGGCTTCAAAGCGCAGGGTGGAGCCTTCATCGGGCTCGGGCATCAGGCTGCGCGCCTGAAGGCCCCAGGCCTCACGCTGCACCGGGGCGATGGCCGCCACAGCCACCGCCAACTGGGCGGCAGCCTCTTGCAAAGGCACTGCCAGCACGTCGCGTTGCGCAGCCAGGCCAGCACGATCGAGCAAGGTGCGCGCAGTGAGCGTGTCGCGCGCCACATCCCCGGCCAGGTCATCGCCCTGCGGCACAAAGGCCGCCAGCTGGCGGGCCCAGTTGCGCGTGGTTTCGAATCGGGGGGCGAATCCGTCAGCATGGTGCAAGGCCCAGTAGCGCTGCGCCCAGGGCATGAGCTGCGCATAGGGCACCAGTACCACGGTGCGCGCAGGATGGGCCCGCAGCCCCTGCATGTGCGCCTCTACCCGGGCGAGCACCTGCTGCCAAAGGGCCGCGCACTGATCGCTTTTCGCTATGACTGTCATAGCGTCATAAGACCCGGCCACACCGGTGAACGTGGGATTGGTTTCTGTCACAATGCCCTGACTTTAAACGTACACCGGTCCCAACCCGCTCAAAATCAAGGAATCCGCCATGGCCAGCGAACTCATCAAACATGTCTCTGACGCCAGCTTTGAAGCCGACGTGCTGAAAACCGGCACCACGGTGCTGGTGGACTACTGGGCCGAATGGTGCGGCCCCTGCAAAATGATCGCCCCCATCCTGGACGAAGTCGCAGGCACCTACCAGGGCAAGCTGCAGATCGCCAAAATGAACGTGGACGAAAACCGGGAGATCCCCGCCAAGTTCGGTATCCGCGGCATCCCCACGCTGATGCTGTTCAAGGACGGCCAGCTGGCCGCCACCAAGGTCGGCGCCATGAGCAAGGCACAGCTCACCGCCTTCATCGATCAGCAATTGGCCTGATTTCCAGCCGCTTGCCAGGGCCCCTTTTTTCGGGGCTGCTGGCGCGGCGAATGTTCCGATTGTTTACTGCATGACGCTGCCTTCGTTGTGCGATCCGGTCAGCACGGATTTTTTCCTGTCATAATTTCGCCAGATCACCGGCTTGCACGCATTGGCAACCGGTTCGAGATCCCCAGGCAAGCCGGGGCTGCAAACAGCGGCTCACCCGGTCACCGCCACTCCCCCAAGATTCACACCAACTCCGCCAAGGAGTCACCCCATGCACTTAAATGAACTCAAGGCACTTCATGTGTCTGAAGTCCTGAAGCAAGCCGAAGAACTCGAAATCGAAAACACGGGCCGCATGCGCAAGCAGGAGTTGATGTTTGCCATCATCAAGAAGCGCGCCAAGACCGGTGAACAGATCATCGCGGATGGCGTGCTGGAGATATTGCCCGACGGTTTCGGCTTCCTGCGCAGCCCCGACACGAGTTTCACGGCCAGCACGGACGACATCTACATCAGTCCGAGCCAAGTGCGTCGCTTCAACCTGCACACCGGCGACATGATTGAAGGCGAAGTCCGCACACCCAAGGATGGCGAACGGTACTTTGCGCTGAACAAGCTCGACTCCGTCAATGGCGGCCCGCCAGAGCAGAACAAGCACAAGGTCATGTTCGAAAACCTGACGCCCCTGTTCCCCAAGGAGCAGATGCGCCTGGAACGCGACGTCAAGAGCGAAGAGAACATCACCGGCCGCATCATCGACATCATCGCGCCCATCGGCCGCGGCCAGCGCGCCCTGATCGTGGCCCCGCCCAAGAGCGGCAAGACGGTGATGATGCAGCACATCGCCCATGCCATCACGGCCAACAACCCCGACGTGCACCTGATGGTGCTGCTGGTGGACGAGCGTCCTGAAGAAGTGACCGAAATGCAACGCACGGTGAAGGGCGAAATCATTGCCTCCACCTTTGACGAGCCCGCCGCCCGCCACGTGCACGTGGCCGAGATGGTGATCGAGCGCGCCAAGCGCCTGGTCGAATTGAAGAAGGACGTGGTGATCCTGCTCGATTCCATCACCCGCCTGGCCCGCGCCTACAACAACGTGGTGCCGTCAAGCGGCAAGGTGCTGTCGGGCGGTGTGGATGCTGCGGCACTGCAGCGCCCCAAGCGTTTCTTCGGCGCCGCGCGCAAGGTCGAAGAAGGTGGCTCGCTCACCATCATCGCCACCGCGCTGGTCGACACCGGCAGCCGCATGGACGAAGTGATCTTTGAAGAATTCAAGGGCACGGGCAACTGCGAAATCCACCTCAACCGCCGCCTGTATGAAAAGCGCGTGTTCCCCGCCATCGAGCTCAACAAGAGCGGCACGCGCCGCGAAGAGCTACTGCTGGCGCCCGAGATCCTGCAAAAGACCCGCATCCTGCGCCAATTCATGTACAACATGGACGAGATCGAATCGATGGAACTCATGATCAAGAACATGAAGGCCACGAAGAGCAATGTCGAGTTCTTCGACATGATGCGCCGTGGCGGCTAAACCGTCGCGCTGCTTCCCGGCATTGCCCGCCGCCCGCTCCGGGCTATAATCGTGGGCTTTTTCTGCGGAAAGTACGCTGGATGTTTCACGAGGCAAAGGTTGCTTCGGGTCCCGCACGGCTCCCGCACTTGACAAGGATTGATCATGAAAGAAGGCATTCACCCCAACTACCGCGAAGTTCTGTTCGTGGACCTGTCCAACGGTTTCAAGTTTGTGACCCGTTCCTGCGTGAACACCAAGGAAATGGGCAAGACCGACGACGGCCGTGAGCTTCCCATGTTCAAGCTGGACACCTCCAGCGAATCGCATCCTTTCTATACCGGCACGCAAAAATCCGTGGACAACATGGGCGGCCGCGTGGAACGTTTCCGCAACCGTTTCGGCAAGACTGCAGCCAAGTAATTCGCCGCATTTCCGCCAAGAAGGCAGCACGGGCAACCGCGCTGCCTTTTTGTTTGGATTTGCCTTTATTCTCGGCAGTCAGCCATTGCCATCCACCTGACGCGTGAACTCTCCCACCCCCGCTATCGTTACCCAAAAAGCCGCGCGCCCGCTTCCTCGCTGGGCCTTGCTGCTGCTGTGCCTGGCTTACGTCGTGCCCGGCTTTGTGGGCCGGGGCCCCTGGAAGAACGCCGATGTGGCGGCGTTTGGCTACATGATGGAACTGGCCAACGGACACACCGCGTGGCTGCGGCCGCAACTGGGGGGCATGCCTCCCGAAACCGATGGCTTGCTGCCCTACTGGCTGGGTGCGTGGGCCATCCAGATCACGCCCGACTGGCTGATGGCGCCCGAAATGGCGGCGCGCCTGCCATTCATGGCGCTGCTGGTGCTGACGCTGGCAGCCACCTGGTACGGCGTTTACTACCTGGCGCGCAGTCCGGGCGCGCAGCCCGTGGCGTTTGCCTTTGGCGGCGAGGCGAATCCTTCGGATTACGCGCGCGCCATCGCCGATGGCGCGTTGCTGGCGCTGATTGCCTGCCTGGGCCTGGCGCAGCTGTCGCACGAGGCCACGGGCTACCTTGCACAGCTGGCGTGCGCAGCGCTGATCTTCTTTGCCGTGGCCACTTTGCCGTACCACACAGTGGCGCCCGCCGTGGCCCTGGTGGCGGGCATGGTGGGGCTCACACTGGCCGGCGCGCCAACGATCGCTGCATTGCTGGGCGCAGGCAGCGTTGCGCTGGTGGTTTTGGCGCCGGCGGCCCCCTCGGATCGGCACCTTCGCTGGGCCGTGACGCTGGTTGTCGTCACGGTGCTGGCGGCTGTGCTGGCATGGCAGCTGGATCTTTGGCGCTGGCGCCTGATCAATGCGGCCACCGAGGGCAAGGAATTCAGAAGCCTGCTGCGGCTGCTGCTGTGGTTTGGCTGGCCCGCATGGCCCATGGCCACCTGGACCCTTTGGCGCTGGCGCAAGCAACTGTTCAACCGCCAGCCGCATCGCCACCTGTGGTTGCCCCTGTGGTTTTCTCTCGTCTCGGTGGGTGCCACCTTCACTACCCAACCGGCAGACCGGGCGCTGCTCGTGGGTCTGCCAGCCATTGCCACGCTGGCAGCGTTTGCGCTGCCCACCTTCCGCCGAAGCATGGCGGCGCTGATTGACTGGTTCACCTTGCTTTTCTTCAGCGTCTCGGCGCTGGCGATCTGGGTGATCTGGTTTGCCATGCAAACGGGCGTGCCGGCCCAGCCCGCCGCCAACGTGGCCAAGCTGGCCCCCGGGTTCACACCCACCTTCTCGTGGCTGGCGCTGGTGGTGGCACTGGCCGCATCTGCGGCATGGTGCAGGTTGGTGTGGTGGCGCGCGGCGCGCAACCGTACAGCCATCTGGAAAAGCCTGGTATTGCCCGCCAGCGGTGCGGCACTGTGCTGGCTGTTACTGACCACCCTCTGGCTCCCCCTTCTCGACTATGCCCGCAGCTATGTGCCGCAGGCGCGCAAGTTGTCTGCCGCGCTGGGCCCGAACCCTGGATGCGTGCAGATGCTTGGCCTGAGTCGGGCGCAGATGGCTGCACTGCAATACCACGCCCAACTGCGCCTGCAACCGGCCACCCAGGCAACCAACTGCCCCTGGCTGGTGGTAGACAACGGCGCCTGGCCCGCGCCCCTGGATCTGGTGAAACCTGCCCACTGGACGCGGGAGGCCACCATCGGCCGCCCCACCGACAAGAACGAGTTCATCCTGCTGTTCCGGAGAACGGCAACGCCCGACTGATGTCGGAGTCATCCACCATATCCCGCCATGCCCTGACCGTGCTGACAGGGCAACTGGCCGTGATGGCCTTCGGCGTAACCGACACCATCGTGGCCGGGCGCCACGGCGAAAGCTCGCTGGCGGCGCTGTCGGTGGGCTCGGCGATCTTCATCAGCGTTTATGTCGCGCTGATGGGAATCTTCCAGGCGCTCTTGCCCGTCTGGGCCGAGCAGCGGGGCGCACGCAACCCTGGTGCCATTGGCAAGTCGCTGCGCCAGGCCCTCTACCTGTGTGCCGCAGCATCGGCAGCGGGCATGCTCACCCTGTTGTCGCCAGGCCCGCTGCTGCGCTGGACCGAGGTGCCACAGGCGCTGCGCTCCGAAGTCGGGCAATACCTGGCCGTGCTGGCCCTGGCGCTCCCGCCCGCCCTGCTCTTTCGCCTGTACAGCACGCTGAACCAGGCCATTGGTCGCCCGCAACTGGTGACCTGGCTGCAAGTGGGCTCGCTGTTCATCAAACTGCCGCTGTCCGTCTGGTTCACTTTTGGCGGCGCGGGCCTGCCGGGGCAAGGCGCCGTGGGCTGCGCCTAGGCCACCCTGGTGGTGAATGTCAGCGTGCTGGCCCTGGCTTTCTGGTTGTTGCGCACCCAGGATCTGTACACACCACTGCGCATCTGGCAGCGCATGGAGCGCCCCCACTGGCCCACCATCCTCGGCTTCGCCCGCCTCGGCGTGCCCGCAGGGCTGGCCATCCTGGTGGAAGTGACTTCGTTCACGCTGATGGCCCTGTTCATTGCGCGCCAGGGCACCGTGGCCACGGCAGCACACCAGATCGCGGCCAACGTGGCGGCCGTGCTGTACATGGTGCCCCTGTCTCTGGCCATTGCCACCAGCGCGCGGGTGAGCTACTGGCTGGGGGCCGGCAACGATGCCCGGGCCCGCAGCGTCGTATTTATAGGTTTTAGGCTCTCAGCGCTTATGGGAATAGCGCTAGCTGCTATATTATTAATAGCAAACGAAGCATTGCCCAGCCTTTATTCCAGCAGCGCCGCCGTGGTGACCATCACCAGCGGGCTGCTGCTCTGGGTTGCGGCCTACCATGCCGCCGACGCCGTGCAGACCCTGTGTATCTTTGTGCTGCGCAGTTACCGCATCACGATCGCGCCGCTGGCGGTGTATTGCATCTTGCTGTGGGGCGCGGGGCTGGGCGGTGGCTATATGCTGGCCTACCACGGACTGGGGCCTTGGGCGCCCATGGCATCACCAGCGCCATTCTGGGCGGCCAGCGCACTGGCATTGGCCATCACTGCAGGGCTGTTTGTGCTGATGCTGTGGGTTGCAATCCGTCCGGCAGCGCGGGACGGCGCAGCCGGTTGGCGGGAAAGGTGACCGAGAACACCGATCCCTTGCCCAGCACGCTGGTGATTTCAAGCGTGGCGCCATGGCGCTGCACCGCATGCTTGACGATGGCGAGCCCCAGGCCTGTGCCACCGGTTTCCCGCGACCGGCTGCGGTCCACGCGGTAGAAGCGCTCGGTAATGCGCGGAATGTGCTCGGGCGCAATGCCGGGCCCGGTGTCGCTCACGGTAAAGATGGCGCTGCCGTCGTCTGTGTGGCGCCACCGAACGGTAATGGTGCCGCCTGCGGGCGTGTAGCGCACGGCATTGCTGATGAGGTTGGACAAGGCGCTTTGCAACTCGGACGGCACGCCGGCAATCTCGCCCTCGGCACGCAAATCCTGTGCGGCCGGAAACTGCAGCACATGGTGCCTATGGTGGTTTTGCGTCAATACGGCAGACAACGCCCTGCCTTCGTCTTCACAGCGCTGCATCAGGACCTGCACCGGCGTCCATTCCGACATGCCGGGCAAGGGGCTGCCTTCCAGACGCGAGAGCGTCAGCAGATCGTGCACCACGCTTTGCATGCGCGCCGCCTGCTGGGCCATCATGGACAGATACCGCGCCCGCTCCTCGGCGTCCAGCGGCAGGGTCTGCAGGGTTTCGACAAAACCGGTCAGCACCGTCAGCGGCGTACGGATCTCGTGCGAGACGTTGGCCACAAAATCGCGCCGCATGGCGTCGGCCTGTTCCAGCGCCGTCACGTCGCGGGTTAGCAACAGCTTGCGCCCCTCGCCATAAGGATGCAGATGCACAGAAATGCGCACGGGGCGCGACGGCGTGCTATCCCGTCCCTGCAGCACCACGTCGTGGGTGAAATCCTGGGCGGCATAGTAAGCGCCGAAATCCGGGTCCCGCACCAGATTGCCAATGGACTGCATGACATCGCGCTGGGCATCAAAGCCGAGCTGGACGGCCGCGATCTGGTTACACCACTCAATGCGCCCCTCGGCGTCGAGCAGAACCACGCCATTGGGCGTGGCCTGGAGCGCCGCCAGAATCTCCTGCAGGCGCTCCTCGCTGTCCTTGACCAGCGCCTGGCGCTGGCGCAACAGCCGGCGCGCGCGTTCGGCGGCTTCGCCCCACATGCCGAACGAGGACGGCGTAGCTGACAGGTCGCCCGAACGCAGCCACCGCAGCACGCGCACCCCTCGCCACAAATCGCCACCAAACCACAACCATGCAGCCACCGCGGCACCCACTGCGGCGCCCCAGGGGCCCTCCAGCCACCAGCCAAGCGCGCCCCCGACAAGCTGCCAGGCCAGAAAATATCCAAAACGCCAGAGCATGCGGACTACACAACTTTCTCGGTGGTGGCAGAGGCATTGGCGCCCCCGACAGAAACTATCAGGCCTGCATCAGCGCAGGCGGCTGGGCCGTGAGCCGGTAGCCCGCGCCACGCACGGTTTCCACCATCACGCCTGCGGCGCCCAGGGCCTCACGCAGCCGCTTCACATGCACGTCCACCGTGCGCTCTTCAATGAACACATGGTCGCCCCATACCTTGTCGAGCAGTTGCGAACGGCTGTGCACGCGCTCGGAGTGCTTCATGAAGAAATGCAGCAACTTGAACTCGGTCGGCCCCACCTTCAGCGGCTGTCCCTGGAACGTGACCCGGTAGGTGCCCGCATCCAGCACCAGGTCGCCAATGGTCACGCTGTCACTCACCTGCTCGGGCGCACGGCGCCGCAGCACCGCCCGGATGCGTGCCAGCAGTTCCTGCGTGGAAAACGGCTTGGTGATGTAGTCATCGGCCCCGGCATCGAGCCCCGCCACCTTGTCGGGTTCATCCCCCCGTGCGGTGAGCATCAGGATGGGAATGGGTTTGGTGCGGCTGTCAGCCCGCCATTTGCGCGCCAGCACCAGGCCGCTTTGCCCTGGCAGCATCCAGTCCAGCAAGATGACATCGGGCAAAACGGCATCGAGCTCACGCTGGGCCGACTCGCCGTCTTCGGACCAGATGGGCTGAAAACCGTTGTGGCGCAGGTTGACGGCAATCAACTCGGCAATCGCTGGCTCGTCCTCCACAATCAATACCCGGGGAAGCTTTTTCATGTCAACGCCAATCGGTCACAGCAGCACAGTAGATTCAATTTCATCAAGCGCGGTGTGCCGCACGTCCTTGCCCTTGACGAGATAAATGACGAGTTCGGCCACGTTCTTGGAGTGATCGCCAATGCGCTCGATGGCCTTGGCCAGGAACAGCAGGTCCAGGCTGGCAGAGATGGTGCGGGGGTCTTCCACCATGTAGGTGATGAGCTTGCGCACAAAGCCGTCGAACTCCTTGTCGATGAGGTCGTCCTCCTTGAGGATGGCCACCGCAGCCTTGACGTCCAGGCGCGCAAAGGCATCCAGCGCCTTGCGCAGCATTCCTGATGCCAGCTCGGTCGCCACGCGCAGGTCGCTCGTTGGCAGTGAACGAGAGGAACCGCTTTCAATGATCGATTTCACCATGCGCGCCATCTTGTTGGCCTCGTCTCCCATGCGCTCCAGGTTGGCGGTCGCCTTGGAAATGGACAACAGCAGGCGCAGGTCGCGGGCCGTGGGCTGGCGCCTGCCAATGATGGACGCGAGTTCGTGGTCGATCTCGACTTCCATGGCATTGACACGCTGCTCCATCAAACCCACCTGCTCCACCGCGTCAAGGCTGAACTGAGACAGGGCGAAAATGGCCTGGCGAATTTGCGACTCCACCAGCCCGCCCAGCTCCATAACGCGGGCGGAGACGCCGTTGAGTTCGCTGTCGAACTGCGATGAAAGGTGTTTGTCAGCCATCAAAAATGTCTCCTCAGCCGAAACGGCCGGTAATGTAGTCTTCGGTTTCCTTGCGCTGGGGCTTGAAGAACATCTGTTCTGTTTCCCCGAACTCCACCAGATCACCCAGGTACATGTAGGCCGTGTAGTCGCTACAACGTGCTGCCTGCTGCATGTTGTGCGTGACGATGACCACGGTGTAATCTTCCTTCAGTTCCGCAATCAGCTCTTCGATCTTGGCGGTAGAGATCGGGTCGAGGGCCGAGCACGGTTCGTCGAGCAGCAGCACCTCGGGCTTGATGGCAATGCCGCGCGCAATGCACAGACGCTGCTGCTGCCCGCCCGACAGGCTTGCACCGCTCTGGCTGAGCTTGTCCTTGACCTCGTTCCACAGCGCTGCCTTGCGCAAGGCCCATTCCACGCGGTCGTCCATGTCCGTGGCGCTAAGGCTTTCAAAAAGCTTCACACCAAAGGCAACGTTGTCGTAGATGGACATGGGGAACGGCGTGGGTTTCTGAAACACCATGCCGATCTTGGCACGGACAAGCGCCACGTCCTGCTTGGTCGTCAGCAGGTTCTCGCCATCCAGCACGATCTGTCCTTCGGCCCGCTGCTCGGGATACAGCTCGAACATGCGGTTAAAAGTGCGCAACAGGGTGGACTTGCCGCAACCCGATGGGCCGATGAAGGCCGTTACCTTGTTTTGCGGAATATCGAGGTTGATACCCTTGAGGGCATGGAACTTACCGTAGTAGAAGTTCAGGTCACGGACCGTGATCTTGGACGGTCCTGCTGGCGAATTCTTGAGAGTGGAGGGCATGAAAGTCTTCCTTGCTTATTTCTGCCGGGTCAAAACCCGTGCGAGGATATTGAGTCCGAGAACGGCTACGGTGATCAGGAACACCCCAGCCCAGGCCAATTGCTGCCAGTTTTCATAAGGGCTCATGGCAAACTTGAAAATCGTGACGGGCAGGCTGGCCATGGGCTTGGACAAGTCCGAGTTCCAGAACTGGTTGTTCAAGGCCGTGAACAGCAATGGCGCCGTTTCACCCGCAATGCGCGCCACTGCCAGCAATATCCCCGTAATCACACCGGCCCGCGCCGCCCGCAAGGTGATCATGATGATCACGCGCCACTTGGGCGTGCCCAGGGCATAGGCCGCCTCACGCAGGCTGGCGGGCACTAGGATCAGCATGTTTTCGGTGGTGCGGATGACCACCGGTATCACGATCAGCGCGAGGGCAAGAATGCCGGCGTAAGCCGAAAAGCTCTTGAAGCGCGCCACCACAACGGCATAGACAAAAAGGCCAATCACGATGCTGGGCGCCGACAGCAGAATGTCGTTCACGAAGCGCGTGGTGGAGGCCAGCCAGCTGCGCACGTCGTACTCGGCCAGGTAAACCCCGGCCATGATGCCGATGGGGGTTCCCACAAACGTCGCCAGCACCACCATCACCAGCGAGCCGAAGATGGCGTTGGAGATACCACCCGCGTCATTGGGCGGTGGCGTCATTTCGGTGAACAGGGTCAGGCTCAGCCCCCCCACGCCCAACCGCACGGTCTCCCACAGTATCCACACCAGCCAGAACAAACCAAACACCATGGCAGCCAGCGACAGCGTCAGGGCAATCTGGTTGACCCGCTTACGACTGTTGTAGCGAGCCTGGCGCGCCTTCGTGGCATCCGCTGCCGAAATAAGACGTTGCGAGGTGGTCATGTGCGGGCTCCTTCATTCTTTTGAAGGCGTGACAGCAAAATCTTGGAAAGGGACAGCACCACGAAGGTGATAAAGAAAAGCACCAGCCCCAGATAGATCAGGGACGCCTGGTGAAGACCTTCGCCGGCTTCCGCAAACTCATTGGCCAGGGCCGAAGTGATGCTGTTGGCGGCCTCGAACATCGACAGGGAATCGAGCTGGTTCATGTTGCCGATGACAAATGTCACCGCCATGGTTTCGCCGAGCGCACGCCCCAAGCCCAGCATGATGCCACCGAGCACGCCCGTCTTGGTGTAGGGCAGCACCACCTTCCACATCACCTCCCAGGTCGTCGAACCCAGGCCGTAGGCCGACTCCTTGAGCAGTGCCGGCGTAACGTCGAAAACATCCCGCATCACCGACGCAATGAACGGAATGATCATGATGGCCAAAATGATGCCCGCAGACAAAATGCCGATGCCTACTGGCGGACCCGAGACAAACGCACCCAGATAAGGAACACCGGCGAACAGCGCCTGCAGGGGTTGCTGCACAAAACGCGCAAGGATGGGGCCAAACACCATCAAGCCCCACATGCCATACACTATCGATGGCACGGCGGCCAGCAGTTCAATGGCGGTTCCCAGGGGCCGCTTCAGCCAGGCGGGCGACAGCTCGGTAAGAAACAGGGCAATACCAAAACTCACAGGCACCGCAATCAGCAACGCAATGAACGACGTGGCCAGCGTGCCATAAATCATGACCAGGCCGCCGTATTCGTCTTGAACCGGGTCCCAGACGCTGCGCGTGAGAAAACTCAGGCCATACTGGGAAATGGAAGGCCAAGCCCCCACCACCAACGATGCCAGGATACCAAACAGCAACAACAGCGTGATGATGGCTGCGCCACGCGCCAGCCATCCAAATATACGGTCTGCCAACATGCCCGATATCAACGACTTATTGGGTGGGGGTGTGGTCCGTTGGATGCCAGAGGCCGCCTCGGAGGGCGGGCTCTGGCGGACCGGCATCGTAGTGGACACGTTGGTAGCCTTGAGAAGTTAAATCAAAAGGCCGGCATGGTGCCGGCCCAGGAAATCACTTGAACGAAACAGCCTTGCCGGAGGTGTCCTTGATGTCACCCCAGGATTTCAGGATGTTGCTCTTGACGACGTCGGGCATGGGCACATAGTCCAGATCCGAAGCCGTCTTGTCGCCGGACTTGAAGGCCCAGTCAAAGAACTTCAGCGCAGCGGTGGCATCGGCCGGCTTCTCCTGCACCTTGTGCATCAGGATGAAGGTTGGGTTGGTGATAGGCCAGGTGGCGTCACCCGGCTGGTTCGTCAAAATCAGGTAGAAGCTCTTGGGCCAGACAGCGCCTGCAGCCGCAGCCTTGAAGCCAACGTCGTCCGGCGTAGCAAACTTGCCCGCAGCGTTTTGCACCTGCGTATAAGTCATCTTGTTTTGCTTGACATAGGCGTACTCGACGTAGCCGATGGAGTTGGGCAAACGACCCACGAAAGCGGCCACGCCTTCATTGCCCTTGCCACCCGCACCCACGGGCCAGTTCACAGCCGTGCCTTCACCAACCTTGGTTTTCCATTCGGCGTTGACCTTGCTGAGGTAGTTGGTGAAGACGAATGTGGTGCCCGAACCGTCAGCACGGCGCACAGGCGCAATGGTGGCATCCGGCAGCGGCACGGAAGGATTCAGCGCCTTGATGGCGGGATCGGTCCAGTTGGTGATCTTGCCCAGATAGATATCACCCAACACCTGACCCGTCAGCTTGATCTGGCCTGGAGCGATACCCTTGATATTGACAACCGGCACCACGCCACCGATCACGGTAGGAAACTGTACCAGGCCCTTTTTCTCGAGATCCTCGTCTTTCAGAGGCATGTCCGAGGCGCCAAACGCCACGGTTTTGGCGTCAATCTGGCGCAGACCAGCACCCGAACCCACCGACTGGTAGTTGACCTTGACGCCCGTGGCCTTGTTGTATTCGGCAGCCCACTTGGAATACAGCGGCGCCGGGAACGAGGCGCCGGCGCCCGTAACTTCTTGCTGTGCCATGGCGCTAGAAAACGCTCCAGCAGAAGCCATACCAGCCACCAGAACTCGAATCACGGACATTTTCATGAAGATACCTTTTGGGTTGAAGGAGTTGGGATGCCGCGACTCTAGATTTCCCATATGACATTGTCGTGACAATTGCCCGCACCTGTCACACGCCCATTTTTCCACTTTTCTGACGGTAGGTTGAATCAAATCGTCACATCTTTGTCACGACTGCTGCGTAGTCTCCTGCGACCGACATGCGTCGGCCATCTACTTCCAGGAGAATCCCATGTTTCGCCGTTATGCACTTCAATCTGCACTCGCCCTGGTGGCTGTGACCGCCTTGGGCGCCTGCGCCACGCACACGCCCGCACCGCAAACTTTGGCAGAGACGGTCGCCAAGACGTCATCGCTGCAGACGTTCAATGCCCTGGTTGCAGAAGCCGGCATGACGGAAACGCTCAAGACTGCCGGCCCCTACACCGTGTTCGCGCCTTCGGATGCAGCGTTCAAGGCGGTTCCAGCGAAGACGCTGGATGCGCTCAAGGCGGACAAGGCGTTGCTCAAGTCCGTGATCAGCTATCACATCGTGCCATCGCGCTTGGCATCTGCCGACGTGAAGACAGGCAATGTCAAGACGGTTCAGGGCGCAACGGTGGCGCTGGCCCGCGCAGGCGCGTTTGTGACGGTGGAAGATGCACTGGTAGAACAAGCCGACATCGCCGCGACCAATGGCGTGATTCATGTGGTGGACCGCGTGCTGATGCCGCCCAAGAAGTAAGGGCACTGTGAACGTTTGATGGCCATGCACTTTTCCGATTGTTCTGCGATTTCGCTGAATCGCCGCCACTGGATTCAATGGACCGCTGCTGCAAGTGCCGTGACGGCAGGCAGAGTGATGGCCCAGCCACTGCCAGCCAGCGCCCCTCGCAATGCCGACGGGGAACGCCCGCTGGTGGTGGCACAGGTAGTTGACTTGACTGCTGGCCAGCAAGACATCAGCCGCGACTTTCTGGCCGGGTCCCGATCCGCCTGGCAGGACCTGAACGCGCGCGGCGGAGTGCGTGGCCGCACAGTGCAGCATGTCACCATCGAAACCGATGGCACGCTGGCGGGCCTGAAGGCCGCATGGCAAGCAGTTCATGGGCAAGCCGGGTGCGTGGCGCTGTCTGGCTGCGTGGGCAATGGCGCCGCCGCGGGGCTGGTGGCGCTGCAGTCTGCGGCGCGTTCTGCGTCGCCACTGGCACTGGTGGCCCCTTGGCTGCACAACGCGGTAACCGACAGCGAGGCCGAGACGGTGTTCGAGGTATTCCCGGACCACCAGATCCAGATAGCGCATGCCATCAAGACACATGCCTCCTTGGGCGTGAAGCAGATCGGTGTGGTCTTCGCTACCGCGCAGGTTCAGCAGCAATCGCAAGTCCATGTCCTTCAGGCCGCAAAAAGCCTGGGCCTGCAAGCCCAGATACTGCCACTTGCGGGCACGCAGGGGCCTGCCGCGACGCAGCTCACCAATCCAACCCAGACCATTATTCTGTTTGTGGGGGGCACACCGGAACTGCATGCATTTGCCAGCAAGCTGGTTGCCCCACCGGGCCGACAGTGTTTTGTCGTGGCGCTGGCCGATGTGAATCTGCAGGTGCTCGCCCAGATGGGCGGCACGCCCAAGGGCACGTCCATCATCGCCACCCAGGCCGTTCCACTGGTCACATCCAGCCTGCCCGTGGTGCGCGCTTACCGCGACGCATTGAGCCGGTTCTTTGACGAAGCCCCCTCTCCGCAGGGCTTGGCCGGTTTCATTGCAGCGCGTTACACCGCCGAAATTCTTTCGGGCATTTCAGGCCCGGTGACACGCGCCAGTGCGCTCTCTGCATTGCAGCGGCGTGCCGACGTGAATGTCGGTGGGTACATCGTTGCCTACCAAGGGAAAAAACGGTCCAACGCCTATGTGACGCAAAGCATGCTGACCCAGGACGGTCGCATCATCGGCTGATATCAGCCTCGATAAAGGGACGCGGGTGCTATGCTGCCCGCCGGAGATCAGGCGCATCACGCGCAGAAACATGCACAACGGAACACTGCTCGCAGCTGTAGATCTGGGATCGAACAGCTTTCGCCTTGAAATCGGCCGCTTCGAGCACGGCCACATCCAGCGGATGGAATATCTCAAGGAAACCGTGCGCCTGGGCAATGGCCTTGACGAAGAGTTCAATCTGACGCGCGAGGCCATGCAGCGCGGCTGGGATTGCCTGGCGCGCTTTGGTGAACGACTGGCGGGCTTTGAGCGCGCCCAGGTGCGTGCCGTGGCAACCCAGACCCTTCGCGAGGCCCGCAACCGGGATGAATTTCTGGCGCGCGGCGGTGAAATTCTGGGTTACCCCATCGACGTGGTGTCTGGCCCTGAAGAAGCCCGGCTCATCTACCAGGGAGTTGCGCGCCTGCTGCCGCAGTCGGACGAACGCCGGCTGGTGGTGGACATTGGAGGTCGCTCCACCGAATTTATCCTGGGGCAGCAGTTCAGGCCCCACACTGTTGCGTCTTTCAGGGTGGGCAGCGTGGCGTGGTCCACGCGCTACTTTGCCGACGGCCAGTTCACGCGGCAGGCATTCCTGGCTGCAGAAATCGCGGCCAAGGCCGTGCTGGACGAGGCTCTAGGCACATTCCGACCCGACACCTGGGAGATTGCCTATGGGTCTTCGGGCACCGCTGGCGCGGTTGGCGACATCCTCGCTGCTGCGGGTGGCACCGAGGGCCTCATCACCGCAGAGGGACTTGACTGGCTGCAGGACCGCCTGCTGCGGTCACACCATGCAGACCGCGTTCGCCTGGAGGGACTCAAGGAAGACCGGCGGGCCGTGATTGGCGGGGGCATCAGTGTGTTGCGGGCGGTTTTCGATCTGCTCGAAATTCGACAGATGCACGTCGCGCAGGGCGCGTTGCGCCAGGGCGCGCTCTACGACTTGCTGGACCGCGAGCAGCCCGAGACCGACTTGCGAACCACCACGGTGAATGGCCTCATGCAGCGCTTCTCGGTGGACATGGCCCAGGCCGAACGGGTTGCCCGCGTGGCATCCGCCCTCTTCACCCAGGCCGCTCCCCTGAACAGCGAGCGCGCCGCACGCAAGCTCGAATGGGCAGCGCGCCTGCACGAGATCGGCGGCATCATTTCGCACAGCGAATACCACCGCCATGGCGCCTACATCCTCGACCACACCGATGCCGCCGGGTTTTCCGTGTCCGAACTGCACAGACTCGGCGCCTTGGTGCTGGGACAGCGGGGCAAAGTACGCAAGCTGGAAATCGAACTGATCAACGACGCTGGCTTTTCCCTGCAGTTGCTGAGCCTGCGCATAGCAGTTGCCCTCTGCCATGCCCGCCGCGACCCGGACGTGGAAGGCCTGTCTATGCGCGCAGCGGGCACGCGCCACACCATCAGCACCAGGCCGGGATGGGCTGCCGCCTACCCACAATCGGCCTACTTGCTACGCGAAGAGGTGGTGGCCTGGCAAAAAACGCCCTGGGAACTGGAACTCAATCTGGGGTGACTGGATGCAATAAACGGTATAAACTGTTTATACCGTTTATTCAATCATTCACCATGACCACTTCCAGCACCACCCCAAGCCAAAGCCCCACCCCAACTCCGGCTCAACCGTCATCCAAAGCAGCGGCAACGGGCACAGTTCCAGCGGTAGCTGCATCCAAGGTAAAGAAAGTGGCGGCAACCGAACCCAAGGCGGTTGCCAAAGTTCCAGCCAAAACTATCAAACGCGCCGCCGCCCCCACCACAGCAAAGGCAAAACCGGCTCCTGCACCGGTGTCGCCAGCCAAGGAGGCTCGTGCCAAAAAGCCCAAACTGGTCCGCGACAGTTTCACCATCCCCAAGGATGAGTACGCTGTCATCGAGACACTCAAGCAACGCGCGGACTCGCTCGCCCAACCCGCCAAGAAAAGCGAGCTGCTGCGCGCAGGGTTGAAGCTGCTGGCCGGACTGCCGGATGCGGCTTTGCGCACCGCCCTGCAGGCGGTACCGTCCATCAAGACGGGGCGGCCAAAGGCTGACGTTCCCGCCACAAAGACCGCGGGCAAGGCAGTCCGCAAGTAACGTGAGTTAGCCAGGGCCAAACGGCCCCGAGATTGCGGATCAGAGGAATTCGGGGGACTGCACCGTCATGAGCACGGTCTGGCAATGGTCCAGCCGCTGGCGCTGGCGAAGCCACCAGACGGCCCCCTTGCGCACGGCGCATTCGGGGGCCTGCAAACCCAGCAGGTGAGCAATGGTCTGCCCCAGAACCGGCTGGTGGCCAATGATCAGCACGGCACCACGGGCGCGCGGCCACTGGGCCAGCTCCAGCAAGTCCTCAACGGTTCCGCCGGGCAGCAGCTCAGCACGCATCTTGAACTTGCGCCCCAGAGCTCTGGCCGTCTGCTCGGTTCGGCGAGCCGGGCTGGCAAGTACTCGCAACCCATCAGGCAGTTGTCGGTCCAGCCACGCGGCCATACGTGCCGCCTGTTTCTCACCCCGCTGGGTGAGGGGGCGGGCCGTATCGTCCATTCCATCAGCCGCTTCCTCGGCTTCCGCATGACGCCAGAGGATGAGGTCCATCATGCCATTTCCTGATCGGGTCGCGCTGCGGGCACTGCGGCGCTGTAGCGCACCATCAGTGCATTCTGGGCGCCCCTGCCGGTGACAGGGTGGCGAGCCCGTTCATAAGTCCCATCCGCCTTGAGCGTCCAGGCGTCCTTGTCATCGTGAAGGTAGGCCACCAGGCATTCGTCCACGATCTGCTGGCGCAAAACGGGGTCGGTGACGGGCCAGGCAAGTTCCACCCGGCGCATCATGTTGCGGTTCATCCAGTCGGCACTGGACAGGTACAAGTCTTCATGGCCGCCTGAGCGGAAATAGAACACCCGTGTGTGCTCCAGAAAACGGCCAATCACCGAACGCACGCGGATGTTGTCGGTGATACCGGGCAACTGGGCCGGCAACATGCAGGCGCCCCGCACGATGAGGTCAATTCGAGCCCCCCGCTGCCCGGCAAGGATCAGTGCACGGATCAATCCTTCGTCGGTCAGGGCATTCATCTTCGCGACAATGCGCGCGTCTTCACCGCGGCTGGCCGCCAGCCCCACCTGCTCAATTTTTTCCAGCATGCGCCGGTGCAGGTGAAACGGCGCCAGCAGCAACCTGCGCAATTTGGGGGGGCGATTCTGGCTGGCCAGATGGTTGAAAACACCGTCCATGTCTGCGGTGGTTTCCTCATCCGCGGTGAGATAGCTCAGGTCGGTATACAGGCGCGCCGTACGCATGTTGTAGTTGCCTGTGGACAGGTGCCCATAGCGGCGAAGCTGGCGACCTTCCCTTCGGGTGACCAGCAGCATCTTGGCGTGTGTCTTGAGCCCCACTACACCGTAAACCACCTGAGCACCAATGGATTCAAGCGCTTCGGCCCAGTTGATGTTGGCCTCTTCATCAAAGCGAGCCTTGAGCTCCACCACGGCCATGACCTCCTTGCCGCGGCGCACTGCCTCGGTCAACAGATCCATGAGTTCGGAGTCCGAACCGGTGCGGTAAATGGTCTGCTTGATCACCAGAACCTGGGGGTCATTGACCGCCTCGCGCAGAAAGGCCAGCAAGCCGTCAAAGCTCTCGAACGGCTGGTGCATCAAGATGTCGCGGTGACGCAATTGCTCCAGGATGGAAACACCCGGCTGCATCTGCCGCGGCCACACGGAACGCCAGGGGGGAAACAGCAGAGCGGGCTCGTTGACCAGATCCACCAGCTGGGTCAGTCGCACCAGGTTGACGGGGCCACTGACGCGGTAGAGCGCGGCGCCGGGCAATTCAAACTGCTCGAGCAAGAAATCCGAAAGAAACACCGAACAGCCCGCAGACACTTCCAGCCGCACTGCCTGGCCATAGTGGCGGTGCTGCAAACCCTGGCGCAGGGCTGTTCTCAGGTTGCGGACATCTTCTTCGTCGAGGGCAAGATCGGAGTGGCGGGTCACGCGAAACTGCGAAAACTCGGTGACCTCCCGCCCAGGAAACAGGTCGTGCAGATGCGCCCGCACGATGCTGGAGAGACTCACAAACAATGCTTCCTTGGGCGCAACCTTGGCCGGCATGCGCACAAGCCTCGGCAAGGCACGAGGAACCTTGACGATGGCAATTTCGTTTTCGCGCCCAAACGCGTCGCGCCCCTTCAGGCGCACGATGAAATTCAATGATTTGTTGGCGACCTGCGGAAATGGATGGGCCGGATCCAGCCCCACAGGAATGAGCAGCGGTCGCACCTCGCGCATGAAATAGTCGTGCACCCAGCGTTTCTGCACGTCCGAGCGGTCACCATGCGCAACAATGCGAATGCCATGCGCTGCAAAAGCCGGAACCAGCGAGTCGTTGTACAGCGCGTATTGCCGCGCCACAAGATCGTGCGCCTGGGCTGACAGGGCTTCGAAAGATGCTTCGGTGTAAAGACCCTTGGTCTCCCCGCTTTTCGCTGCGGTGATGTGCGGCGCAGCCCTTACCTCAAAGAACTCGTCCAGGTTGGAAGAGACAATGCAAAGATAGCGCAAGCGCTCAAGCAGCGGGACATCGGTCCGTACCGCCCAGTCAAACACGCGCTCATTGAACGCCAGAATGCTGTGGTCCCTGTCCAGGAGCGCCACGTCCGTTTGCGCCGCTGTCTGTGCGGCGGGCCGTCGATCTGGCGTGTTAGCCGCCCCGGCACCTGCCACCACGACTGGCAGATTGAAACTCGGAGAGGCCGCGACAGCTTCATGGGACGGTGGAGACATGGGCGCGCAATCAGGGGTTGTACAAAACCATCCCAGTATTTAACACCCAGATGACAATGGCGTGACACCCTATATGACAGACACAAGACGCTTGGGACTGTCTGACCGCGCCGGCACAAGATGCTGAACAAAGAGCTTCGTCGCCCTGGCCCATGTGAAGTCCAGCGCCCGCCGACGGGCCTCGTGGCGCGGCACAGCCAACGCAGCCTGGCATGCCGAGAGCAAGTCGGCGTGTAATACACCGCCCCGGGCTCCATGTGACTCCAACGCACCGAGCACCTCCAAGGGACCATCCACTGGAAACGCTGCCACGGGCGTGCCACAGGACATCGCCTCCAACATGACCAGTCCAAAGGTTTCCGACCTGCTGGGAAACACGAACACATCCGCAGCCGCATACAGCGCTGCAAGGGATTGCCGATCCAGCACCCCATCCAGCGCACCTCGGGATAACGCTCCTTCAACCGCTGCTCCAGCGGACCCACACCACACACAATCTTGGTGCCTGGCATCTTTATCTGCAGGAAAGACTCAATGTTCTTTTCATACGAAATTCGCCCTACATAGAGGCTCACTGGATGCGCCAGTGCGCCGACCAGAGGGCTGGGTGTAGCCTCCCCATGAAAGGGGAACGCCTGCGTATCCACACCATGCGTCCACTGGCGCAAATTGCCAAAGCCGCGGTGCTCCAGCATCTTTAGGACCCCTTGCGTGGGCACCATGATTCCCGAGGATGGGCGATGGAAATGCCGGAACAACGCATAGCCCCACGCCAGCGGGATACGCAAGGCGGCATTCAGTATTTCAGGAAATCGGGTGTGAAATGCCGTGGTGAAAGCCAGCTTGTGACGCAGGCAGTAACGACGCGCAGCCCAGCCAAGGGGGCCCTCCGTGGCAAGATGGATAGCGTCCGGCTGGAGAGCATCCATGGCGCGCCCCAGGGGCCCTGCCGGTCGCACTGCAAGGTCGATACCCTGATACCCAGGGCAAGGGCGGGTTTGAAACTGGCCGGG
The DNA here is from genome assembly GCF_002157145.1 of Acidovorax carolinensis. Classification (NCBI taxonomy): domain Bacteria; kingdom Pseudomonadati; phylum Pseudomonadota; class Betaproteobacteria; order Burkholderiales; family Comamonadaceae; genus Acidovorax; species Acidovorax carolinensis. The sequence continues at coordinate 2,733,677 of NZ_CP021361.1, forward strand.
GTGGATGACATGAACATCATGCCCGAGACGCTCCAGCTGCTGGACCAATTCCGTGAGTGTCGTCACCACCCCGTTCACTTGCGGATGCCATGCATCCGTCACCAACGCAATCTTCATGCCGTCATTTCCGAAACCAGGGCTGCAGACGGCACCTCGCGCCGGGCTGGCCATTGCAGCAACTCCAATCGACCGTCCAGATGCTCGACCAGCGCGGTGCGGCTCTCGACCCAGTCACCATCGTTGCAATACAGAATGCCTTCGATCTCGCGCATTTCTGCGCGGTGGATATGTCCGCAGACCACGCCCTGGTGTCCACGCCGGCGTGCCTCCGCCGCAACGGCCACCTCGAAATCCGTCACGTAATTGAGGGCCTTTTTGACTTTGCCTTTGAGGTAAGCAGACAAGGACCAATACGGCAAACCCATGCGCGCGCGCATGGAATTGAGATACCTATTGAGCTTGAGCGTGAACTCGTACAGGTTATCGCCCAGATAGGCCAGCCACTTGGCACACTGGATGACACCATCAAAGTAATCACCATGGGTCACCCAAAGCTGTCGACCATCGACGGTCAGGTGCACCGCTTCTTCAACCACCTCGATGCCCCCAAATGAATGACCCACGAACGCGCGGGCGAATTCGTCGTGGTTACCCGGGACGAACACCACGCGGCACCCCTTGCGGGCGCTGCGCAATAGTTTCTGCACTACATCGTTATGCGCTTGCGGCCAGAACCATCTGCGACGCAGCTGCCACCCGTCCACGATATCCCCCACGAGATAAAGCGTTTCACAAGGGTGGTGCTTCAGGAAATCCAGCAGGGCCGTTGCCTGGCAGCCTGGCGTTCCGAGGTGCAGATCGGAAATGAACACTGCCCGAAAACGATGCGGCTCGGACACATGCAAATCACCCGCATTGCAGGCGACATCCGCTGCCCCCAGGGCATTGCCCCAAGGCCCCAAGGCGTCGAACGCCGCACGCATCAGGCCCCCAGAAAATGCTTGCGGTAGCGCGAGGGCAGGTCGGCAATGCGCATCAGCATCGGAAGGTCGGCGGTATTGAAATCCGGATCCCAGGCCGGCGCCCCCAGAACCCGGGCACCCAGGCGCAAGTAGCCCTTGATCAAGGCGGGCGGCTCAATCAGCAAGGTTCCGTCGAGTTGCTCCACCGGCAATGGCAACCGGGGCCGTACATGAAAATCAATGGGCGCCATATGGGTCTGGCGCAACTGGTGCCAGATGCTGGCTGCGGCATCGCCACTTACCACGCCGTTGTGCAGCATCGGAATGCTGGCGCAGCCAATCATGGTGTCGAGCTGATTGCGGACCATGAAATCTGCCAGAGCCCCCCACAGCGCCAGGATGACACCCCCATGGCGGTGATCCGGATGCACGCAACTGCGGCCCAGCTCGACCATACGGGGCCGCAAACTGCGCAACCGGGTCAGATCAAATTCGTTATCGCTGTAGGTGCCCCCTACCCGCTTGGCTTGCGCTGGGGTGAGCACCCGATAGGTGCCGATCACTTGTTGACTTGGTACATCACGCACCAGGAGATGCTCACAATAGTCGTCAAACAGATCGACATCATGGCCGGGTATGGTCGTTGACAGTCGCGCACCCATCTCGGCTGCAAAGACATCGAATCGCAACCGCTGTGCCTGACGTACTTCATCAAGATGGCGCGCCCAACCCACTTGAACATTGCCCTGCACCAGCATCTGTGCCGACGGTGCAACGCCGCTGCCCTCACCTTCTGTGCGCCCATGTGCCCGGGCAGGGAGTGAAGCGGATAACGGCGGCAGGTTGGCTAACTCATTCATGGGACGACTCCTAGCGGCGGGAAGGTGCTTTCTCCGGAAATCGCTACCCGTTGACAGGCATCGCTTCCTTCCCAGGCAGTGTGGAAGCCTCCCGTGACAGCGCCATGTCTCTGTCATGTCGAATTCATGACGCACTGCACGATTGATCCAGGGCTGCGCCTCATTCTTTTTGGCGACAAGGCCGCGTGGAAGTCCAGTAGGTCTTTCGCCGCTCAGGGATGGCCTGCATAACCCTCGCGAGTCGGTGGTAGTGCGGATCGGGATGGGCCACAAGGCGTCTTTTTGCGGCCAACGGCTCGGCAATTGGCAAGAAAAGCACCGCAGTGAACCGCCCAAGGCCGCGCTATCACAGACCGCTGGGAGTTATGCAGGCCATCCTTAGATGACGCAGCAGTGCACAGCGAAGCATCGCGCGCGCCGTTCAGACGATCTGCATCTACCTGCGATGAAGGACAAACGCGAGATGTTCATGATCTCGCCTCCAGAGGCGACTACTTCCCTCCGAGAAATCGCCTCCAGGCTTTCCCGCCATACCGAGCAGCAAAGGCTCAGCCCGCGCGCGCCGCATCGGCCAACCGCTGTGCGCAGGCACTGGCCATCTGCGCATCCCGCGCCTCCACCATCACCCGCAGCAAAGGCTCCGTGCCGCTGGCACGGATCAGGACGCGCCCTGTGGAACCGAGCTCCTGTTCAACGGCTTGGGTCGTTTGTGTCAGCAGCTTGTTGGATTTCCAGTCCTGCCCCGGCGGGAGGCGGACATTGAGCAGCACCTGCGGGTAGAGCACAACGTCTGCCAGCAGTTGTGCCATGGTTTGTCCACTGCGCACGCACGCCTGCAGCACCTGCAAGGCACTGACGATCCCGTCACCCGTCGTGTGGCGGTCCAGCGCCAGCAAATGCCCCGAACCCTCGCCCCCCAGCACCCAGTGGTGGCGCGCCAGCTCCTCCAACACGTAGCGGTCGCCCACGCGTGCCCGCACCAGCTTCACGCCGCGTGCGTGCAATGCGACCTCGACCGCCATATTGGTCATCAGGGTCCCCACAACGCCAGGCACATGTTCATCGCGTCCCATGCGGTCGGCCGCCATGAGGTAGAGCAACTCGTCACCGTTGTAGAGGCGCCCTGTGGCATCCACCATCTGCAGGCGGTCGGCATCGCCATCCAGCGCAATGCCATAGTCGGCATGGTTTGCGCGCACCGCCCGGACCAGTGCGTCGGGATGGGTGGCGCCGACCTCGTGGTTGATATTGAGACCGTCGGGTGCACACCCAATGGCCAGCACCTCAGCGCCGAGTTCATGGAACACCTTGGGCGCAACCTGGTAGGCAGCGCCATGGGCTGCATCCACAACGATCTTGACACCGCGCAAAGACAGTGCGTGAGGGACCGTGCTCTTGCAAAACTCGATGTAGCGGCCCGCTGCATCGTCGAGTCGGCGGGCCTTGCCCAGCGTGGCGGAATCAGCCCACGTCGGGGGCTCATCCAGCGCCGCTTCAACCGCCAGCTCCCAGGCATCTGGCAGCTTGGTGCCCTGTGCGCTGAAGAATTTGATGCCATTGTCCGGATACGCGTTGTGGCTGGCACTGATGACCACCCCCAGGCTGGCGCGCTGCGCCCGTGTCAGGTAAGCCACGCCGGGTGTGGGCAACGGGCCCAGCAGCACCACATCCACACCTGCCGAGTTGAAGCCCGACTCCAGCGCGCTTTCCAGCATGTAGCCCGAAATACGCGTGTCCTTGCCGATCAGCACCGTGGGGCGCTCTTCGGTCTGCTTCAGTACGCGACCGACAGCATGCGCCAGGCGCAACACAAAGTCAGGGGTGATGGGTGTCTGTCCGACGGTGCCGCGAATGCCGTCGGTACCAAAGTATTTCTGAGTCATGAAAATCGGCTTTTCGCTGTTGTGTTGTGCGGATTCGAGTCTAGCGCACGCCACAGCGGCTGCCTTGCGGGGCCTGCAACAGCAACAGAAAGCCCCGCGATGCCGTTGCTGGCCCCACGGGCGCTCGAACAAAGGCTATGCAGCCCCCGCCCGACCCGACTCCATGGCGCGCCAGACCGCGAGGGCCTGTACCGTTTCGCGCACGTCATGCACGCGCACAATGCGCGCACCGCGCTCCACTGCAAGCAGCGCAGCGGCCACGCTGGGCTGCAGCCGCTGATCCACATCCAGCCCCGTGACAGTGCCCAGCGATGATTTGCGCGACCAGCCGGCCAGCACGGGATAGCCCAGCGCCAGCAGTTCGCGCTGGCGCGCCAGCAGGGCGAAGTTCTGTGCCACGGTTTTGCCAAAGCCAATGCCCGGGTCCAGAACAATACGGGTCTTTTCGACCCCTAGCGCCTGCAGGGATTGCGCTGACAGCTCCAAAAACGATAGCACCTGCGGTAATACATCACCCGCCATGGGCGCTACCTGCATGGTTTGCGGGTCGCCGTGCATGTGCATCAGACACACACCGCAGCGCGGGTGCCGCGCCACCACCTGCGCTGCGCCGGGTTGGCGCAAAGCCCAGATATCGTTGACGATGTCAGCTCCCAGGTCGAGCACTGCCTGCATGACCTCGGGCTTATAGGTATCCACTGAAATCGGCACGCCCAAATCCACCGCACTGCGCACCAGGGGCAGCACACGCGCCAGCTCCTCTTCCAGGCCCACGGCCGGGCTGCCCGGGCGGGTGGACTCGCCGCCGATGTCGAGGATATCGGCACCGTCCTTCAAAAGCTGCTCGCAGTGGCGCAGCGCCGCCGTGGTCGAGCCATGCCGCCCTCCGTCGGAGAAAGAGTCCGGCGTCACGTTGACGATGCCCATGGTGTGCGGGCGCGTCAGGTCGAGGGCGAAGCGGGAGGTTTGCCAGAGCATGGGCATCAATGAAAAAGATGAGAAAACAAAAAACGGGGCTGCGAGCCCCGTCTTTCCGTGGTGAAGGCGCGCCGGGCGTCAGGCGACGGTCGGGGCGGGCTCCGTGGCAACGGCGGGCGACCCACCGCTCGGGCCATCACCCGAGGACGGAGGCGTGCGCGGCGTCCAGTCCTTGGGTGGACGAGGTGCCTTGCCGGCCATGATGTCGTCGAGCTGGTCGGTGTCGATGGTTTCCCATTCCAGCAAGGCCTTGGCCATGGCATGCATCTTGTCGCTGTTCTCTTCGATCAGGCGGCGTGCCAGGTTGTATTGCTCATCGATGATCCGGCGCACTTCCATGTCCACCTTTTCCATGGTCTGCTCGCTCATGGTAGTGGTCTTGGTCACCGAGCGGCCCAGGAACACTTCGCCTTCGTTCTCTGCATAGACCATAGGCCCCAGGGCATCGGTCATGCCATAGCGGGTCACCATGTCGCGGGCAATGTGCGTGGCACGCTCGAAGTCGTTGCTTGCACCGGTGGTCATCTGGTTCATGAACACTTCTTCGGCAATTCGGCCACCGAACAACATGCTGATCTGGTTGAGCATGTACTCGCGGTCGTAGCTGTAGCGGTCTTGTGCAGGCAGGCTCATCGTCACGCCCAGGGCACGGCCGCGGGGAATGATGGTGACCTTGTGCACCGGATCGCACTTGGGCAGCAGCTTGCCGATCAGCGCGTGGCCCGACTCGTGGTAGGCCGTGTTGCGGCGCTCTTCCTCGGGCATGACCATGCTCTTGCGCTCGGGGCCCATCAGGATCTTGTCCTTGGCCTTCTCGAAGTCCTGCATCTCCACGGTGCGCGCATTGCGGCGCGCCGCCATCAGGGCGGCTTCGTTACACAGGTTGGCAAGATCAGCGCCACTCATGCCAGGCGTGCCACGGGCGATGATGCCGGGGGCCACATCCTGGCCGATCGGGATCTTGCGCATGTGCACGTTCAGGATCTGCTCGCGACCACGGATGTCCGGCAGCGTCACATACACCTGGCGGTCAAAGCGGCCGGGGCGCAGCAAGGCGGCGTCGAGGATGTCGGGGCGGTTGGTGGCGGCCACCACGATCACGCCCAGGTTGGTCTCGAAGCCATCCATCTCGACCAGCATCTGGTTGAGGGTCTGTTCACGCTCGTCGTTGCCGCCGCCCAGGCCAGCGCCACGCTGGCGGCCCACGGCGTCGATTTCATCGATGAAGATGATGCACGGGGCGTTCTTCTTGGCATTGTCAAACATGTCGCGCACGCGGGCCGCGCCCACGCCAACAAACATTTCCACAAAGTCGGAACCCGAAATGCTGAAGAACGGCACCTTGGCTTCACCCGCAATGGACTTTGCCAGCAAGGTCTTACCGGTGCCCGGCGGTCCGACCAGCAGCAGGCCACGGGGGATGCGGCCGCCGAGTTTCTGGAATTTCTGCGGGTCTTTCAGGAAATCCACGACTTCCTTGACTTCTTCCTTGGCTTCATCGCAGCCAGCCACATCGGCGAACGTGACCTGGTTGGTGTTTTCATCCAGCATGCGCGCCTTGCTCTTGCCAAAGCTAAAGGCCCCGCCCTTGCCTCCGCCCTGCATCTGCCGCATGAAATACACCCACACGCCAATCAGTAGCAGCATGGGACCCCAGCTGACCAGCAGGGTCATGAGCAAAGATCCTTCTTCGCGGGGCTTGACGTCGAACTTGACGTTGTTGTTGATCAGATCGCCAACAAGGCCGCGGTCAAGGTAGGTGGCGGTAGTGCGGATCTTGCGGTCATCATTGGTGACTGCAACGATCTCGGTGCCGCCCTGGCCTTCCTGGATGGTGGCACTCTTGATGCGATTGCTTCGGACTTCCTCCAGGAACTCCGAATAGCCGACATGACCGGCACTCGCGCCGGTGCGTGTGTCGAACTGTTTGAACACAGTGAACAGCACCATGGCGATGACGAGCCACACGGCAATTTTTGAAAACCACTGATTGTTCAAGCAGGACTCCAGTCGCGGGAAAAAACGGTCACAAAGCCGTCACGGCTTACGTGCGGCCCATTTTAGGTGTTTCAAGCGTCGGGGCCAGCTTATTTCCCCCAGCCGCCCATGGACTCAACACGGACTTTTACGCCGGGTTAAGCAAACCACGACCCAAAACCCTGCCTTTCACGCAGCATTTTTGAGACCCATGCCCACCAGAAAAGTTTCGGAGGACTTGTCACGCGATGCCTTGGGCTTGAGCGGCTTAACGGTTTTGAAGCTGCGTTTGAACAGTGCCACCAGCTCGCCATAGCCGCTGCCATGAAACAGCTTGACCACCAGCGCGCCCTCAGGCTTCAGGTGCTGGCAGGCGAAATCCACGGCAAGCTCCACCAGATGCGCAATGCGCGCCGTATCGGCAGACTCGATGCCGGACAGGTTCGGCGCCATGTCGGACACCACCACATCCACCGCGCGTCCCTGCAATGCATCTTCCAGTTGCTGCAACACCTCGGGCTCCCGGAAGTCGCCGAGCAGGAAGGTCACCCCCTCGACCGGCTCCATGGGCAAAATATCCAGCGCAATAATGCAGCCATTGAGTTGCCCGGCCGCTGCCCCTGCAGGCGACAGGCGCCGGCGCACATACTGGCTCCATGCGCCGGGGTAGAACCCAGATCCACCACCGTATGGCCCGGCTTGATCAGTCCGAGCTGCTCGTCGATTTCCTTGAGCTTGTAGGCCGCGCGCGCCCGATAGCCCTCTTTCTGGGCCAGTTTGACGTAGGTGTCATTGACATGGTCGTTCAACCACGCCTTGTTGACCTTCTTGCTTTGGGTTTTAACTTTCATACAGCCCCATTGTCTCTCGACAACCGATTCCACCGATTTTGTCGAAGGTTCATTTTGCGCAGCGAAGTGAAGGAGCACCGCAACGGGCCGCAGACATAATACGGCCATGCCCCAAATTCAACTGACTCCCGCAGAGCGCCGGGAACACCGCGCTAATGCCCACCACCTCGACCCCGTAGTCCTCGTAGGTGGAGATGGCCTGACCCCCGCGGTTCAAAAAGAAATTGACGCCGCCTTGAACGCCCACGGGCTAATCAAGGTGCGTATCTTCAACGACGACCGGACCGCACGCGAACTGATTTACCAGCAGCTCGCCGCTGACCTGAATGCCGCCCCCATCCAGCACATTGGCAAACTCCTGGTGCTCTGGCGCCCCCAGCCAGCCAAAGAACGCACCCCCGACGAAGACCGCATGCCCGGCCCGCGCGATGTCAAGGTGCTGAAATACAGCAAGCGCGGCGGCCAGCGCCCCGAAATCAAGCAGCTGCGCGTGCTGGGCAACCAGCGCCTCACGCCCGGCGGGCAGATCAAGCGGGCCAAGAAGCCCAAGCTCAAGTCGATCAAGAAGCGCCAGGCTGACTGATCCATGAGCACAGCCTTGCCACAAACGGCGCACGGGCGCCATGTGATCTGCATGAAATGGGGTACCAAATATGGCCCCGAATACGTCAACCGGCTCTACGCCATGGTGCACCGCCACCTCAGCGGTCCGTTCCATTTCGTTTGCCTCACCGACGACGCCACGGGCATCCGCCCTGAAGTGCAGTGCCTGCCGATTCCACCACTCAACCTGCAATTGGCGCCGGGCCAGCGTGACGGCGCATGGCAAAAGCTCACTACCTTCGAGGCCGACCTGCACGGCCTGCGCGGCACCGCCCTCTTCCTCGATCTCGACGTTGTTGTCGTTGGCCCGATTGACGCCTTCTTCGAGTGGCCGGGCGAATTTCTGATCATCCACGACTATCCGCGTTTTTGGCGTTTCGGCCAGCGAATCACAGGCAACTCTTCGGTATATCGCTTTGAGTTGGGCGCGCATGCCGATGTGCTCGCCTACTTTCGCGCACACATGGACGAGGTGCGGGCCGGCTATCGCAATGAACAGGCCTTTCTGTCAAGGTTTCTCCACGCGCAGGGCAAGCTCTCGTACTGGCCCGACGGATGGTGCCCCAGTTTCAAATACCACGGCATTCCTGCGTGGCCGACCAACTACTGGCGCGAACCCTATGTTCCAGAGGGCGCGCGCATCATGATTTTTCATGGTGAATGCAACCCTCCCGATGCGCTTGCGGGCCGGCGCAACAAGCGCTTTCGCTTCATCCAGCCGGCGCGCTGGGTGGCTCGCCACTGGCACGAGTAGGCTCGGTCCGGCGGCGAGCGCTTAGGGCGTATTCGGGCGCTTTGCCCCTTCTGCTCCATCCAAACCGTACAGGGGGCGGCCCACCAGCCGCGTGAGGATCGCCAGTGGGCTGGCAGATGGGTCGTAGGCATGGCCTGGCGGCAGATGCAAGGTCTGCTCGAGCATGTATTGGCCTGACATGACTGCGTGCGAGGCCTGATCCGAAAAGCACACCCACACCGATCCTGCGGGGAACGCCACAGTCTCCTGCGAGCTGTGCCGCTGGAAATCCATGTCGCTCTTCATGCCATCGTGCAGCTGCAGCATCAGGTGATCGTACTCACTGCGCAAAGACTTGGTCACACGCAGCTTTTCCAGCAGCGTGGCCTGCCATGGCACATAGGGCTTGGCCTTAGGCAGAAATTTGCGCGCCACCGTCTCGAAAGGTTCACCCACCCGCCATACACGGTCGGCACCATCGGGGTTGATGTTGGCAAACACCCGCAAAATGCGCTCTCCATAGTTGGGGCGGGACGGGAAGGCATCGACATGCAGGCGCCGATCATCAGCGCGCCAGGACTGCGTGCGGGTCTCCACCTGCGTCGGCCGGTAGCTGGTAGGTGCCAGCCGCAGCGCGGAAACATAAAACGGCAGCAGAGCCGCTATCAGTGCCGACGCCTGCTCGCGAAAGCGGGCAATCATGGCCTCCAGTGCCGCCTGCGTGGCGGCATCGCCCACTGCACCTTTGAGACTGCCGTCGACGTTGAGGCTGATATTGCGCACACCAGGGTCGCGGATGTCGGGCCGCAGCAAGGCCCGCTCCTCGGGCTGCAACTGGAAACCGAGGTTCGGAAAGAACAATACCTTGCCAGCCTCCAGCGCTGCGCGCCAGGCATCATTGCCCTGGACGGTGTGCCATTCATCGTTGTCGATACGGACGATCTGGGATTCCATTGCCATTGACTCCTTGGCCCGCAGGCCCCATGGTTCAGTCGACGAACCGCCTGCCCGTCGTTATCCACAGCGTAATGCCTGCGCACAGCCATTGCACAAGGTACATGCCGCTGCCCACAGCGTGCCAGACGCGCAGATTTTCGCGCGCCACGATGCGTGGCGCCACGCCGAACTGGGCCAGCAATGCCAACAACAGCCCACCAACTAAAAAAACCATAGCTGCTTGCGCCCATGAATATTGGGCTACCTCACCTTTTGGCCTTGAAATCAGAAGCAGCAGCACACAACAAGTTACCGTCACCCAGGTCTGGGCTGCAAACAGCCGTGCCGCCATTCCCCCCGCCAGTGCAGGGGTTGGCAAATGGGCAAACAATAGCGGAACCACCAGCAGCCCGATCGTCGTGAGACTGCCCCACCAGAGGGCGGCCAAAAGCGTGGGAAGACGGGTGAGCATGGCGCTTTGGGTCACAGGTAGCTGACGGCCACCACTTCATAGCGGCGGATTCCGCCCGGCGCCTGCACTTCCGCCGTGTCGCCCTCTTCCTTGCCAATCAAAGCCCGGGCGATCGGACTGGATATGTTGATCAGGCCGTGTTTCAGATCGGCCTCGTCCTCGCCCACGATCTGGTATTTCACCGTGTCGCCGGATTCTTCATCTTCCAGCTCGACCGTGGCCCCAAAGACCACTTTGCCACCGCCGTCCACGGCGCTGGGGTCGATGACCTGCGCCACCGAGAGCTTGCCCTCGATCTCCTGAATGCGGCCCTCGATGAACCCCTGGCGGTCCTTGGCTGCGTCGTAGTCGGCGTTTTCGCTGAGGTCGCCCTGCGCACGCGCTTCGGCGATCGCCGTGATCACGGCGGGCCGCTCGACGGTCTTGAGGCGATGCAGCTCTGCCTTGAGCATTTCAGCGCCGCGCTTGGTAATGGGAATGGTGGCCATTCTGTTGAGTCTCCATCAATCAAAACGGTGACGCCGCACAGCAGCCCCACCGGTCAGTCACCAGACATTGCCACGGAATTTCCATGCCACTGCCATTGGCGACCCTACAAAAGGAAACCGCCGCACGTTGCCGCGCGGCGGTGTCTGGTCAGCGGCAGATTATGCCGCGTTTGCCGGTGCTCAGGCCACCAGCTGGGCGTGCAATTCCTGCACCGAATACACGTCGAGCTTGTCGAGGTACTTCATGCCTTCAACGGCGGCTTCGGCTCCAAAGATGGTGGTGAACGTGGTGACCCGCGCCAGCAGCGACGACGTGCGAATGGCACGCGAATCGGCAATGGCATTGCGCCGCTCTTCCACCGTGTTGATGACCATGACAATCTCGTTGTTCTTGATCATGTCCACGATGTGCGGGCGGCCTTCGGTGACCTTGTTGACCACCTGCACCGGCACACCAGCCGCCTCGATGGCAGCCGCCGTGCCCTTGGTGGCCACCAGCTCGAAGCCCAGGGCCACGAGTTGGCGCGCAATGTCCACAGCCCGCGCCTTGTCGCTGTTCTTCACCGTGAGGAAGACCTTGCCCGAGGTGGGCAGCTTGGTGCCGGCGCCCATCTGGCTCTTCACGAACGCTTCGCCAAAGGTCTTGCCCACGCCCATCACCTCGCCGGTGGACTTCATCTCGGGGCCAAGGATGGTGTCCACGCCAGGAAACTTGACGAAGGGGAACACGGCCTCCTTCACGCTGAAGTAGGGCGGCGTCACTTCCTTGGTAATGCCTTGCGAGGCCAGCGTCTGGCCGGCCATGCAGCGTGCCGCCACCTTGGCCAGCTGGATGCCGGTGGCCTTGCTGACGAAAGGCACCGTGCGCGAGGCGCGCGGGTTCACTTCGAGCACGTAGATGATGTCCTTGCCGTCGGCCTCCTGGATGGCGAACTGCACGTTCATCAGGCCCACGACGTTCAGGCCTTCGGCCATGGCAGCCGTCTGACGCTTGATTTCATCCACCGTGGCCTTGGACAGGTAATACGGGGGCAGCGAGCAGGCCGAGTCGCCGCTGTGCACGCCGGCCTGTTCGATGTGTTCCATCACGCCGCCAATGAACGTCACGCCGGTCGAGTCACGCACACAGTCCACATCGCACTCGATGGCGTTGGAGAGGAAGCGGTCGAGCAGCACGGGCGAGTCGTGGCTCACCTTCACGGCTTCGCGCATGTAGCGTTCGAGGTCGCGTTGCTCGTGCACGATTTCCATCGCGCGGCCGCCCAGCACATAGCTGGGGCGCACCACCAGGGGGTAACCCAGTGCAGCCGCCTTTTCCAGTGCCTCGGGCTCGGTGCGTGCCGTGGCATTGGGTGGCTGGCGCAGTTGCAGCTTGTGCAGCAGCGCCTGGAAGCGCTCGCGGTCTTCAGCAGCATCGATCATGTCGGGACTGGTGCCAATGATGGGCACGCCCGCGGCTTCCAGGTCGAGCGCCAGCTTCAGGGGCGTCTGGCCGCCGTACTGCACGATCACGCCCACCGGTTTTTCCTTGTCGACGATTTCCAGCACGTCTTCGAGCGTGACGGGCTCGAAATACAGGCGATCCGAGGTGTCGTAATCGGTCGAAACCGTTTCAGGGTTGCAGTTGACCATGATGGTTTCATAACCATCCTCGCGCATGGCAAGGGCCGCGTGCACGCAGCAGTAGTCGAACTCGATGCCCTGACCGATGCGGTTGGGGCCACCGCCCAGCACCATGATCTTCTTGGCGCTGGTTGGCTCGGCCTCGCATTCCGCAACGCCGCCGTAAGGGGCGACCTCATAGGTTGAATACAGGTAAGCGGTATCGGTGGCGAACTCGGCGGCGCAGGTGTCCACGCGCTTATACACAGGGCGCACCTTGAGCGCGCGGCGCGCTTCGCGCACGGCCTTTTCCGTGGTCTTGAGCAGCTTGGCCAGGCGGCGGTCGGAAAAACCCTTTTGCTTGAGCGTGTGCAGCGTGGCGGCGTCAAGTGCAGCCAGGGCGGCATCGCCCTTGTCCACGACCAGCCGATCCAGCTCGAGCTCGATCTTCACGATCTGCTCAATCTGCACCAGGAACCACTTGTCGATCTTGGTGAGGTCAAACACCTCATCCACCGACAGGCCCATGGCAAACGCATCGCCCACATACCAGATGCGCTCGGGGCCGGGCGCGCCCAGTTCCTTCTCCAAGACTTCGCGGTCCTGGGTCTTCTCGTTCATGCCGTCCACGCCCACTTCCAGGCCGCGCAGGGCTTTCTGGAACGATTCCTGGAAGGTGCGGCCCATGGCCATCACTTCGCCCACCGACTTCATCTGCGTGGTCAGTCGGCTGTCGGCCGTGGGGAATTTTTCGAACGCAAAACGCGGGATCTTGGTGACCACGTAATCGATCGAGGGCTCGAACGACGCGGGCGTGGCGCCGTCCGTGATTTCGTTTTTGAGCTCGTCCAGCGTGTAGCCCACAGCCAGCTTGGCTGCGACCTTGGCGATGGGGAAGCCGGTTGCCTTGGAAGCCAGCGCCGAAGACCGCGATACGCGCGGATTCATCTCGATGACGATCATGCGGCCGTCCTTCGGGTTCACCGAGAACTGCACGTTGGAGCCGCCGGTGTCCACGCCGATCTCGCGCAGCACCGCCAGACTGGCGTTGCGCATGATCTGGTATTCCTTGTCGGTCAGCGTCTGGGCAGGGGCCACGGTGATCGAATCGCCGGTGTGCACCCCCATGGGGTCGAGGTTCTCGATGGAGCAGATGATGATGCAGTTGTCCGCCTTGTCGCGCACCACTTCCATCTCGTACTCTTTCCAGCCAAGCAGCGACTCTTCGATCAGCAGCTCGTTGGTGGGCGAGGCTTCCAGGCCGCGCTTGCAGATGGTCTCGAACTCTTCGGGGTTGTAGGCAATGCCGCCGCCCGTGCCACCCAGCGTGAAGCTGGGGCGGATCACGGTGGGGAAGCCCACGGTCTTTTGCACCGCCCAGGCTTCGTCCATGCTGTGGGCGATGCCCGAGCGGGCAGAGCCCAGACCGATCTTGGTCATGGCGTCCTTGAACTTCAGGCGGTCTTCGGCCTTGTCGATGGCCTCGGGCGTTGCGCCGATGAGCTCGACCTTGTACTTGTCGAGCACGCCGTTGTGCCAAAGGTCCAGCGCACAGTTCAGTGCGGTCTGGCCGCCCATGGTGGGCAGGATGGCGTCGGGGCGTTCCTTGGCAATGATCTTCTCGACCGTTTGCCAGGTGATGGGCTCGATGTAGGTCACGTCGGCCGTGGCCGGGTCGGTCATGATCGTTGCAGGGTTGCTGTTGATCAGGATGACCTTGTAGCCCTCTTCGCGCAGCGCCTTGCAGGCCTGAACGCCGGAATAGTCAAACTCGCAGGCCTGGCCGATGATGATCGGGCCGGCGCCGATGATGAGGACGCTTTTGATGTCAGTGCGCTTTGGCATTATTTTTTCTCCTGGGCCGTGGCCATCAATGCCGTGAAGCGGTCAAACAGGTAGGCAATATCGTGCGGGCCGGGCGATGCTTCGGGGTGCCCCTGAAAGCAGAACGCCGGCTTGTCGGTGCGCACCAGGCCCTGCAGCGTGCCATCGAACAGGCTGATGTGCGTGGGACGCAGATTGGCGGGCAGCGATTCCATCTCCACCGCAAAGCCGTGGTTCTGGCTGGTGATGCTGACACGGCCCGTGTCCAGGTCTTTCACCGGGTGGTTGGCGCCGTGGTGGCTGTTGTCCATCTTGAAGGTCTTGGCGCCGCTGGCCAGGGCCATGATCTGATGGCCCAGGCAGATGCCGAAAGTGGGAACGCCGCTGTCGATGATCTGCTGCACGGCCGTGATGGCGTAGTCGCAGGGCGCCGGATCGCCGGGGCCGTTGGACAAAAACACGCCATCGGGGTTCATGGCCAGCACTTCGGCGGCCGGCGTCTGCGCAGGCACCACCGTCAGCTTGCAACCGCGCTCTGCCAGCATGCGCAGGATGTTCAGCTTCACGCCGTAGTCGTAGGCCACCACATGAAAGCGTGGAGCGGTCTGGGTGCCGTAGCCCGAGCCCAGCTTCCACTCGGTCTGGTCCCAGGGGTAGGCGGCAGGTGTGGTCACCACCTTGGCCAGGTCCAGGCCCTTCATGCTGGGCGCGGCCTTGGCGGCGGCCAGTGCGGCGTCGATGTGCTCCTGCGTCACGGCTTCACCGGCCGCCAGGCCGACGATGGCACCGTTTTGCGCGCCCTGGCTGCGCAGCAGGCGGGTGAGCTTGCGGGTGTCGATATTGGCAATGGCCACCGTCTTCTGGCGCACGAGGTACTGCGACAGCGTTTCGGTCGATCGGAAATTGCTGGCCAGCAGGGGCAGGTCCTTGATGATGAGGCCTGCGGCATGGACCTTGTCAGCTTCGATATCCTCGGTGTTGACGCCGTAGTTGCCGATGTGCGGATACGTGAGCGTCACGATCTGCTGGCAATAGCTGGGGTCGGTGAGGATTTCCTGGTAGCCGGTGATGGCGGTGTTGAACACCACTTCGCCGACGGTGGTGCCGGTGGCACCAATCGAATTGCCGATAAAGACCGTGCCGTCTGCGAGCGCCAGGATGGCGGAGGGGAATTTTCCCTGTAGAGACAAAAGCACTGGATTCTCCGGATGGTTACGGTCGCCCGGTGCCTGCAGGCCGCTCGCGCAACGAATGCCGGCGGCTGCTCTCAGATGGGTTGTTGCTTTGGGTGCGATCGGGCGACGCTGTTGCGAGAAAAGCCCCTGATTATACCCGGCGGCACTTGGTCCCTAATGCCCTCATACCACTAGGCAGCATCTGCGCGGGAGTCTGCAGGACTCCGCCCAATGTGCCGCTCTTTCCAGCCTGCCCCGCCGGCAAAATTCAAGTTTCAGCGCATGGCGCCGCTGGCATGCAGGCAGATGGCAGCGGCGGCGGCCACGTTGAGCGACTCCTCACCGCCCGGCTGCGCAATGCGGATGCGTTGGGCGGCCTGCGCCTCCAGCGCGGGCGACACGCCCTGCCCCTCATGGCCCAGAACCCACGCGCATGGCCAAGGCAAGGCGGCGCGGTGCAAAAAACTACCGGTGTGCGAACTGGTGACCAGCAGCGGCACATCCAGCCCCTGCAAATCATCGAGCGCAAGCCCTTCCACCAGGTCCAGCGCAAAATGCGCGCCCATGCCCGCGCGCAGCACCTTGGGCGCCCACAGCGCCGCACTGCCCTTGAGCGCCGCTATCTGCCGAAAGCCAAACGCCGATGCGCTGCGCAGGATGGAGCCCACGTTGCCCGCATCCTGCACGCGGTCCAGTACCACCGTGGCCACGCCTGCCCGCAGGCCCCTCGGCACGGCGGCATCCACCACAAACCCCATGGCCGCTGGCGACTCCAGGCCACTGATGTCGGCAAACAAGGCATCGGCAATCACTATTACTTTAATAGCTACTTGCGCATATCGAGCGGGCGCTTGAGGCCAAAACGACTCTGAAAACACGGCAATGGCAGGGTGCACGCCACGCTGCAGCGCGGCGCTGCACAGGTGGTCGCCCTCCAGCCAGACACGGCCCTGCTTGCGGTAGGCCGTGCTGTCCTGCGCCAGCCTGCGCAGGTCTTTGACAAAGGCGTTGTCACGCGAGTGGATGACGGTCAGGGGAGCGGAGGTCATGCGGTGTACCGGGCGGGCAATGAAAAGGCAAGCGGCGCGAGGTTACTCAGACCAGCACCTTGGCCACGGGCGCAAAGCTGCGCCGATGGTGAATGCAGGCACCGTGCTCACGCAGGGCCGCCATGTGCACGGCCGTGCCGTAGCCCTTGTGGCCGGCAAAACCGTATTGCGGGTACTGCTCATCGACCTGCACGCACCAGCGGTCACGGTGGACCTTGGCCAGGATGGACGCGGCCGAGATGGCGGGCACCAGCGCGTCGCCTTTGACGATGGCCTCGGCGGGCATGTCCAACGTGGGCAGCCGGTTCCCATCCACCAACACCATCCTGGGCTTGAGCCGCAGGCCCAGCACGGCGCGGCGCATGGCCAGCAACGCGGCCTGCAGGATGTTCAGGCGGTCGATCTCCTCGACGCTGGCTTCGGCAATGCTGCAGCACAGCGCCTTGGCGCGGATTTCGTCAAACAGGGCCTCGCGCCGCGCGGCCGTGAGCTTTTTGGAGTCGGCCAGACCGGCAATGGGATGCAGGTCATCGAGGATGACCGCAGCGGCCACCACAGGCCCGGCCAGCGGGCCCCGGCCGGCCTCGTCCACCCCGGCCACCAGGCCAGGGGGGTGCCAAGGCAGGCTGGCCTGTTCAGGCGGCAAGGATTTTCTGGATCGCATCGGCAGCCAGTCGGGGCGTGTCGCGCTGCAGGCTTTCGTGCAGCGCGGTGAAGCGCTGTTCGAGCGCGGTGATTTTTTCACGCTGGTGCGCGCGGGCATCAAGCCACTGCAGCGTGGCCGCGCAGAGCGCCTGCGGCGTCGCGGCGTCCTGGATCAGTTCGGGCACGACAAAGTCGCGGCACAGGATGTTGGGCAGGCCCACCCAGGGCTGCAGCTGCTTGCGCCGCATGAGCCACCAGCTCACGGGATGCATGCGGTAGCCAATCACCATGGGGCGCTTGAACAGCGCGGCCTCGAGCGTGGCGGTGCCGCTAGCGATCAGCGTCACATCGCAGGCGGCGAGCACGGCATGGGACTGGCCGGTGACGATCTGCAGGGCACCACCCACGCCGCTGGCATGGGCCAGCTGCTCGATGCGCTCGCGCAGGGCGGGCACGGCTGGTACTATGAATTTAATAGCTGGTCGCGCTTTAAGGATAAGCGCTGCAGCCTGAAAGAACGGCAAAGCAATGTATTCCACCTCGGCGGACCGGCTGCCCGGCAGGATGGCCAGCACTTCGTCGGCGTCGTGCAAGCCCAGCTGCGCCCTGGCGGCATAGCGGTCGGGCACCATGGGAATGACATTCGCCAGCGGGTGCCCCACATACGTTGCGGCAATGCCGTGCTGCGCCAGCAATGCGGGTTCGAACGGAAAGATGCACAGCACATGGTCTGCACTGCGGCGGATTTTTTCAACCCGATCAGCACGCCAGGCCCAGATCGACGGGCACACAAAATGCACGGTCTTGATGCCGGCAGCGCGCAGATCGGCTTCGAGGCCCAGGTTGAAATCGGGCGCATCCACGCCAATGAACACATCGGGCCGGTCTTGCAGCAAGCGCGCGCGCAACTGCTTGCGAATGCCCAGGATGTCGCGCAGCCGGCGCAGCACCTCCATGCTGTAGCCATGCACCGCCAGCCGCTCGCTGGGCCACCAGGCCGTGAAGCCCCGGCGCGCCATCTGCGGCCCGCCGATGCCCTGCGCCTGCAACCCGGGCCACTGTGCCTGCAGGCCGTCTAGCAGCAGCCCCGCCAGCAGATCGCCCGATGTTTCGCCCGCCACCATGGCAACGCGAGGGGGTGGGTTCATCACCAGCCCCTCAGCGCGCGATGCCGCGCGTGGCGTCGGTCAGGAACTGCTCCATCATAGCCACGTCGCCACCGGCATCGGGCACGGACTGCGCCAGGTCGGCGATGGCCGCACGCGCAGCCTCCAGCGTGAGACCCTGGCGATAGAGCAGCTTGTGCATCTGCTTGACGGCGCCCACGCGCTCGGGCGAAAAGCCGCGGCGACGCAGTCCCACCACGTTGTAGCCGCGCACGGCCAGCGGGTTGCCGTCCACCAGCATGAAGGGGGGCACGTCTTGCGCCACGGCACTGGCAAAGCCCACCATGGCGTGCGCCCCGATCTTCACGAACTGGTGGATGCCGGTGAGCCCGCCCACCGTCACCCAGTCGCCCAGGTGCACATGACCGGCCAGCGTGGTGTTGTTGGCCAGCGTGGTGTGGTTGCCCACATGGCAATCGTGGGCGATGTGGGTGTAGGCCATGATCCAGTTGTCATCACCCACCGTGGTGATGCCGCCGGCCTGGGGCACCCCGAGGTTCAGGGTGCAGAACTCGCGGATGGTATTGCGGTCGCCGATCACCAGCTCGGTGGGCTCGCCCGCATACTTTTTGTCCTGGGGGATCGCGCCGATGGAGTTGAACTGGAAGATATGGTTGTCACGGCCCAGCGTGGTGCGCCCGTCGATCACGCAGTGCGCACCCACCGTGGTGCCCGCCCCGATGACCACATGGGAACCGATCACGCTGTAAGGCCCGATGCTGGCCGTTGCGTCGATTTGAGCGCGCGGATCGACGATGGCTGTGGGATGGATGTTGCTCACGGTTTGCAAAGGCGCACTCAACCAACGCTGCGCATCGTGCACATGAGTTCGGCCTCGCAGGCCACTTCCTCGCCCACACGCGCAACAGCCTTGAACTTCCAGATGCCGCCACGGACTCGGTCGATAGCGATGTCCAGGATCAACTGGTCGCCCGGCTCCACCGGGCGCTTGAAGCGTGCACCGTCGATGCCGACAAAATAGTAGATATTGTTTGCATCGGGCACCTTGCCCATGGCGTCAAACGCCAGCAGACCCGCCGCCTGGGCCAGCGCTTCCAGGATCAGCACACCCGGCATGACGGGGTGACCGGGAAAGTGCCCCATGAAATAAGGCTCGTTGAACGTCACGTTCTTGATCGCCTTGATGCGGGTGTTGCTCTCAAGCTCGATCACCTTGTCCACCAACAGAAACGGGTAGCGGTGGGGCAGTTGCTTGAGAATTGCGTGGATATCCATCATCGAGTTGTTCTTCCGTTCATGCTGCCTTGAGAGCCTGTTCCAGCGCCTTGATGCGCTCTCGCAAGCTGTACAGTTGTTTGAGTGTGGCAGCGTTTTTTTCCCAGCGCGCATTGTCGTCGATAGGGAACATGCCGGTGTACTGGCCCGGCTTGGTGAGCGAGCGCGTGACCACCGTGGCTGCTGAAATGTGCACGTTGTCGGCCAACTCCAGGTGGCCCAGCACGATGGCGCCGCCACCCACGGTGCAGTGCGCGCCAATGGTGGCACTGCCGGCCACGCCCACGCACCCGGCCATGGCCGAGTGTTTGCCGATATGCACGTTGTGACCGATCTGGATCAGGTTGTCGAGCTTCACGCCGTCTTCAATGACGGTGTCCTGCAGCGCACCGCGGTCGATGCAGGTGTTGGCACCAATTTCCACATCGTTGCCAATGCGCACCGCGCCCAGCTGCTCGATCTTGACCCATTCGCCGCCCTGCGGCGCAAAGCCGAAACCGTCGGCACCGATCACCACACCGGCATGCACGATGCAGCGCGCGCCGATGTGGCAGTGTTCGCCCACCGTCACGCGCGACTTGAGCACCGTGCCTGCGCCAATGTGCGCACCGCGCTCGACAACGCACAGCGGGCCCACCGAGGCACTGGGATGCACCACGGCGTCCGCATCCACCACGGCGCTGGGGTGCACACCGGGTTGCACGGCTGCGCCATGGTGCTGCCGCCAAAGCTGCGTAACCCGGGCGAAATAGACATAGGGGTTGTCCGCCACAATGCATGCGCCGCGCGCCAACGCGGGCTCACGCATGGCGGGCGCCACAATGACACAGGCCGCCCGGGAGGCGGCCAGTTGTTGCTGGTAACGCGGGTGGCTCAGGAAACTGATGTCGCCTGGACTGGCGGTATCGAGTGGCGCAATACGCAGAACTGCGGTGTCCCGCAGCCCCCCTTCCAGCGATCCACCCAGCGCGTCAACAATGGCCCCAAGGAGCAAGCTCACGCGCCACCTGCCCTGCGCAGCGGCTTATTTGCCAGCGCCATTCAGCGCCTTGATCACCCGGTCAGTGATGTCGTGCTTGGGGTTGATATAGACGGCTTCCTGCAGGATCACATCGTACTTTTCGGCTTCGGCAACCTGCTTGACCACCTTGTTGGCCCGCTCCAGAACCTGGGCGAGTTCTTCGTTCTTGCGAGCGTTCAGGTCTTCCTGGAACTCACGGCGCTTGCGCTGGAATTCGCGGTCCTGGTCCACCAGCTGGCGCTGGCGCGTAGTGCGCTGGCTTTCGGCCATGGTGGGGGCCTCACGCTCAAATTTTTCGGTCGCCGTCTTCAAGGTGTTGCCCATGTCGATGAGCTCCTTCTCGCGACGGGAGAATTCCTGCTCCAGCTTGGCCTGGGCCGCCTTGGCAGTGGTGGCCTCGCGGAAGATGCGGTCGGTGTTGACGAAACCGGCCTTGAATTCTTGTGCCTGCAATGCAGGGGCAGCCATGGCCAATGTGCTCAGCAGCAGGGCCAAGGTGAAATGGCGGGGAAGTGATTTCATTAGAAGGACGTACCAATCTGGAATTGAAGTTTCTGGATTCTATCGCCGGCGAACTTGCGCACCGGTTGTGCATAGGCTAGACGCAGCGGACCCAGGGGGGAAATCCAGCTCAGGCCCACGCCCGCAGATGCGCGCATGTCGTTGAAACTGACTTTGTCATTTTCGCCATACACATTACCCACATCGACGAAGGTGAAAATCCGCAGCGTACGGTCATTGCCTGCGCCTGGAAAGGGCGCCATCAATTCGGCATTGAGCGTGACTTTCCTGGGCCCGCCCAAGGATGCGCCCGTGACATCGCGCGGGCCGAGAGTGCCCTGGTCGAAACCACGTACCGAACCCAGGCCACCGGAGTAGAAGTTCTTGAACACGGGAAACGGCCGACCGTTCAAGCCCTTGCCATAACCCAGTTCGCCATTGAAGGCCAGCGTGAACCGCTTGTTCAGCGGCACATATTGCTGGTATTGGTAATTCGCCCGCAGGTAGCGCGCGTCGCCGGCCACCGACCATTCGGAATTGAGCCGCTGGTAGCGACCGGAATTCGGTGCCAGCGCACTGTCGCGGTCATCGCGTGACCAGCCAATGGTCAGGGGAACGGAGTTACTGGAACTGCCGTAGGTGTCTGCGTAGGCCAGGTAAGCGGCTGGGATGTTGGTGCCCGCCTTGATCTTGGTCTGCTCGACACCACCACCGAAGAAAACGGTATCGGTTTCGCTGAAGGGCACCCCGAAGCGCACCGAAGCTCCCGTGGTGACCAGCTGATAATTGCCGCCCTGCTCTTCATAGGGCTTGTCGGTACGGTAATAAACATCCAGGGTGCGAGAGATGCCATCCTGGGTGAAATACGGGTCGGTAGTGCTCAACACCAAGGTCCGGCGGTACTTGCTGGTGTTGACATCCACCCCGAGGTAGTTGCCCGAGCCGAAAACGTTTTCCTGCTTGATGGCAAACGACAGTGACACCTTTTCCGCGCTGGAGAAACCGGCACCGAGCTGCAGAGAACCAGTGGGCTTTTCGGCCACATTGATCACGAGGTCGACCTGGTCGGGCGATCCGGGAACTTCCTGGGTTTCGATTCCCACCTCGGTAAAGTAGCCCAGCCGGTCCACGCGGTCGCGTGACAGACGGATCTTTTCGCCGTCGTACCACGAGGCCTCGAACTGCCGGAATTCGCGACGCACGACTTCATCACGGGTTCGGTTGTTGCCGCTCACGTTGATGCGCCGCACGTATGCCCTGCGGGCCGGCTCGGCCTGCAGCACCAGTGCTACGCGGTTGTTTTCACGATCAATCTCCGGCACCGCCTCGACGCGCGCAAAGGCGAAGCCGAAGCGCCCAAAATACTCGGAAAAGGCCTTGGTGGTTTCGGTGACCTGATCGGCGTTGTAAGGCTCGCCCGGACGAATGGTGACCAGCGATTTGAACTCGTCTTCGCGATCGAGGTAATTGCCTTCGAGCTTGACCCCCGACACCACGAAACGCTCGCCTTCGGTCACATTGACCACGATGGAGATGTCCTGCTTGTCCGGCGAGATGGCCACCTGGGTGGAGTCCACGCGAAACTCGAGGTAACCGCGCTGGAGATAGTAGGAACGCAGCGTCTCCAGATCGGCATTGAGCTTTGCGCGGGCGTAACGGTCCGACTTGGTGTACCAGCTCAGCCAGCCGCCGGTGTCCTGGTCGAACAGCCCCTTGAGCTCCGATTCGCTGAACGCCTTGTTGCCCACAATGCGCACTTCCTTGATACGTGCCGGCTCGCCTTCCACCACCGTGAAGGTGAGGTTGACACGGTTGCGCTCAATGGGCGTCACGGTGGTCACCACCTCGGCGCCGTACAGGCTCTTGTTGATGTACTGGCGCTTGAGTTCCTGCTCTGCCCGATCGGCCAACGCCTTGTCGTAAGGGCGGCCTTCGGTCAGCCCCACGTCGCGCATGCTCTTCTTGAGGGCCTCCTTGTCGAACTCTTTGGTGCCTGCAAACTCCACATCGGCAATCGTGGGGCGCTCTTCCACCACCACGACCAGCACGTTGCCGGTGGCCTCCAGCCGCACGTCCTTGAAAAGCCCCAGGCCAAACAGGGCCCGAATGGCGGCGGCGCCCTTTTCGTCGTTGTAGTCATCGCCGACCCGCAGCGGCATGGACGCGAAAATGGTGCCGGGCTCTACGCGCTGCAGGCCCTCCACCCGAATATCCTGCACCTTGAACGGCTCCAGGGCCCATGCCGCATTGGCGACCAAAACCATGGCTGCAACGGCCGATGCAGTACGCACGCCCAGGCGATTGATGTGTTTTTTCATGAATGAAGCGGGAGCCGCATGACGTAAGGAAATGCGGCAATAAGGTTAGCCAAAGAGCCGGGTGATGTCGTTGAACAGGGCAATGGACATCATGAGAAGGAGAACCGCCACGCCACCGCGCTGCAGGTGTTCCATCCATGCATCCGACACCTTCCTGCCAGTCACACCCTCCCAAAGATAATACATCAGGTGCCCGCCATCGAGGACCGGCAAGGGAAGCAGGTTGAGCACACCCAGGCTCACGCTGATGAGTGCCAGAAACACCAGATATTGCGTGAAGCCCATGCTGGCCGAGCGGCCCGCGTAGTCGGCAATCGTCAGGGGGCCGCTGAGGTTTTTCAGGGAGGCCTGGCCCACCACCATGCGGCCCATCATGCGCAGGGTCAGGACGGACACGTCCCAGGTGCGCACAACGCCATTCCACAAGCCCTCCACCGGGCCATGCTGAACGATCACAAACTCGGGCGGCGCCCCCACATAGGCGCCGATGCGGCCCACACTGGCGTTTTGTTCCTTCTGGACGTCGGGCATCACGTCCAGCGTGAGCTGCTGACCACCACGCTCGATGCGCCAGGCCTGCACCACGGCCGCATCGGTGCGAACGGACTGGCGAATCAGCTCACGCAGCTGCTGGCCGTCCACCACATCCACAGCACCAATTTTCAGCACCAGATCGCCCTGACGAAGCCCCGCACGCTGCGCGGCGCCATCGGCCATGATGTCGCCCAGTACCGGACGTGTCCACGGACCCAGAAGCCCCACCTTGCGAAAGAGCTGCGCATCGGCCTCGCGTGTGTCGATCTGCGCCATGTCGAGCGATACCTCGCGGTGCACCACGCCGGGTGTTGGTTCGACCTCCAGCCGGACCCTTTCGCCTTCCAGGGCACCACGGGTCAACAGCCAGCGTAAATCTTCAAAGGAGCGCACCGGCTCCAGCTCTGCCGAACCCAGGGCCGCACTGTGCACCAGTTCACCGCCGCGCAACCCAGCCACCTGCGCCACCGAGCCCGCTACGGGGCTGGCCAGCAGCGCCTTGGGTTCCTGGACTCCGCTCCAGTTCACCACCGAATAGAGCAACACGGCCAGCAGCAGGTTGGCAATGGGGCCCGCTGCGACGATAGCTGCACGCGAGCGCAGGGGCTGCGTGTTGAACGCAAGGTGGCGCTCGGCCTCGGGCACCGGCGCCTCGCGCTCATCGAGCATGCGCACATAGCCGCCCAACGGAAACGCACTCAGCACAAACTCGGTGGATGAACCCTTCGGTTGCCAGCGCAGCAATGGCTTGCCAAAACCCACCGAAAACCGCAACACCTTGACGCCGCACGCCACCGCCACGCGGTAATGCCCGTATTCGTGCACGGCGATCAGCACGCCCAGGGCAACAACGAAAGCAACAAGGGTCAGCAACATGCAAAGGTCTCGTGAGTTAACCGCATTCAGGCCGCCAGACGGCCGGCGGCCTGCTCGGCCACACTGCGCGCCTGGGCATCCAGGTCCAGCAAAGCATTGAGCGAATTGGGGTTGGAGGGAGAAACCGCCTCCAAAGTTGCACGATTGAGGTGGTGAATCTGGTCAAACCGGATGCGCCGCTCCAGAAAGGCCGCCACCGCCACCTCGTTGGCCGCGTTCAACACCGCCGTTGTGCCCTGCGGCGCCGCCAAGGCATCCCACGCCAGCTGCAATCCGGGAAATCGGTCGCGATGCCCATGGTCGTCAATGGCCTCGAAAGTCATGGCCGACAGCGCATGGAAATTGAGCGCCGAGGCCCCCGACTCGACCCGCTCGGGCCACGCCAGACCATAGGCGATGGGTACCCGCATGTCCGGTGTGCCCAACTGCGCCACCACCGACGTATCCCGGTACTGCACCATGGAATGGATGATGCTTTGCGGATGAATCACCACGTCCAGCTGTGAAGGAGCCAGGCCAAACAGATAGCGCGCCTCGATCACTTCGAGCGCCTTGTTCATCATGGTGGCCGAATCCACCGAAATCTTGCGCCCCATGCTCCAGTTGGGATGGGCGCAGGCCTGCTCGGGCGTGACATCGCGCAGCGTATCGGGCGTTCGGGTGCGAAACGGCCCGCCCGACGCGGTCAGAATGATTTTCTCGACCCGCTGGCTCCAGGTGGCGGGATCTTCGGGCAGGGACTGGAAGATGGCCGAATGCTCGCTGTCGATTGGCAGCAACGTGGCCGCCCCTTCGCGCACCGCGTCCAGAAACACGTCGCCGCCCACCACCAGCGCCTCCTTGTTGGCCAGCAACAAGCGCTTTCCGGCCCATGCCGCAGCCAAGCAGGGCGCCAGCCCTGCAGAGCCGACAATGGCCGCCATGACCGTATCCACATCGTCATTGGATGCTATGATTTCAAGAGCATCTGGCGATTGAAGCACGGTGGTTTTAAGCCCATTTGCCTTGATTTTCTCAGCCAGCAGGCGGCCATGGGGCGCACTGGCCATCACGGCAAAGCGGGGCTTGAATTGCGCGCACTGCGCCAGCATCAGATCCACCTGCGTGGCCGCGCTCAGGGCAAACACTTCAAACCGGTCAGGGTGGCGCGCCACCACGTCGAGCGTGCTGGTGCCAATGGAGCCGGTAGAGCCCAGAACAGTGAGTCGTTGTTTCATAGAGGTGTCGTCAGGCGGGTCAGCATCAGGGCCAGGGGGAGCGTGGGCAGCAAGGCATCCACCCGGTCCAGCACACCGCCATGGCCTGGCAGCAAACCACTGCTGTCTTTCACGCCCGCGCTGCGCTTGATCAGCGACTCCACCAGGTCACCGGCCACGCTCATGGCCACCATGAACAGAACCGAAATCACCAGCAGCCACCCACCCTGCTGCGCCAGGCGGCTGTAAAAACTGGGCACTGCGGCCTGCCAGTGGGCATCTGCGGCGATCCAGGCAAACGCGAGCACGATTACGCCCGCCAGCCCGCCCCATACCCCTTCCCAGCTCTTGCCGGGACTGATGGAAGGCGCCAGCTTGTTCTTGGTGAAGCGCAAGCCAAAGGCACGGCCGGCAAAGTAGGCAAAAATGTCAGCCACCCACACCAGTACCAGCACCGACAGGAGAAAATTGACGCCCAGCATGCGCGCCTGCACCACGGCCAACCATGCCAGCCACAGCGCAAGTACACCGGCTACCAGGCGCACGGCCGAGGGAATGCGCCCCCAGCCCGGCACGCCGGCCCGCAACAGCCATGCCGCGCACAGTACCCAGAGCCCGCCACCAACAATCCACAAGGCGGTCAGGGGCCTATCAATCCAGCCCAGCGCCCAGGACGCCCCACACAAGGCAACACAGGCGCCCCCACGGCCAACGAACCGGCCTGACCATAGCCGCTCAGGCGCCCCCACTCCCAAGCGCCGGCGGCCATGAGCACCAGCACGACCAGCGTGAACGGCACCGTGGATGGATAAAAAAGCGCGGGCAGCAGGATGGCCAGCAGGACAAGGGCGGTGATGACACGCTGTAGAAGCATGGGGCCTTTTCAGCCGTGCACCGGAGCAGGATGCGCGGACAGGATTTGTTCGGAGGTTTTGCCAAAGCGGCGCTCGCGGCCGTTGAAGGCGGCAATCGCCTCGTCCAGTGCCGACTCGTCGAAATCCGGCCACAACCGCTCACTGAAGTACAACTCGGAGTATGCGGCCTGCCACAGCAAGAAGTTGCTGATCCGCATTTCACCCCCGGTTCGGATCACCAGATCCGGGTCGGGCACATGGGCCAGGCCCATCGCGCCATTCAGACTGGCCTCGGTGATGGGTTCACCGCGCGCCGCCAGCCGCGCGGCGGCCTGGGCGATGTCCCAGCGGCCGCCGTAGTTGAAACACACGTTGAGCACGAGGCGGGTGTTTTCCGCCGTGGCGGCCTCGGCCTGCACCAGGCCATCGCGCACCTTGGGCGAAAGGCCGGCGCGCTCACCCACAAAGTACAGACGCACGCCGTCCTTCTTGAGCTGCGGCACCTCGCGCGCCAGCGCCATGGCCAGCAATTCCATGAGGCCGGAGACCTCATCGACCGGACGGTTCCAGTTTTCCGACGAGAACGCAAAGACGGTCAGCACGGCCACGCCGCGCTGCACGCAGGCACGGGCGCAGCGGCGCAGCGAATCAACCCCTTGCTTGTGGCCCGCCAGACGCGGCAGAAAGCGGCGCGTGGCCCAGCGGCCGTTGCCATCCATGACGATGGCAATGTGGTGTGGCACCACCGGTAGTACAGACATGTAGAACGATCAGACCCGTGGATGAGGGAAGTCAGACCGCCATGATTTCCTGTTCTTTGCCCGCCACCAGGGAATCGATCTCGGCGATGTGCTTGTCGGTGAACTTCTGCACTTCGGCTTCGGCGCGCTTTTGGTCATCTTCGGACGCCAGCTTGTCCTTGACCAGCTTCTTGACGGATTCGTTGGCATCGCGGCGCAGATTGCGCACGGCAATCTTGGCGCTTTCGCCTTCGTTGCGCGCCAGCTTGGTCATTTCCTTGCGGCGCTCTTCGCTCATGGGCGGCATGGGAACCCGGATCAGGTCACCCATCGACGCGGGGTTCAGGCCCAGATCGCTTTCGCGGATGGCCTTTTCGATCTTGGCGCCCATGCCCTTTTCCCAGGGCTGCACGCTGATGGTGCGCGAATCGATCAATGCCACGTTGGCGACCTGGCTCAACGGCACAAACGATCCGTAATACTCCACCTGCACGGTGTCCAGCAGGGCGGGATTCGCACGAC
This sequence comes from Acidovorax carolinensis, assembly GCF_002157145.1. Classification (NCBI taxonomy): domain Bacteria; kingdom Pseudomonadati; phylum Pseudomonadota; class Betaproteobacteria; order Burkholderiales; family Comamonadaceae; genus Acidovorax; species Acidovorax carolinensis. The sequence goes on from NZ_CP021361.1 coordinate 2,761,679, forward strand.
CGGTGCGAATCTTCTGCAGGTTGTTCTTGAACGCAGCGATGGACTGGTCCATCTTGGTTTCGGCGTTTTTCTTGATGTCGGCAATCGTCATTGTTTCTCCTCAGGGCAGGCAGTTACCAGGCGGGGCCTCGTGGTCAGGCGTAAACCAGCGTGCCTTCGTCTTCACCCATAACTACCCGCTTCAGGGCTCCATGCTTGATGATGGAAAACACACGCACAGGCAACTTCTGGTCACGGCACAGGGCAAAGGCCGTCGCATCCATGATGCCCAGGTTGCGCGACATCGCCTCGTCAAAACTGAGTTTCGTGTAGCGTGTCGCCGTGGGATCCTTATGGGGGTCTGCAGTATAAACGCCGTCCACCTTGGTGGCCTTGAGAACAACCTCTGCACCAATCTCGGCCCCGCGAAGGGCCGCTGCCGTATCGGTGGTGAAGAACGGGTTACCCGTTCCGGCCGCAAACACAACGACCTTGCCCTCTTCCAGATACTGCAGCGCCTTGGGGCGCACATAGGGCTCGACGACCTGCTCGATGGCAATGGCAGACATCACACGGGCCACCAGGCCCTGCTTGTCCATGGCATCTGCCAGGGCCAGCGCGTTCATCACGGTAGCCAACATGCCCATGTAGTCGGCGGTGGCGCGGTCCATGCCGACCGAGCCTCCCGCCACGCCACGAAAAATATTGCCCCCCCGATCACCACCGCCACCTGGACGCCCAGACGGGTCACCTCGGCGATCTCCTCCACCATGCGGACGATGGTGGCGCGGTTGATACCGAAGGCATCATCCCCCATCAACGCCTCACCAGACAGCTTGAGCAGGATGCGCTTGTGGGCTGGTGCAGCGTGGGTCATGGGAAATTTCTCCGGTGATGGTGTCGGGGCTTGGGGGTTGCGGAAACGATCAGGCAGCAGCCTTGGCAGCAGCTACCTGGGCGGCCACTTCGGCTGCAAAATCGTCAATTTTCTTCTCGATGCCTTCGCCCACCACGTAGAGCGTGAAGCCCTTGATCGTGGTGTTGGTGGCCTTGAGCATCTGCTCGACGGTCTGCTTGCCGTCCGCAGCCTTCACGAAGACCTGATTGAACAGCGAGACTTCCTTGAGGAACTTCTGCACGCCGCCTTCGATGCGCTTGGCAACGATTTCATCGGACTGCACGGGCTTGCCTTCGGCAGTGGCCTTGGCAGCGTCTTCAGCTGCCTTGGCAGCCGCCACCGAGCGCTCTTTTTCGATCAGGTCGGCAGGCACTTCAGCACTGGTCAGGGCGACGGGCTTCATGGCAGCGATATGCATTGCCACGTCCTTGGCCGCGACTTCGTCGCCGTCGAACTCGACGACCACGCCAATGCGCGAGCCGTGCAGGTAGGAGGCCAGCTTGCTGCTGCCGCCAAAGTACTTGAAGCGGCGGAACGACATGTTCTCGCCGATCTTGCCGATCAGGCCCTTGCGCACTTCTTCCAGCGTGGGCCGAAGCTGTCTTGCTCGTAAGGCAGCGCACCCAGGGCAGCCACGTCGGCGGGTTGTGCTTGGCAACCAGTTCGGCAGCTGCCTTGGCCAAGGCCATGAAGCTGTCGTTCTTGCTCACGAAGTCGGTTTCGCTGTTGACTTCCACCAGGGCGCCCTTGGTGCCGTCGATGTAGCTCGCCACCACGCCTTCAGCGGTGATGCGCGATGCAGCCTTGCCGGCCTTGGTGCCGAGCTTGACGCGCAGCAACTCTTCCGCCTTGACCATGTCGCCGTCGGCTTCGGTCAATGCCTTCTTGCATTCCATCATGGGAGCGTCAGTCTTGCCGCGCAGTTCGGCGACCATGCTTGCGGTAATTGCAGCCATCTTTATTCCTTCAATATTCAGTTCAGTCAATTCAGATTCGGGCTAAAAAAAAGGGGGCTCACCAGGGGCCCCGCTTTTATCCGCGATACATCGCGCAGCCGGGACTTCAGGCAGCGGACTCTTGCACTTCCACAAACTCGTCGCTGCCTTCAGGAGCCACCGCCTTGACCACATCGTTCAAGGCGTTTGCACGGCCTTCGATAATCGCATCGGCGATGCCACGGGCGTACAGCGTCACGGCCTTGGCCGAGTCATCGTTGCCAGGGATCACGTAGTCGATGCCTTCAGGCGAGTGGTTGGTATCGACCACACCAATCAGCGGTATGCCCAGCTTCTTGGCTTCGGCCACGGCAATCTTGTGGAAGCCCACGTCGATGATGAAGATGGCGTCGGGCAGGGCAGCCATGTCCTGGATGCCGCCGATGTCCTTTTCGAGCTTGGCGATTTCGCGGCTGAACGTCAGCTGCTCTTTCTTGCTCAGGCTGTCGAGGCCGGTTTCGAGCTGGGCCTTCATGTCCTTCAGGCGCTTGATCGAGGTCTTGACGGTCTTGAAGTTGGTCAGCATGCCGCCCAGCCAGCGCTGGTCGACGAAAGGCACACCAGCGCGCAGCGCTTCGGTGGACAGGATTTCGCGGGCCTGGCGCTTCGTGCCGACCATCAGGATGGTGCCGCGGTTGGCCGCCAGTTGCTTGGCGAACTTCTGGGCTTCCTGGAACAGTGGCAGCGACTTTTCCAGGTTGATGATGTGAATCTTGTTGCGATGACCGAAGATGTAGGGGGCCATCTTGGGGTTCCAGAAGCGGGTTTGGTGACCGAAGTGGACACCGGCTTCCAGCATTTCGCGCATGGTAACGGACATAAAAATACTCCAAAGGTTGGGTCTAAAATCCAGCCCCAATACTTGCGCCGCCGTGATTTGCACGAAGGCGCAACACCTTGACAGGGCTGGTTTGCGATTAGTCTTGCCGCCTTCGCCGCGCATACACACACCACCGAAGGCATTGCACACGCTGCTACTCTCAGCAAAACCCAAAGATTCTAGCACAGCCATGCTTTTTGACCTTACCGCCACCCGCCAGCGCCTGCAGACCGGCACCAGCACCGCCTCCGCCGAACTGGAGCAGTGCCTGGAGGTGGCGCAGTCTGCCGCCTGCGACCGCGCCTTTGTGCGCCTCATGCCCGAGGCGGCGCGCACCGCGGTGGAGCAAAGCGATCTCACCCGGCTACCGCTGGCCGGGCTCGCGGTATCGGTCAAGGACCTTTTTGACATCGCAGGCCAGCCCACCACCGCGGGCTCCACGGCGCTGGCCGATGCAGCGCCAGCGCTGCAGGACTGCCCCGCCGTGGCCCGCCTGCGGTCGGCCGGGGCACGGTCATCGGTCACACGAACATGGTGGAATTCGCCTTTTCGGGGGTCGGCGTGAACCCGCATTTCGGCACACCCGCAGCCTGGGACGGGCGTTTTGGCGCGCTGCCGGCGTGCCACGCATTCCCGGCGGCTCCTCGTCGGGTGCGGCCGTTTCCGTGGCCACCGGTGCGGCGTTTGTGGGGCTGGGGTCGGACACGGGTGGCTCCATCCGCATCCCAGCCGCGCTCAATGGCATTGTGGGCTTCAAGAGCACGGCCCGCCTCGTCCCCACGACGGGCGCCATTCCGCTGTCCACCACGCTGGACACGGCCTGCGCCATGACGCGCAGCGTGCGCGACGCCATCGTGGTGCACGAGATGCTGGCAGCCAGGCGCATCACGCGCAGCTCCGCGCCGCTGCGCCTGTGGCGCCTGGCGGTGCCCTCCACCACCTTCCTCGACGAACTCGATGCCACCGTGGCCCGGGCATTCGCCCGCACGCTGGACACCTTGCGCCATGCCGGCGCGCAGATCGAGGAAATCGCCCTGCCTCTCACGACGGAACTCGCGCCCATGCAGGCCAGCGGCAGTCTTTCGGCAGCGGAAAGCCACGCCTGGCACCGCCCCCTGCTGGCCAAGCGCGCAGCGCACTACGATCCGCGGGTGCGCAGCCGCATCGAGCGCGGCGCCACCATGGTGGCCGCTGACTACATTGATCTGCTGCACGCTCGACAGCACTGGATCGCCCGCATGGAAGCCACACTGGCCCCCTACGACGCCCTGCTCTCACCCACGGTGCCACTGGTGGCGCCGCCGATCGCCGATGTGGCGCCCGGCGCCGAGCGCGATGCGGAGTTCTTTCGCGTCAACGCCTTGCTGCTGCGCAACACCAGCGTAGTGAACATGCTCGATGGCTGCGCCCTGTCGATGCCTTGCCACTTGGCCGGGGAACTCCCGGTTGGTCTGATGGTCTGGCACGGTGCCCTGCACGACGATGCGGTGCTCAACGTGGGATTGCAGATCGAGCAGACACTACAAAAATAATAGCTATTAGCGCTTTACCATCAAGCGCTAGACGCCAAAATCACTCTAATTCATGAAGATCGCCATCGTGGGCGCCGGCATTGTCGGCGTGTCCACCGCATACGAGCTGGCCCGCGACGGCCACGAGGTCACCGTGCTGGAACAGCGCAGCGCTGCCGCCGAAGAAGCGAGCTTTGCCAACGCCGGTCTGCTATCGCCGCACCTGCTCACTCCCTGGGCGACGCCTGGCCTGGGCGCGCCGCTAAAGCTCATGGGCCGGCGCGCCACGCTGCGGCTGACCCAAGGAGTCAACGGGGCCGACCTGGCATGGTTGTGGCGCTGGCGGCGTGCGGCACGGCGCGGTGCGCAGGCCGCGCAGCTCTCGGCGCTGGAGGGACTGGCCCGCTACAGCCAGCAGCGCCTGCAGCAAATCGCAACTGAGCACGAGCTGGACTTTGAAAGCAACCAGGGCCGGCTCATTTTGCTGCGCACCCCGCAAGATCAGGCCCGGTGGCAACCCGCCCTGCAGGTGTTGCGCGACGCTGGCGTTGCGCTGCGCGAGGTGGATGCCGAGGCCGCGCGCCAGATCGAGCCCGGCCTGTGCCCCGAAACCCCGCTGGCGGGTGCGCTGCACCTGCCCGACGCTAGGGCAGGCAACTGCCGGCTGTTTGCACAACTGCTGCGCCAAGGCACCCAGGCCGGCGGCGTGCAGTTTACTTTTGGCACCCGCGTGACCCGGCTGGCATCCCAGCCTATGGGCGTGCAGGTGCATGGCGAAAGCGTTACGCGGCCCTTTGACGCCGTCGTGCTGTGCGCTGGCATGGCATCGGCTGCCCTGCTGCGCCCGCTGGGCTTGCGCCTGCCGCTGGCGGCGGTGCATGGCTATTCAATCAGCGCGCCGCTGCGCGAGGCGCTGCACGCACCGGTGGCCAGCGTGGTGGACAGCCAGCACCGGATCACCATCACCCGCCTGGGCCAGCGCGTGCGCATTGCTGGCGGCGCCGAGCTGGGCGGGCAAGATGCGAAGCACCATGCCCCCACGTTGCAGCAGCTCTACCGAACCATGAATGAATGGTTCCCCGGTGGCGCACTGCTGTCCTCCGGGTTGCAGGTGTGGCGCGGCGCACGCCCCACTCTGCCCGACGGCGCGCCCGTGGTGGGCGCCAGCGGCGTGCATGGCCTGTGGCTCAACACCGGGCATGGCGCGGGCGGATGGGCACTCGCCAGCGGCTGCGCCCGCGCCGTGGCAGACCTGATTGGCCAGCGCAGCCCCGATGTCAGCCTGGACGGGCTGGGGATTCAGCGCTTCTGAACCACCACAAAAAAAGGGGCCTGCGGCCCCTTTTTTTCGAACAGACCAATTCGCCCTACTTCGCCGTAGGCATCACGAACTCGGCCCCTTTGGGCGTGCTCTCGGGCCAGCGCTGCATGATGCTTTTTTGCTTGGTGTAGAAACGCACGCCTTCTTCGCCATAAGCGTGCATATCGCCAAACAGGCTGCGCTTCCAGCCACCAAAGCCATGCCAGGCCATGGGCACGGGAATCGGCACATTGATGCCGACCATGCCCGCCTGGATGCGGCGGCCGAACTCGCGGGCCACGTTGCCGTCTCGCGTGAAGCAGGCTACGCCGTTGCCGAATTCATGGTCGTTGACCAGCTGCACGGCCTCGGCAAAATCCTTGGCACGCACCACCGCCAGCACGGGGCCGAAGATCTCTTCCTTGTAGATGCGCATGGCGGGCGTGACATGATCGAACAGCGTGCCGCCCAGCCAAAAACCGCCTTCGCAGCCCTCGCCCGCCTGCTTGCCGTCAAAGCCACGGCCATCCACCAGCAGCTGTGCGCCTTCCTTCACGCCCAGGTCGATGTAGCCCGAGATGCGCTCGTGTGCCGCGCGGGTCACGATGGGGCCCATCTCGGCGGCCAGGTTGGTGCCGTTGAGCACCTTGAGTGCCCGGGTACGCTCGATGAGCTTGGGCACCAGCTTGTCGGCGGCATCGCCCACCAGCACGGCCACGCTGATGGCCATGCAGCGCTCGCCGGCCGAGCCATAGCCCGCGCCAATCAGCGCGTCCACCGCCTGGTCGATGTCGGCGTCGGGCATCACGACCATATGATTCTTGGCGCCGCCCAGGGCCTGCACGCGCTTGCCATGGCGGGCCCCGGTTTCGTAGATGTAGTTGGCGATGGGGGTCGAACCCACAAAGCTCACCGCCTTGACATCCGGATGCTCGATGAGCGCGTCCACCGCCTCCTTGTCGCCTTGCACCACGTTGAAAACGCCGTCGGGCAACCCTGCCTGCTTGAACAGGTCGGCCATCAGCAGCGAGGCCGTGGGATCGGTCGGACTGGGCTTGAGCACAAAGGTGTTGCCCGCGGCAATGGCCACCGGGAACATCCACATCGGCACCATGACCGGAAAGTTGAATGGCGTGATGCCCGCCACCACGCCCAGGGGCTGGCGCAGCGTCCAGTTGTCGATGCCCGTGCTGACCTGGTCGGTGAAATCGCCCTTGAGCAGCTGCGGAATGCCACAGGCAAATTCGATGATGTCGATGCCACGCGCCACCTCGCCCTGCGCGTCGGTGAACACCTTGCCATGCTCGGCCGTGATGGCATGGGCCAGCGCATCCTTGTGCTGGTTGACCAGCTCCAGAAACCTGAACAGCACGCGGGCGCGGCGGATGGGTGGCGTATCCGCCCAGGCCGGGAAGGCCGCCTGCGCCGCAGCGACTGCCGCATCCACGTCGGCGCGGTTGGCCAGCGCCACGCGGCCCGTCACGGCGCCCGTGGCGGGATTGGTCACGTCTTGGCTACGGCTGCTGGTGCCGGCGGCGCGCTGGCCCTGGATGTAGTGGCCAATGGGGGTCGGCTGGGTGGCGGTGGTCATGCAAACCTCTTAAAAAATCAGTGGAAAGTGGCCTGCAGTCTAGAAGCCGCACCCCGCCTCGCCAAGACCGCTAGCGTGAATTGATTGTTCAGCATGATGAACAATAACGCCATGAAATCGACAAGCCACACCAACCCCGAAGCCCTCTGGTCCCACCTGCACTGGCTGGTGGTGCTGGGCGAACAAGGCAGCTACACCGGCGCGGCGGCGCGCCTGGGCGTGAGCAAGGCGGCCATGAGCCAGCACATTGCCGAGCTGGAACGCGCCGCGGGGGTGCCGCTGGTGCGGCGCACCACGCGCAGCGTGGGCCTGACCGAGGCGGGGCGGCAACTGGTGGACGACACGCGCGACGCCTTCGGGCGCATTGCCGAAAGCTTTGCCAGTGTGCGCGACCGCGCTGGCGTGCCCCACGGCCGCCTGCGCGTGACCGCCCCCGTGGCGCTGGCACGCCAGCAACTGGTGCCCCGGCTGCCGGCCTTCTTGCGCGCCTACCCGGAGGTACGGCTGGAGCTGGACCTGTCGGACAAGCTGCGCTCGCTCACCCTGGAAGGCCTGGATCTGGCCATTCGCCACACTGCCGTGGCGCCAGACACCCACGTGGCCTGGCTGCTGTGCACCACGCAATCCGTGCTGGTGGCCAACCGCGCCTACCTGCGCCGCACCGGCACACCCAAGACGCCCGACGATCTGCGCCAGCATGACTGCCTGCACTACCCCCGCACCCAGGAGGCCCCGGCATGGACCTTCGAACCCGTGGTGCCGGGCAACTCCCCGCGCCTGACCGTGCCCGTGACCGGCCCGCTGGCCGCCAACAACAGCGAGGCCCTGCGCGATGCGGCGCTGGCGGGCCTGGGCATTGCGCTGGTGCCCGACTTCAGCGCGCAGGCGGCGCTGCAGGCGGGCAAGCTCGTCGCGGTGCTGCCGGATTGGCGGCCCGTGGGCACCTTCAGCGAGACCATCCATGCAATCCGCCCCTATTCAGCCCATGTGCCGCGCGCGGTGGCGGTGTTCGTGGAATGGCTGCGCGAGGCGTTTGCGCCCGGCTTCAGGGCCTGACGCAATAATGAATCGCCACTGCTTTGTGACTGAAGGCTTTCCATAGAAAACACAGCCATGCACCCCATCACCCCCAGCAGCCCCACCCCCTGTTCAACACCGCAGCCACCCGGCGCATGGAGCAGCAGGCTGCATCAGCCCTGCCGCCGCACACCCTCATGCAGCGCGCCGGCCTGTCGGTGGCCCGGCTGGCGCAGGCGCTGGCCCCCATGCCCGCACCGTGTGGATTGCCTGCGGCCCGGGCAACAACGGTGGCGATGGGCTGGAGGCAGCCATGCACCTGCAGCGCGAAGGACGGCGGGTGGTAGTGACCTGGCTCGGCACTCCGGAGCACGCGCCCGCTGACGCCCGCCAGTCATGGCAGCGCGCACTGGCTGCGGGTGTGACCTGGGCCGATGAAGCGCCCCCGGACATGACCGCCGCAGACCTGTGCATCGATGCCCTGCTGGGGATTGGCATCGCGTCCACCGCCCCAGCCCGGGCGCCCGACCACCGGCTGCTGGCCGCGCTGGCGGCCCTGCAGAACAGCCCGGCCTCGGTGCTGGCCGTCGACCTGCCCTCGGGCCTGGATGCGGACACGGGCCAGTTCGCCCCAGGCTTTGCGTTGCCGGCCCCGCACGCATCCCGCCGCCCTCTCGCACCGCGCCACACGCTCAGCCTGCTCACGCTCAAGCCCGGCCTCTTGACCGCCGCGGGGCGCGACGCGGCCGGCAGCGTTTGGCTGGATGACCTGGGGGTCACTTCGCAGCCAGAGCCCCCCAGCGCGTGGCTGGCCGGCCCCGTCCTGCCCGCACCGCGCAGCCACGCCAGCCACAAGGGCAGCTATGGTGACGTGGCGGTTGTCGGCGGCGAAGGCCTGGCGGCGCGCGGCCTGGGCATGACGGGCGCCGCGCTGCTGGCCGCATCCGCCGCATTGCACGCCGGCGCGGGCCGGGTGCTGGTGGCCTTGCTCGACGATGGTCAGATGGCGCTGGACGCGGCGCAGCCCGAACTGATGTTTCGCCACTTTGAGGCATTGGCACTGGAACAGCTCACGGTGGTGTGCGGCTGCGGCGGCGGCGAGGCCGTGCGCGCGGTGCTGCCCGCCGTGCTGGCACGCGCAGCCCGGCTGGTGCTCGACGCTGATGCGCTCAACGCCATATCCTCCGATGCTGCGCTGCGCGCCGGGGTGGTGGCCCGCGCCGGGCGGGGGCTGCCCACGGTGCTGACACCCCACCCGCTCGAAGCGGCCCGGCTGCTGGGCATGTCCGCCGCCGAGGTGCAGGCCCACCGGCTGAACGCAGCACAGCAACTGGCAGAGCAGTTCCACTGCGTGGCCGTGCTCAAGGGCTCGGGCACCGTCACTGCGGCACCGGGGCTCCCTCCAACCATCAACCCCACCGGCAATGCATGGCTCGCCACGGCAGGCACCGGTGACGTGCTGGCGGGCATGGTGGGTGCGCACCTGGCCGCCGGTGCCACAGCGCAGCGTGCCGCATCCGAAGCGGTGTACCAGCACGGCCTTGCCGCTGACCGCTGGCCTGCGGCAAGGCCGCTGACAGCCAGCGCCCTGGCGCGCCACACTACCGGAGGTTGAGCATAAAAAAGGCTGCTAGCGCTTATCTATAAAGCGCTAGCAGCTATCATAAAAATAGCAAACCAAACACCGCTGCCGCGCGGTGGGCTGCCTTGCTTTCAACTGCGGCGTGGCTTGCGGCCCTTGCTTTTGCCGGCATTGCCGTTGGTGGCGGACTTCTTGGCCGTTGACTTTGCCTTGGCCGGAGAGCGCGCGGCCTGCTCCCGCGTCATCGAGGCGCGCTCGGTGGCAGACATCTCGGGCGCCGGTGCACGCTGGCGGCCCGCCGAGCGCCCACCCGCCTTGCGCGCGCCATCCGATTGCGGAGCCACGCCCTTGTCCTTGAGGGCACGACCCAGCAGTTCCTCGCCCTCGCGGATCAGGCGGAAGTCGATCTTGCGCCCGTCCAGATCCACGCGGCTGACCTGCACGCGCACCCGCGTGCCAATCGAATACCGGATGCCCGTGCGTTCGCCACGCAACTCCTGGCGCGCTTCGTCGAACTTGAAGTATTCGCCGCCCAGCTCGGTGATGTGCACCAGGCCTTCCACATACATGGCATCCAGCGTCACGAAGATGCCAAAGCTCGTGGCCGCGCTGACCACGCCGCTGTATTCCTCGCCCAGGTGCTCGCGCATGTACTTGCACTTGAGCCAGGCCTCGACATCACGGCTGGCCTCGTCGGCGCGGCGCTCATTGGCGCTGCAGTGCAGGCCCGCGGCCTCCCAGGCCTGCGTATCGCGGCTGGGAGGTGCCACATCCTGGCGCGGCTTGGTGCCCGGCGCGGCCACGCGGGCCGCCAGGCGCTTGGCCAGCTTGGCATGCGCCTCGCCCGGGGTGGGCAGCGACGGCAGCTTGTACTTGCTCTTGCCCAGAATGGCCTTGATGACACGGTGCACCAGCAGATCCGGATAGCGCCGGATGGGGCTGGTGAAGTGCGTGTAGGCATCGAATGCCAGGCCAAAGTGACCGCTGTTGACCGGCGTGTAGATGGCCTGCTGCATGGAGCGCAGCAGCATGGTATGGATCTGCTGCGCGTCGGGCCGGTCTTTGGTGGCCTCGGCAATCGCCTGAAACTCCGACGGATGGGGGTTGTCGCCAATCGTCATGCCCACCGCCATGGCCTTGAGGTAGCCGCGCAGGATTTCCTGCTTCTCGGGCGTGGGGCCTTCGTGCACACGAAACAGGCCCGGCTGGCCGCCCTGCGCAATGAAGTCGGCGCTGCACACGTTGGCCGCCAGCATGGCTTCTTCAATCAGCTTGTGGGCATCGTTGCGGGTGCGCGGCACGATCTTTTCGATGCGGCCGTTCTCGTCGCAGATGATCTGCGTCTCGGTGGTTTCAAAGTCCACCGCTCCGCGTTCACGCCGTGCCACGAGCAGCGCACGGTACACGTCGTGAAGATTGATCAGGTCCTTGACCCGGTCCTTGCGTTTGCTGGCCTCGGGGCCACGGGTGTTCGCCAGAATGGCCGCCACCTCGGTGTAGGTGAAGCGGGCCTGGCTGTACATCACGGCTGGATAGAACTGGTAGGCCTGCACCTCACCCTTGGCGGTGACCAGCATGTCGCACACCATGCACAGGCGCTCCACCTCGGGGTTGAGCGAGCACAGACCATTGCTCAGCTTCTCGGGCAGCATGGGGATCACGCGACGCGGGAAATACACGCTGGTGGCGCGGTCGTAGGCGTCGATGTCGATGGCGCTGCCGGTCTCCACATAGTGACTCACGTCGGCAATGGCCACCAGCAGGCGCCAGCCCTTGCTGCGACCCACCTTGGCAGGCTCGCAATAGACGGCGTCGTCGAAGTCGCGCGCGTCTTCGCCATCGATGGTGACCAGGGGCACATCGGTCAGGTCGACGCGGTGCCGCTTGTCCTGCGTGCGCACCTTGTCGGGCAGCTCTTTCGCCTGCGCCAGGCATTCGGCCGAGAATTCGTGCGGAACGCCATATTTGCGCACCGCAATTTCGATCTCCATACCCGGGTCGTCCACCTCGCCAAGCACCTCGGTGATGCGCCCGACGGGCTGGCCAAACAGCGCGGGGGCTCGGTCAACTCGACCACCACCACCTGCCCCGGCTTGGCTGCGCCGGTGGCGCCCTTGGGGATCAACACATCCTGCCCGTAGCGCTTGTCCTCGGGGGCCACCAGCCAGACGCCGCTTTCCTGCAGCAGCCGGCCGATCAGCGGTTGCGGCGGGCGTTCAATGATTTCCACCACGCGCCCCTCGGGTCGGCCGCGACGGTCCTGGCGCACGATGCGCACGCGCACGCGGTCCTTGTGCAGCACGGCGCGCATTTCATTGGGGGGGATGTAGATGTCGCCTTCGCCATCATCGCGAATGACGAATCCATGGCCGTCACGGTGCCCCTGAACGCTGCCTTCAATCTCGTCCGACAGATGCGCAGCGGGCGCGTCGGGGGTGTTTTTTTTGATATACAATCTTAGACTTTCCTGAAATGCCCAGGTGGCGGAATTGGTAGACGCACTAGTTTCAGGTACTAGCGAGTAACATCGTGGAGGTTCGAGTCCTCTCCTGGGCACCAAGTTTAACGAGAACCGGTTACGGTTTTCCAACTATTCAAGCCACTGCACCCGCAGTGGCTTTTTTATTTTCCGCAGCCGAAATGCACCCACTGCCGGAGCGTGGCCGATCGCAACGCGAAATGCAAAAATCTTCGCACCAAGGCCTGCGGCCTCAAAAAGATGCTCTATAATTTGAATCTTTCCTGAAATGCCCAGGTGGCGGAATTGGTAGACGCACTAGTTTCAGGTACTAGCGAGTAACATCGTGGAGGTTCGAGTCCTCTCCTGGGCACCAAAATATTAAAAAGCCGTTGCAATCGCAACGGCTTTTTTGTTTTTCGCAACGGAGATCTGCAACCAACCGAGGCCCTCCCTCTTCCGGCAGCAGAACTCAAAGATCGGGAATCAGGCGCTTGCCCAGACTGAGGGCATCGTCCCTGGCGTAGCCCAGCTTTTCATAGAACGCCACTACCTTCACATTGCTGGTGCGCACCAGCACATTGATCTTGGGGCAGCCCATGGCCAGCAATTGCTGCTCAACCCGCGTCATCAAGCTGCGGCCAATGGCAAGCTGCTGGTGCCCCGGCGCCACAGCCAGGTAATACACCGAGCCGCGATGGCCGTCATACCCGGCCATCGCGGTTCCGACGAGCACTTCCACTCCATCCCCTCCCGGTACCAGCGCCACCAGAAAAAGCCCGGGCTGGACTGTCTGCTTGCGCGCGATGTCCTTGTGGGGGTCGTTCCAGGGGCGCAGCAGACCACAATCACGCCAGAGCGCCACCGCAGCCTCCTCGTCCTTCATGTCAAAAGGACGTATCACCAGGGCGGCGGTCATCCGGTCACTTGCGCAGCAGGGTTTTCAGCACGTTCTGCAGACGACGCGCGCTGGCCGCGTCACTGGCGCTGGCCAGCACACGCGCCGTGTCCTGCCCCCAGGTCTGGGCGGGTGCAGGATCGTTGCGGCGCGTGAGCAGCTGCAATTGCAGCATGCGCCGAGCGGCGATATGTTCTGCGGGGGTTGGCACCTCGGCGGCCATTTCCAGCCGTAGCAAGGCTTCGGCAGCATCGCCTGCAGCGGGGGCGGACAGCGCCTGCGACCAGGCACCACGCACGGCGGCCGTCACCCTGCCACCCAGCTCCTGCGTACCCGGCAGCAGCGCCGCATCACGCTTTTCCCACGCTGTCAGCAACTGGGTGAGCGCTTCGCCATGGGCCTGCGCAGCCAGCTTCTTGAGTGCGAGCTGTGCGTGTTCCATGGCATCGCGCTGGGCACGGAAAGCCGTATCCCCCAGGCGCGGGCCCCGGTCTTCGTAAGCGGGACGATCACCGAAGCGGCCGCCACGATCATTGCGATCGCCAAAATGGCTGTCTGCGCGCGGGCCCCGGCTGGCATCGCGATCACCCCGGCCATCGCGGCGCTCGCCCGGCCGCCCGCCACGACCTGGCGCTGCGGGCGCATCTTTCTTCATGCCGGGGCGGTCATCGCCGCGCACCGCCACCACAGGGCGCGCGGGCGGCTTGGGCGCGACCGGTACAGGCGCAGGCGCTTCTTCTGCCCCGCCGATTGCGGCTTCTGATGCTACATTTTCTGTAGCTTCTTGCGCCGACGAAACGGGCGCTTCAAGCTGATTTTGTGTTGCATCTTTCTGCGCCGAGGCAACAGCCTGCGCCGCCTGGGCCTGCCCGTGCAGCGCGGCCTCCAGCGCCTGCATGGCGCTGCGGATCTGCTGCGCGTCGCCCGTGGCATTGGCTGCTTCCAGCGCCTTGGAGGCTTCCAGCACCACCCGGTCGCGGGCGCTCAGTTCGGTCACGGCCCTATCGCGGTCGGCCGACTTGCGGTTGAAGGCCTCGTCAATCGGCTTGCGGAAGGCATCCCACAGTTTTTGCTCATGCTTGCGATCGAGCGGCACAGCCTGCGCCTCGGCCTGCCAGCGTTGCTGCAAGGCCTTCACGGCATCGATGCGCAGCGTGGGTGCAGCGCCCAGCGCCACGGCCTCGTCAATCATGGCGTGGCGACGGGCCAGGCTCTCTTTCTGTGCGCTCTCTAGTGGCGCAGCGGCAGCGGCAATGGCCTGTTTCCACAGTGGCTGCAGTTCGGCAAAGATCTTTTCGCCCACATGGCCGCCCTCACGCCAACGGTCGCCAAACTGGTGCAATGCACGGTTGATGGCCTTCCAGTCGCCCGAGGCGGCATGCTCCTGTGCCCACGCCTTGACCTCTTCGATCAGTGCCACACGCTGGGCCTTGTGCTCGGCAGCTTCGGTACGGATTTTGTCGAGCCAGGCTTCGACCACCTTGTGCGCGGCGTTGCACGCCTCATCAAACTTTTTCCACAACGCATGGTTGGGCGCACCGCCCTGATCCGACTGCTTCCACTGCTCGCGCAACTGGCGCAGAGATTCCTGCATCTTGCGGCCACCCAGGGCCTGGCCATCGGGACGATGGAGCAGCCCCTCGGCCTTGGCGACCAGGTCTTCGCGCACCTGGTCTGCACTCCAACGCTGCCAGCCTTCGAGCTCGCCAGCAGCCACCAGCGCGGCGTGCACCTGGTGCTCCAGAGGAGTATCGATGTGCTTGCCATGCACCTTCAGCACCGCACGCAGCGCAGCAGCAGCACCTGCGCTGGCCTTGCCGTGACCTTCGGCGGTTTCCTTTTCCAGCGTCGCCAAGGCATCGCGCACGATCTGCGCGGCTTTTTCAACGACCTCCGGAGCGACTTTAGGTTTGACTGCGCGGGCGGGCTTGGCAGCGGCGGCGGCTGCCTCGGTCGGCAACCCCCGCGCGGCACGCAACTCATCGGCCCAGACGGGCACTGGAGGCAGCGGCGCTGCGGCGTCTTCGGCAGCGGCAGCGGCTTGCGCCACGGCGGGCTGGAAGGCGTCCCACACCACCAGCAGCTGCGTGCGCGATGCCTCCAGCAGTGGCGGAAAGCGTGCCTCGACGCTAGCCCAGCTGGCGTCGCCCGTCAGCTCCTGAGCCTGCTCCTGCCAGCGGGCGACGTCGGCACGCAGCAATTCGCGCGCAGCATGGGCATCCTTCCAGGGCTTGGTGGAAAGCACCTCAATACGCTGGGCCAGCAGCACGGCGGCTTCCCGCTGCACCTGAACACGGTGCTGCAGGTCTTCGATCACCTTCACCCGGTCGGCCACCTGCACCTTGAGCAGCGACAGGGGTTCGCGCGACAGGGGTGCACCTGCCTTGGCCGCATCACGCTGCCATGCCAGGGCATCGGCAATGTTGAGCTTGGGTGCCGCCAGCAATGCCTGGGCCTTTTCGGCCCATTCGGCCGCAATGGCCTCCTGGCCCTTGGCACGGCGGATTTCATCCAGCCGTTCACGCACCGCGCGTGCGGCGCCCTTGTCACGCCCGCTCAGCTCCTTGAATACCTCCTGCAGTTGCTCGGGCGCCGGCTGGGACGCGAGCCAGTCACGAATTCTGGAAGCCCGCTCACTCGATGTGGCGGCCGAAAAAGCGCCACCAGTCAGCGCGTCCAGCGGATGCGACTCTTGGGTTTTGGCCGGGGCCGGATTCACTTCAGGTGCGTCGGACATTTTGCTGCGAGAAAAAAAAGGAAACATGGATCCAATGGATAACGAGGACCGCGCAAGCTGCTTTGGGAAGCTGGCTGCTGCGGCGACAGGCAATGCGCGCCTGCGGACGAAACTGCTATTTTCACCGGGTTCCAGCAAAAGACCACGCCGCGGTCTTGGCCACACATCAGGAAATGATCTGGCGCAAACCGGTCAGGCCGGCTGACGCTGGCAGGTCGATTGATGGGCTCCGCCCCTGGCGCAACGAAGCACGCCATGGAGAATCACCCCCATTATCTATATATATCTGCAACAGTCGAAGGGACCCAGGTCCCAAGTGAACCCTCAACTTCCGGGGCCGCGTACTGCACCAACAAGAAAGCCCGGTAAACAGGCCTCATGGTCTGCCTACCGGGCTTGACGGCTGACGCAACGGTCTTTGCCATCGTTTCGCAACCTGGAGAAGAAGATCCACGTTGCGAGGAGACAAGGGATTGCCTCCAAGGTTTGCCATAAAAGCTGCATCTGCTGCATCGGGGCACTGCATGCCTTCGGTGGGAGACTTTGCTTGGTCTGGCGATGCCTGCAACAGGCAGGCGATACAACCTTACCAAATACGCGGCGCCGGCTCAAGCCGCATCTTTAATGGGACAGGCAACCACGATTGAATTTGCCACACTGGCGTCACACAACGACCTGCTGGCGCTCCGCGGTTTTTCCTAAAACGCGTAATTTACTGAGGTTTTTTACAGCTTTTTCATAACAATTAAATATATCAAGTTAATTTGTTAGTATTGACTTGGCATTAAGTGAACTTCTAGAATCCGCCAGCCCCCAAACAGGCTAGTAAAAACCCCACCCGCTGCCGAACCCGGCTAAGTCAATTCCTCGCTCCGAGTTATGAACGGAGCACGAAATTGATGGCGTACCAATCCAGGTGCCCCCTGAGTCGATGCTGTCGTTAACGACGTCATCGAAAGCAGGATTCGCCTCAGAAAGGAAGAGCTATGACAGCGTCAGGAAAAATTGTCTCCGGCGTACGAACTTTCGTTGCCGACGTGACCGAAGGTTTCCTTGAAATCACCCACAACAGTTTTGCCCTCATCGGGCTTGCCGTTGCCTTTGTCGTTTTGACCCTTACCGCCCGCCCGGACCTGCGTCATGCGGGCGAGGAGCAGCTGAGGGACTGGCTGCAGTCCCGCCAGGTCGCCCTGCTGGACATGCCCGTTGAGCTCGATGCCAGCGAGCGCGCCACCGCGACCAACCCCAAGGACCTGCCCAAAGAGCAGGCCGCGGTGGCCTACTGGCTCAGCAAAAAATACCGCGTGGCTCCAGAGCCCCTGAGCGCGCTGGTCGCCGAAGCCTATGAAACCGGCGCCCGCACCAAGATCGATCCCACACTGATCCTGGCCATCATGGCCATCGAATCGAGCTTCAATCCGTTTGCCCAAAGCGCGGTGGGGGCCCAGGGTCTGATGCAGGTCATGACGCGGGTTCACACCGAGAAGTACGAAAACTTTGGCGGCCATTTCGCGGCATTCGATCCGGTCACCAACCTGCGCGTCGGCGTGAAGGTGCTGCAGGAATGCATCGCGCGGGCCGGATCGGTCGAAGGCGGGCTGCGCTACTACGTGGGTGCGGCGAATCTTCCCGATGATGGCGGATACGCTGCCAAGGTGCTGGCCGAGCATTTCCGGCTGCGTCAGGTCGCGGGTGGACGCTCAGCCCCCATGAACCCGCCCGCAACCCTGTCGACCCAGGCCCCGGCCCGCGCTGTCCCCGTCACCGCACCCGCCACCGCCCCTGACGAGGCTGCTGGCGACAAGATCGCCCTGCTCTAAGACCCCTGACAACCGGCAACCAGATGAGGCGATGGAGCGCCGGTCAGCTACACTAAGGGCGTACGCGACTGGCGATAGGCGCGGCTTCCAGCAGGGTGCCGCCGCTGACGTGGAAACCGGCAAGGGCATGCCTCTTGTGAACCACTAGGGAGCGTGCCGTAGAGGTTCAAGACCTTTTGCGTTCCGCCGTTCGCCTGGGCAGCCCTTGTTTCAAGGGACACAAGTTCATAGGACTGCCATGTACCACCGCAATATTATTGTCGAACAAACCGATCCCGAACTCTTTGCCGCCATCCAGGCCGAAAACAAGCGCCAGGAAGAGCACATCGAGCTGATCGCCAGCGAAAACTACGCCTCGCCCGCCGTGATGTGGGCGCAAGGCACCCAGCTGACCAATAAATACGCCGAAGGCTACCCCGGCAAGCGCTACTACGGTGGCTGCGAGCATGTGGACGTGGCCGAGCAGCTGGCCATCGACCGCGTCAAGCAGATTTTTGGTGCCGAAGCGGCCAACGTGCAGCCCCATTGCGGCGCATCCGCCAACGAAGCCGTGTTCCTGGCCTTCCTCAAGCCTGGCGACACCATCATGGGAATGAGCCTGGCCGAAGGCGGCCACCTGACCCACGGCATGCCACTGAACATGTCGGGCAAGTGGTTCAACGTCATCTCCTATGGACTCAACGCCCAGGAAGCCATTGACTACGACGCGATGGAAGCCAAGGCACGGGAACACAAGCCCAAACTCATCATTGCCGGTGCCTCGGCCTACAGCCTGCACATCGATTTCGAGCGCTTTGCAAGAATAGCCAAGGAAATCGGCGCCATCTTCATGGTGGACATGGCCCACTACGCCGGCCTGATCGCTGCCGGTGTGTACCCCAACCCGTGCCACACGCCGACGTGGTCACCTCCACCACGCACAAGAGCCTGCGCGGCCCGCGCGGCGGCATCATCCTGATGAAGGCCCAGCACGAAAAGGCCATCAACAGCGCCATTTTCCCCGGCCTGCAAGGCGGCCCGCTGATGCACGTGATCGCGGCCAAGGCAGTGGCTTTCAAGGAAGCGATGCAGCCCGAGTTCAAGGCCTACCAGGAACAGGTGGCCAAGAACGCCAAGGTGGTGGCCGAGACGCTGACCGCACGCGGCCTGCGCATTGTGAGCGGCGGCACGCAAAGCCACGTGATGCTGGTCGACCTGCGTGCCAAGGGCATCACTGGCAAGGAAGCCGAGGCCGTGCTGGGCGCTGCCCACATGACCATCAACAAGAACGCCATCCCCAACGACCCTGAAAAGCCGATGGTCACGAGCGGCGTGCGCATTGGCACCCCTGCCATGACCACGCGCGGCTTCAAGGAAGAAGAAGCGCGCATCACCGCCAACCTGATCGCCGACGTGCTGGACAACCCGCGTGACGAGGCCAACATCGCCGCCGTGCGCGCCAAGGTCAACGCGCTGACGGCTCGGTTCCCGGTCTACGGTTAATCCCGGCGCATCGCCCCCATGAAGTGCCCCTTCTGCAGCCACCTTGAAACGCAGGTCGTAGAGACCCGGGTGTCGGAGGACGGGGTCTTCATCCGCCGCAGGCGCCAGTGCGGCGCCTGCGAAAAACGCTTCACCACCTACGAGCGGCCGGAAGTGAATTTTCCGGCCATCGTCAAAAAGGATGGCCGCCGCATCGAGTACGAGCGCGGCAAGCTGCTCGCCTCGTTCAATCTGGCCCTGCGCAAGCGTCCGGTCAGCACTGTCCAGATCGACAGCGCCATCGAGCGCATCGAGGAAAAGCTGCTCAACCTGGGGCAGCGCGAAGTGCTTTCCAGCCGCATTGGTGAACTGGTCATGCGCGAGCTCAAAAAGCTCGACAAGGTGGCCTACATCCGTTTTGCCAGCGTGTACCGCAGCTTCGAAGACATCGACGATTTCCGTGCGATGGTCGATGAGGTTCGCAAGTAAAACGCGTCAAATTAAGGGCATTTCTGGCCCGCAGCGCCTATGCATAAAGCGCCATAAGCTATTAATTGAATAGCAAATTCTGACCAGACACCATCGCCAACAGGCCACACGGTGCCGAGGCAGCGGTTCTACGCCCGCAACGGTTCACTATCAAAAAAAGAGCTACCAGCGCTTGATGCACAAGCGCCTGCGGCACTTTTGATTGTTATTGGCTTGATCCCGTGCCCTCGGCACTGCGGATGATACGGTTCGTCGCCGGGGGCGCCACCGGGCTGTGGGTGCGGAAATACGCCTCCAGCGCGTCCAGGTCCTGGCCGCCGCCCAGCATGTCGGGCGCCTGCGCGAACACCGTAAAATTGTCGCCACCGCCGGCCAGATAGTTGCTCATGGCGACGCGAACGCGGGTTTCGTCGCTCACTGGCTGGCCGTGCAACACCATATGGCTGATGCGCGCACCGGCCGGTCGCGACAGATCGTAGGAATAGCCAAACCCCGCCGACACCGACAGCACGCGCGGCCGCTCTGGCGTATTGGTGCCACTGTGAAACTGCTGCTCCAGCGCCGCGCGCAACTGGGCCCCGGTAAGGCTCTTGACCACCAGGTGGTTGCCAAAAGGCTGCACGGCAAACAGCTGCCCATAGCGCACCAGCCCGCGCTCGTCGGGCACCAGATCGGTACGCACGCCGCCGGGGTTCATGACGGACATCTGCGCCCCGCCCTGCCCGGGCAGGCGCGTCGCATGCAGCTGGGCATCGGCAATCAGGTTGCCCAGCGGTGTTTCGAGCGACGGGGCGGGCTGCCGCACGATGGCGGCGATGGCCTGCCCCACGGGCCGCTGGGCCAGCGGCACGGCCGCTGCGCGGTAGGTGGACACGATGTGCTGCACGCCGGGGTCGGCGGCATACACGGGCACGACCGCATTTGTGTCCACCCGGCCCTGCGGGCCTGTGAACCCTTCGCCCTGCACGATGACCTGGCGCGCCGCCTTGCGCAGCACGCGGCGTGTGCGGGTGTCCACGCGCAGGGCAATGTCGGTGACCAGCGTGCCATACAAGCCTGCGCTGGTCAGCAGAAATGGGCGCTGCGGGTTCACGCTGGCGTAGTCGCACACATAGGCCCGATGCGTGTGGCCCGACACCACTACGTCGATCGCCGGGTCCAGCCGCTCAAGGATGGGCACGATGTCGCCGCTCAGTCCCGCGCAGCTGGTTTCGGTGATGCCGGCCGTGGTGCCTCCGCCCTCGTGGATCACCACCACAATCACATCGGCACCCTGGGCCCGCAGTTGCGGCACGAGCGCATTGGCGGTGGCGGCCTCGTCCTCGAACCGCAGGCCGGCCACGCCGGCGGGCGACACCATGGTGGGGGTGGCCTTGAGCGTGAGACCGATGAACCCCACGGTAACCGTGGCGCCCCCTTCGTGAAACCGCTTGAGCCCCGTGGGTGGCAACAGCGTCTGGCCATCCTCGCGCACGGT
This sequence comes from Acidovorax carolinensis, assembly GCF_002157145.1. NCBI lineage: Bacteria > Pseudomonadati > Pseudomonadota > Betaproteobacteria > Burkholderiales > Comamonadaceae > Acidovorax > Acidovorax carolinensis. Next base: position 2,782,712 of record NZ_CP021361.1, read on the forward strand.
GTTGGCGGCCAGAAAACCGAAGCGGGCCCCTTCAAACGGCCGGGATAGCTGGCAGGGCGTGCGCACGGTGAACTGCTCGCAGCCGCCATGCTGCAGCCGCAACAGCTCGCGCCAGCCGCGGTCAAACTCGTGGTTGCCCACGGCGTTGAAGTCGATCTGCATGCGGTTGACAGCCTCGATGGTGGGCTCGTCCAGAAACAGGGCCGACACCAGCGGCGAAGCCCCCACCATGTCGCCCGCGGACACCACCGCGTGGTGCGGATTGCGAGCCTTGAGCGCCGCAATGGCGCTGGCCAGATAGGCCGCGCCACCCGCCGGCACGGCCACGGGCCCCGCAGGCCCGGCACGCTGACCGCCACGCGCGGCGGCTCCAGGTGGCCATGCAGGTCGTTGAAACCAATCAGCGTGATGTCGATGTGCTGCGGAGCCGGCGCCACGGCCGCACAACTGGCCAAGATAGCCAGCACGCCCATGGCAGCGGCGGTGCGTACGCCCTGGAGCGATAACCACCGGGCCATCGCGGGCAACCGGGCCACCTGAGTCCTTAAAGAAACGAAGCCCGGATGGGCGGCACGCTGGCCACCACATCGGCGCACTGGGCGCGGTGGCGCAGGGCGTGGTCCATCACCACCAGGGCCAGCAGCGCCTCGGCAATAGGCGCGGCGCGAATGCCCACACAGGGGTCGTGGCGGCCCTTGGTGACCACCTCGGCACTCTGGCCGTGGATGTCGATCGACTCGCGCGGGCTGATGATGGAACTGGTGGGCTTGATGGCAATGCTCACTTCCAGGTCTTGCCCGGTGCTGATGCCGCCCAGCACGCCGCCGGCGTTGTTGCTGCGAAAACCCTCTGGGCTCATTGAATCGCCATGCGTGGTGCCGCGCTGGGCCACGCTGGCAAAGCCGGCGCCAATCTCCACGCCCTTGACGGCATTGAGCCCCATCATGGCGTAGGCGATATCGGCATCGAGCTTGTCGAACAAGGGCTCGCCCAATCCCACCGGCACCCCCGTGGCCTGCACACGGATGCGGGCACCGCAGGAATCTCCCGCCTTGCGCAAGGCGTCCATGTAGTCCTCGTACTGCTGCACGTCGGCCACGGGGACGAAGAAGGGGTTGTTGCTCACGTGGTCCCAGCTCTCGAACGGGATGGCCAGCTCACCGAGCTGCGTCATGCACGCTCGGAACCGCGCTCCGTATTGCTGGGCCAGCCACTTCTTGGCCACCGCACCGGCTGCCACCGTGGGCGCCGTCAGGCGGGCCGACGAGCGGCCACCGCCGCGCGGATCGCGGATGCCGTATTTGTGCCAGTAGGTGTAGTCGGCGTGGCCGGGCCGAAAGCTCTCGGCAATGTTGCTGTAGTCCTTGCTGCGCTGGTCGGTGTTGCGGATCAGCAGGGCAATCGGCGTGCCGGTGGTCTTGCCCTCGTACACACCCGAGAGAATTTCGACCGCATCGGGCTCGCTCCTCTGCGTGACATGGCGGCTCGTGCCGGGGCGTCGCCGGTCCAGATCGGCCTGGATGTCGGCCTCGGCAAGCGGCATGCCGGGCGGGCAGCCGTCGATCACGCAGCCAATGGCCGGGCCGTGGGATTCACCAAAATTGGTGACTGCGAATAGGGTGCCGAAGGTGTTGCCGCTCATGGCGCCGGATTATCCCAGAGCCGCGCCGTGCCCGATCACAGTCCGGGTCACAGCGTGATGCGCACCCGGCCCAGCGCGTCAGGCCTTGGCTGCGTCCTCGGGCCAGTCGCGGATGTAGGCCTTGAGCATCTTGTTCTCGAAATTCTGGGCGTCCACCACCGCCTTGGCCACGTCGTAGAAGCTGATCACACCCATGAGCATCTTGCGGTCCATCACGGGCATATAGCGCGCGTGGCGATCGAGCATCATGCGGCGCACCTCGTCCATGTCGGTTTCGAGCGTGCAGGTCAGGGGATGGTCGTCCATGGCCGAGCGGACCAGCATGGAGCCCACGCCGCCACCGTTGCGCACGGTCGCCTGGATCACTTCGCGGAATGTGAGCATGCCCACCAGGTCCCCCAGCTCCATCACCACCAGCGAGCCAATGTCTTTTTCAGCCATCACGCTCAAGGCAACGGCAATGGGCTCGTCCGGTGTCACGGTGTAGAGGGTGTTCCCTTTGACGCGAAGGATATCGCTGACTTTCATGGTGGTGTCTCCGAGGGCGCGCTGGGCGCAACAGGCTGGTTCGCGGCAAATATAGCCCACAATGCCCGGCTGCACAGACAACCCTGGAGACTTTGATGCCCGGCTACTCCGACCCCGGCTTTGACACGCTGGCGCTGCACGCAGGCGCCTCGCCCGACCCTGCCACCGGCGCGCGTGCCGTACCCATCCACCTGACGACCTCGTTTGTCTTTGAATCGAGCGACCATGCGGCCTCGCTGTTCAACCTCGAACGCCCGGGCCATGTCTACAGCCGCATCAGCAACCCCACCAATGCGGTGCTGGAGCAGCGCGTGGCTGCCTTGGAAGGCGGCGTGGGCTCCATTGCCGTGGCCAGCGGTCAGGCTGCGCTGCATCTCGCAGTGGCGACGCTCATGGGCGCGGGCAGCCACATCGTGGCCAGCACGGCGCTGTATGGCGGCTCGCAAAACCTGCTGCACTACACACTGCGCCGCTTCGGCATCGAGACCACCTTTGTCAAGCCCGGCGACATCGACGGCTGGCGCGCCGCCGTGCGGCCCAACACCAAGCTGTTTTTTGGCGAAACCGTGGGCAACCCGGGACTGGAGGTGCTGGACATCCCCACCGTGTCTTCCATAGCGCACGAGGCCGGCGTGCCGCTGCTGGTGGACTCCACCCTCACGTCGCCCTGGCTCATCAAGCCGTTTGAACATGGCGCCGATCTGGTCTACCACTCGGCCACCAAGTTCCTGTCGGGCCACGGCACCGTGATCGGTGGCATCGTGGTCGATGGCGGCAGCTTTGACTGGGACGGCCCGAAATCCGCCGGTAAGTTTGCCGAGCTGACCGAGGCTTATGACGGATTTCACAACATGGTGTTCACCGAAGAAAGCACCGTGGGCGCCTTTTTGCTGCGCGCGCGCCGCGAGGGCCTGCGCGACTTTGGCGCCTGCATGAGCCCGCACACGGCCTGGCTCATCCTGCAGGGCATCGAAACCCTGCCCCTGCGCATGGAACGCCACATGCGCAACACGGAAAAGGTGGTCGAATTTTTGGCCGCACAGCCTTTTGTATCGCGTGTGGGCCACCCCATGCTGGCATCGCACCCCAGCCACGCACTGGCGCAAAAGCTGCTGCCGCGCGGCGCGGGCTCGGTGTTCAGCTTTGACCTCCAAGGCAACCGCGAGCAGGGCAAGAAGTTCATCGAAACCCTCAAGGTCTTCAGCCACCTGGCCAATGTGGGAGACTGCCGCAGCCTGGTGATCCACCCGGCCAGCACCACGCATTTCCGCATGACCGACGAAGCCCTGGCCAACGCCGGCATCAGCCAGGGCACGATCCGGCTGTCGATTGGCCTGGAAGATGCCGACGACCTGATCGACGACTTGAAGCGCGCCCTCAAGGCGGCCGAGAAAGCGGGGGCCTGACCATGCATGTCCAAGTCCACGGCAACCCGATTTATTGCTACACCGGCGGCAAGGCGTTTGATGCCACCAAGCCCACGGTGGTGTTCATCCACGGCGTCCTCAACGACCACAGCGTGTGGGCCCTGCAAAGCCGCTACATGGCCAACCACGGCTGGAACGTGCTGGCCATCGACCTGCCCGGCCACTGCCGCAGCGGCGGCGATGCCCCGGCCAGCGTCGAGCAAGGCGCTGCTTTTGTGGCGGCGCTGCTCGATGCCCTGGGCATTGAACGCGCCGCGCTGGTCGGCCACAGCTGGGGCTCGCTGATTGCGCTGGAAGCGGCCGCGCAACTGGGCCCGCGCGTGAGCCACCTGGTGCTGGTGGGCACGGCCTACCCCATGAAGGTGTCGCCCGCGCTCATCGAATCGGCGTTGAATTCGCCCGAAAAGGCGCTGCGCATGGTCAACGTGTTCTCGCGCAGCACGCTGGCACCTCCGTCGGGTGCGGGCTTCTGGGTGTATGGCGCGGGCATGGCGCTGGGCCGCAAGGTGCTGCGCAGCAATCCGCAGGTCAACCTGTTTCACCGCGGCTTCGTGGCCTGCGACAGTTATGCCAACGGCGAGCAGGCCATGGCCCAGGTGCAGTGCCCCGTGCTGTTTGCGCTGGGTGCGCAAGACCAGATGACCGCGCCCAAAGCCGCGCAAGGCCTGATCGCCATTGCCCGCAACGCGGGCCGGGCCGTGCAGGTGGTAAACCTGCCCGTGGGGCACAACCAGATGACCGAGGCGCCCGACGGTACGCTGATGGCCATTCGGGATTTTTTGAACGCATGAGCATGCCACCTGTTTGATCCCAAAACAGTTTTTTTCCGACCTGCCCCAGCGAGGGGCGCGGTCAGGCGGGTCGGATATTCTGGTTGGTGCTGAACAGGTTGGCAGGGTCGTACTGGCGCTTGATCTGCGCCAGGCGATCGTAGTTCTGGCCGTAGGCCGCCTTCACCCGGTCGCTCTCATCGTCGGTCAGAAAATTGACATAGACACCGCCGCTGGCATAAGGCGCCGACGCCTTGAAGAAGTCGCGCGCCCAGCCCATGCCGCGCGCGTCATCAGCCGGGTCGTCCCAGCGGCCGTGAACGTTCATGACGAAGCGGGCATCCCGGTGGGCATAGGCGGCGGCATCGGGCGCGGGCTCGGTGGTGGCGCCGCCAATGGCACCGAAAAATATCTCGCACTGGGGCGATGGCAACCTGGCGATGTAGTCGATGACGGTATCGAACAGTCCGTCCTTGAGCTCCGAAAAATTGTGGGACTTCCAGTAGTTGCGTGCACCGGGCGTGAGCAGCGGATCAAAGGCTTTTTGCCAGGCCACGTAGGGCATCACGTCGACATGGGTGCCAACCGGTGCGCCAAAGTGGAACAGCGGCTCGACCAGCGCTTTTCCCTGCGCCGGGTCGCCGGTGTAGAGCAGCGCCAGCACGATGACCTCCTGGCCGTGAACGCTTTCCGGCAGGAACGGCAGCGGCGGCGCCTTGCGCAGAACGACCCAGACCGACAGTTCGTCAGGCGCCTTGTCCATGAATTCGCGGTACTGCTGCAGCACCTGTTTTGCCTCGGCAATCGGAAACACGATCAGCCCAGCCAACAGATTCGGGCCCACGGGATGCAGCCGGAACTCGAAACGGGTCACCACCCCGAAATTGCCGCTGCCGCCGCGCAGCGCCCAGAACAGGTCTGGATGCTCGGTGGCGCTGGCATGCAGCACCTCTCCAGCCGCCGTCACCACTTCGGCCGATTCCAGGTTGTCGATGGTCATGCCGTATTTGCGGCTGAGCCAGCCAAAGCCGCCGCCCAGCGTGAGGCCGGCGACGCCGGTAGTGGAGTTGATGCCCAGCGGCGTCGCCAGGCCGTGGGCCTGGGTGGCGGCATCAAAATCCGCCAGTGTGGCACCGCCTTCGATGGTGATGCGGCGCGCGTCGGCATCCACCTGCGCCGCCCGCATCTCCGACAGATCAATGACGAGGCCGTCGTTGCACAGCGCGCTGCCGGCAATGTTATGACCACCGCCGCGCACGGCCAGCGGCAAGCCTTGGTCGCGCGCAAAATTCACCGCATGCACCACATCCGCGGTGGTCGTGCAGCAGACGATGGCTGCAGGGTGTTTGTCGATCATCGCGTTCCAGACCTTGCGCGCGGCTTCGTAGGCATAGTCATCCGGAAGAATCACCGGACCCTGAAGCCCCTCTTTCAACGCCCGCACCTGCTGGGTTTGCAAATTTTTCATGGCTTTCTCCTTCGCTGCGGCGGAATTCGCCCCTGGCACAAAGGATGGAGAAAGACCGACCGGTCGCTCCTGATCAGTTGCGTGAGAAATTCACCGCTGGTGCGGTTTAGCACTACGCCGCAGCCCTTGCAAGGCAATCCGCCATCTGGAATAAAGACTTACCTGATTTACCGGCATCTGCTCAACAGAGCCCGTCCGTAGTATTTCAAAAAATGCAATCTGCAAGCCCGAACCCGTTGTTCAGACGCCGCCAGCAAGGCCTGCACAAACCGTTGAAACGGCCGTTGGACGCACCCAGCAGTGCCGCGATGGGCTGGCCAGGCAAGCACAACGACGTAGAACACCTTTACTGGACAGCTGCGCACTTCGCGGTTGAATACACGAATAAATAACCTCCCAGCGCTTACCCATAAGCGCCAACAGCTATTCTTTTTGCAGCAAATCCGCCAGATGCAGTTGCGCCAGCCCGGCGCTGCCCCACAGGGGCTCCAGGCTGCCGGAGCGGTCCAGCAGCAGGCGCTGCAGCAGCGGCTCCAGCAGTGTTCTTTCGGGGTCGGCCAGCAGCACATAGCGTGGCTCGGGGTCGTCGGCAGCGCTCTGCGCCGGGTCGCTGGTGCGCCCCACCCAGTCGAGCGCGGTCAGGGCGTCAAGCACCGGCGCCAGCTGCAGCACGTCCACACGCAACACATGCGCCAGCTGGCTGGCACGCAGGCCCTTGCTGATGTGGCGGCGGGCGCGCTGCAGCTCCTGCAGCACCTCCACCGCCAGCTGGAAAGCCCAGCCCGGCACCGTGCCGCGCCGCGCCACGCCGGCCAGCAAGCTGGGCAGGTAGGCCGCGACCACCGCCCCCAGCAGCACGATGACCCACGCCACATAGATCCAGACCAGCAAAATGGGCAGCGTGGCAAAGGTGCCGTACACCACCGAATAGGTCGGCACCTTGCCCAGGTAGATGGCCAGCACCTTCTTGGCCAGCTCGATGCACACGGCCACAAACAGGCCGCCGGCCCAGGCGTGGCGCCACTTCACGGGCGTGTTGGGCACATAGTGGTACAGCGCAGCCATGCCACTTGCCAGCACAAAAAATTCGATGGAATCGAACAGCAACCGCATGCCATTGGGAACGACCTGAACCAGCCCGCCCGAGGCTGACATCACATACGACGTGAGCGCCAGGCTGGCGCCCAGCACCACGGGCCCCAGCGTGATGGCGGCCCAGTAGATCAGCACCCGCTGGCCCAGCGGCCGCAGGCGCCGCACGCGCCAGATGTTGTTGAGGGTGCGGTCGATGGTCAAAATCAGCGCCAGCGCCGTCACCAGCAAGATGCTGAACCCCGCCACGCCCAGCCGGCTGGCCTGGGCCGCGAACTGGGTGAGGTAACCCAGCACCTGGCGCGAGATGCTGTCGGGCACCAGGCTGTCCACCAGCCAGCGCTGCAGCACCCCCTGCAACTGGCCGAAAATGGGAAACGCCGTGAACAAGGCCAGCGCCACGGTCACAAAAGGCACAAGAGCAAGAATGGTGGTGAACGTGAGGCTGCTGGCCGTCAGGCCCAGGCGGTCTTCACGAAACCGCTCGCGCAGCGTCTGGGCGGTGGTATTCCAGGGAAAGTGCGACAACTCGGTCAGCAACGCCTGCAGGCGCTGGACCATGGTCTGTGGGGTCAAGGACATGGCCGATATGATCCTAGGCCCGGCCACGGACCACGGGGTTGTTTTGATAACGCTGCATGGATGCTGACTATTTGTGCTGAATCAAGCGCGCATTGTGGGCCCAACCGCCGGGCTGGTGCGCAGCCCGCACCGCCCCTTTATTCGACAACACCTTCCATGAACCCATCGCATCCCACCCCTGGCAACGCCGTTGCCGCCACCCGCTGGCTCGCCGCCGGCAGCCTGCTGGCGCTGATTGCCCTGTGCCTGGCCTGGGAGCTGGTGCTGGCCCCGCTGCGCCCCGGCGGCTCGTGGCTGGCGCTCAAGGCGCTGCCGCTGTTCATTCCGCTGGCCGGCATCCTGAAGAACCGCATGTATACCTACCGCTGGGTCAGCCTGGTGATCTGGCTGTACTTCATCGAGGGGGTGGTGCGCGCGTGGGGCGATGCCCCACCGGGTGCGTGGCTGGCCGGCGCCGAGATCGTGCTGTGCGTGGTGCTTTTCACGGCCTGCACGATGCATATACGGCTGCGCCAGCGCAACGCCCGGGCCCAGGCCGCCGCCGACGCCGCCGCTGCGGTTGCGCCGTAACACCCCACAGACACTGCCGGCTCACACAGCCCCGTTCACTGTTTCCTGAAAGACCACTATGTCCACCCTGATTGACACCTTGCGGCGCATTGTGGGGGCCCCCCATGTCCTGACCGACGGCGACCTGAGCGCCTGGGAGCAAGACTGGCGCCGCCGCGAACGCGGCAAGGCGCTGGCCGTGGTGCGCCCCGGCAACACCGACGAAGTGGCGGCCGTGGTGCGCGCCTGCGCAGCTTCGGGCACATCCATCGTGCCGCAGGGCGGCAACACCGGCCTGGCCGTGGGCTCGACGCCTGACACCTCGGGCACGCAGGTGGTGCTGAGCCTCACGCGCATGGCCGCCGTGCGCGCCCTCGACAAGGACAACCTCACCATGACGGTAGAGGCCGGCTGCATCCTGCAGAACGTGCAGGACGCGGCCGACAAGGCGGGCCTGCTGTTCCCCCTGTCGCTGGCCGCCGAGGGCAGCTGCACCATCGGCGGAAACCTGGGCACCAATGCCGGCGGCACGCAGGTGGTGCGCTACGGCAATGCGCGCGACCTGTGCCTGGGCCTCGAAGTGGTCACACCGAAGGGCGACATTTGGAACGGCCTCAAGGGCCTGCGCAAGGACAACACGGGCTATGACCTGCGCAACCTGTTCATTGGCAGCGAAGGCACGCTGGGCATCATCACCGCCGCCACGCTCAAGCTGTACCCCAAGCCCGCGGCGCAGCTCACGGCCTGGGCCGCCGTGCCCTCCATGGAACATGCCGTGGCACTGCTGGGACTGGCGCACAAGCACCTGGGCGCGGGGCTCACCGGCTTTGAAGTAATGGGCCGCTTTGCCCTGGGCCTGGTGCACAAGCACATGCCGCAACTGCGCGTGCCCTTCATCGAGCAGGAAGACGTGCCCTATGGCGTTTTGCTGGAAAACTCCGACAGCGAATCCGAGGACCACGCCCGCGCACGCTTTGAGGCGCTGCTCGAAACCGCTTTCGAGGCCGGCTGCGTGACCGATGCGGTGGTGGCAGAAAACCTCTCGCAAGCGCATAACCTGTGGCATATCCGCGAGAGCATTCCGCTGGCGCAAGCCGAAGAGGGGCTGAACATCAAGCACGACATTTCGGTGCCCATTTCGCGCATTCCGGCGTTTGTCGAATATGCCGATGCCATGATGGCGCGCGAGATTCCCGGCGTGCGCCTGGTCAACTTCGGCCACCTGGGCGATGGCAACCTGCACTACAACGTGCAGGCCCCGTGGATGGCGACCCCAAGGTGTTCCTGCGCGAGCAGGAAGAAAACGTCAACCACCTGGTGTACGAGGCCGTGGCGCAATTCGGCGGCTCGTTCTCGGCCGAGCACGGCATTGGCGCACTCAAGGTGGACAAGCTGGAAAAGTACCAGTCACCCACGGCGCTGGCGATGATGCGCGCCATTAAGGCGGCGCTTGATCCGCAAGGCATCATGAACCCGGGGCGCGTGCTGGGCAGCGCACCGGCCGTGCCGACAGCCCCGGCGCCTTGATGGCGGGCCGTTGCCTGTCCCCTGCAAACGCTTCTATTTCGATAGCTTCTAGCGCTTAACCAGCAAGGGCCAGCGCATTAAAACACCTTAAACAGGCCACAAGCCAAGCACCGCATGAGCCTCATCCAAGCCCTGCCCCCGGGGGCGCTCGACATCGTCGGCGACATCCATGGCGAAATCGACGCACTGGAGCAGTTGCTGGCCCATCTGGGCTACGACGCCCAGGGCCGGCACCGTGATGGCCGCACGCTGGTCTTTGTGGGCGACTTCTGCGACCGGGGCCCCGACAGCCCCGCCGTGCTCGCCCGCGTGGCGCAGCTGGTGGCCAGCGCAAGCGCCGTGGCCGTGATCGGCAACCACGAGATCAACCTGCTGCGCAACGACGCCAAGGACGGTGCCGGCTGGTACTTCGATGCGCGCCTGGCCTCCGACGAGGGCAAATACGCACCCTTTGCCCGCCCCACGGCCAGCGAGCGTGCGGCCATCGTCGCCTTTCTGGGCACCCTGCCCGTGGCGCTAGAGCGAGACGATCTGCGCATCGTGCACGCCGCCTGGCTGCCCACCCAGATCGCCGCCGCCCGCCAGTTGGCCGCTGGCAGCGTGCGCGCCGAATACGACCACTGGGAAGCCGAGGTGCGCCGGCAGGCACAAGACGGCACGCTGGCCCGGCGCATGGCGGCCGAGCGCCAGCAGTGGCCGCACGACCTGGAAGACCCGCTGCACAAGCCACCCTTCCTGCAGGCCCACGCCGACAACGAGCTGCTCAAGGCCATGCTGAACCCGCTCAAGGTACTGACCTCGGGGGTCGAACGCCAGGGCACCGACCCCTTCCATGCTGGCGGCAAATGGCGCTTTGTCGAGCGCATTGCCTGGTGGGACAGCTACACCGACGCCACCCCCGTGGTGATGGGCCACTACTGGCGGCGACCCATCGTGCTGACGCCCCGCGCCCTGGGCGACCTGACGCCCGAAGAGGCCGGCCTGTTTGGCCACACACCGCCCTTTGCCTGGCATGGCCAGCGCCACAACGTCTTTTGCGTGGACTACTCGGTGGGTGGCCGCTGGCGGGCCCGCAAGGCCGGCACGCCCCACGACCCGCAATACCGGCTGGCCGCCCTGCGCTGGCCCGAACGTACGCTGCTGTTCGAGGACGGCACCGAGGTGCCCACCACGGGATTTGGCGCCTGATGACTCCCGGGCCAGCCCACCGCCCCGCAGCCACGGAACCCGACTCGACCATCGGTGGCACACTATCGGGCCCGGCGCCACAGCACGCCGCCGCCCCTTGTCAAACGCTTCAAACGCCTGCTTTTCCCCCATGACTTCCGCCCCTACCCTGCGCCCCGTGCGCACGCAATACGAAGATTTCATGCGCCATGTGTTCACGCACGGCATGGACAAGGGTGACCGCACGGGCACGGGCACAAAAAGCGTTTTTGGCCACCAGATGCGGTTTGACCTGCGCGAGGGCTTTCCGCTGGTCACCACGAAAAAGGTGCACCTCAAGTCCATCATCGTGGAGCTGCTGTGGTTCCTCACGGGCTCCAGCAGCAACCTGTGGCTCAAAGAACGCGGCGTCACGATCTGGGACGAATGGGCGCGCCCCGATGGCGACCTGGGCCCGGTCTATGGCGTGCAGTGGCGCAGCTGGCCCACGCCCGATGGCGGCCATATCGACCAGATCAGCCAGGTGATCGATACGCTCAAGACCAACCCCGACTCGCGCCGCATCATCGTGAGCAGCTGGAACGTGGCCGACCTCAACAAGATGGCGCTGATGCCCTGCCATGCCTTCTTCCAGTTTTATGTGGCCCCCGCCACCACGCCGGGCGGCAGGGGCACCCTAAGCTGCCAGCTTTACCAGCGCAGCGCCGACATCTTTCTGGGCGTGCCCTTCAACATTGCGTCATACGCACTGCTCACGCACATGGTGGCGCAGCAGTGCGACCTGGAAGTGGGCGACTTCATCTGGACCGGCGGCGACTGCCACATCTACAGCAACCACACCGAGCAGGTGCAGACGCAACTGGCGCGCGCACCCTATCCCTACCCGGTGCTGAATATCAAGCGCCGGCCCGACAGCATCTTCGACTACCAGTTTGATGACTTTGAAGTGCTCGACTATCAGTGCCACCCGGCCATCAAGGCGCCGGTGGCGGTGTAAATCCTGGGCGGCTGCAACCTTTTTGGGACCCGCAGTAGACATCGTTGAAACTACCTGCGAAGCTGGCGGCCTTCGAGGAGCAATGAACGATGACCCCATCTGCCGCACCTTCCATCGAAAGCATCCGCAACCTGTGCCTGCTCGGGCCCACGGCGGCCGGCAAGACCACCCTGGCCGAGGCGCTGCTGCTGCACGCCGGCGCCATCAAGGTGGCAGGCAGCGTGGAGCGCGGCACCACCGTCAGCGACCATGATCCGCTGGAGATCAAGACCCAGCACTCGCTGCAGTCTTCGGTCATGCATGCCGAGCATGGCGGCTGCCGCATCCACCTGATCGACACGCCCGGCCTGCCCGACTTCATCGGCCAGAGCCTGGCCGCACTGGAGGCGGTGGAAACGGCGGCCATCGTCATCAGCGCCGCGGCGGGCATCGAGCCGATGGCGCGGCGCATGATGGAGTACGCGGCCGAGCGACAGCTGGACCGCCTGATCATCGTCAACAAGATCGACGCCGAAGGCGCCGATCTGCCCGCCTTGCTGGCCGACATTCAGGCAACGTTTGGCAAGGAGTGCCTGCCGCTGAACCTGCCGGACGCGGGGGCGACGCAGGTGGTGGATTGCTTCTACCAGCGCACTGGGCACAGCGATTTTGGTGCCGTGCAGGATGCCCACCGTGCACTGGTCGAACAGGTGGTGGAGGTCGATGCCGGCTTTGTCGAACGCTATCTGAATGACGGCGACGTCGACCCCGGCGAGCTGCACGCGCCGCTGGAGCAGGCGCTGCGCGAGGGACATCTGGTGCCGGTGTGCTTTGTCTCGGCGCGCACGGGCGCGGGCGTGGCCGAGCTGCTCGATGTGATTGCCAGGCTGCTGCCGAACCCGACCGAGGGCAATCCGCCCGATTTTCTGAACGGCGAGGGCGATGCCGCGCAACCGCTGCGCGCCAGGCCCGATGCGGCGGCCCATGTGCTGGGCCATGTGTTCAAGGTCAGCATCGACCCCTATGTGGGCAAGCTGGGCTTTGTGCGCGTGCACCAGGGCACGATCATGCCCGGCATGCAGCTGTACGTGGGCGACGGGCGCAAACCGTTCAAGGTGGCCCATGTGTACCGGCAACAGGGCAAGACCCATGTCGAGGTGGCGAACGCCGGGCCGGGCGACATCTGCGTCATCGGCAAGGTCGACGAGCTGCACTTTGACGCCGTACTGCACGACGCCGCGCAAGACGAGCCTATCCACCTCAAGCCCCTGCCCTTTCCGATGCCGGTGCACGGTATCGCGATTGCGCCAAAGCGGCGCGGTGACGAGCAGCGCATGTGGGACATCATGAACAAGCTGGTGGCCGAGGACCCTTGCCTGCTGATTGAGCATGTGCCGGCCACCAACCAGACCATCGCCCGCGGCCTGGGCGATCTGCACCTGCGTGTGCTGCTGGAGCGCCTGCGCGATGTCTACAAGTTCGAGGTGGACACGCAAGCGCCCCGCATTGCCTACCGCGAGACCATCACGCGCAACGCGGCGGCGCAGTACCGCCACAAGAAGCAAAGCGGCGGCTCCGGCCAGTTTGGCGAGGTGCATCTGCGCATCGAGCCGCTGGCGCGTGGCGCGGGCTTCGAGTTCGTGGACCAGGTCAAGGGCGGCACCATTCCCGGCCAGTTCATGCCAGCGGTGGAAAAGGGCGTGCGCGAGGCACTGACCGAGGGCGTGATCGCCGGCTACCCGGTGCAGGATGTGCGCGTGGTCGTGTACGACGGCAAGCACCACGCGGTGGACAGCAAGGAGGTGGCCTTCGTCACTGCGGGCAAGAGGGCCTTCCAGGCTGCCATCCGCGAGGCCGGGCCGGTAGTGCTGGAGCCGATCGCGCGCATCCAGGTCACCGCACCGGAGAGTGCGACGGGCGCCATCACGGGCGACTTGGCCGCGCGCCGCGGCGTGGTCAGCGGCACCGACAGCGACCGGCTGGGCCAGCTCACCGTGAATGGCGAGGCGCCAATGGCCGAGCTGACCGACTACCAGAGCCGGCTGAATGCCATGACCGCCGGCCAGGGCAGCTACGCCTTGGCCCTATCGCACTACGAGGCGGTGCCGCCCGGGGTGCAGCAAAAACTGGTCGGCCAGCACAAGGTGCAGGACGAATGAGCCCAGGGGCTGTTCATGCTGTTTTTGCCCATGCGCTGCCGCCGCCCCCTCGTGGTGCGAGCCGTGCATGGGCCACGGGCGTTATGCTCGTCGCATCATGGAAATCGCCCTCATCTACGCCCGCGCCGCCAATGGCGTGATCGGCCACAACGGCACCATGCCTTGGCACCTGCCCGAGGACCTGGCGCACTTCAAGCAACTCACCCAAGGCCACCCGGTCATCATGGGGCGCAAGACCTGGGACTCGCTGCCCGCGCGCTTTCGCCCGCTGCCCGGCCGCACCAACATCGTCGTGACACGCCAGGCTGATTGGCATGAAACAGGGGCACAGCGTGCTTGCAGCCTGCGTGAAGCGCTATCATTGGCAGAGCAAACTTCCCCCGTGGTGTGGGTCATGGGCGGCGCGCAAATCTACGCCCAGGCCCTGCCTTTGGCCACGCGCGTGGAGGTGACCGAGATCGCGCGCGACTACGAGGGCGATGCCCACGCACCCCAGCTCGGCCCCGAGTGGGTGGAGACCGCACGCCACCACCATGTGAGCGCAGGCGGCCTGCCCTACAGCTTCGCCACCTTCGAGCGCCGCACCTGAGCAACTCTTCAGGCGCTTTCGCACACTCTTTTTTTAATAGCTACTGGCGCTTGCTGGTAAAGCGCTGGAGACCAATAACATGCAAATTGCAACCTGAATTCGGCATTGGCGTTTCAAGTGGTCTCAAGATTTCTCAAAAATCACAAAAAACCCAATCATAACAACAACTTAAAAAATCATACCGTCTCATGACGTTCAAGGAGTTTTCGTTAAATCTTGAACGATTGGGGGTATATTTGGGGGTATCGGTGCGGCCATTCCAGTGCACACTATCAACGCGAATCGTCATGGAGGTGCCCCATGCTGTCCACTCTCAGGGTCAAATCCGCAAAGCCGGAAGCTCGCGCCTACAAGCTCGCTGACACCGGCGGACTCTACGTTCTTGTCCAGCCGAACGGCTCCAAGCTGTGGCGCTACAAGTTCCGTATCAACGGCATCGAAGGACTTCAGGCTCTGGGCTCATTCCCCGAAGTCAGCCTGGCAGTGGCGCGCGAACTGCACGCCGATGCCCGCAAGCTGGTAGCGCTGGGCATCAATCCAACCCAGGCCAAAAAAGACGAAAAAATCGTCCAGGTTCAAGAGCAATTAAACCGAGACAAAGGCGCATTCGCCAACGTTGTGGAAGATTGGAATGCGGCCACGGCTGCGGACCTGCGGCCCACCACGGTAAGGCAGCGCAAACGGGAAATCGACAACGATCTACTCCCCAAACTCAAAGATCGCCCTATCGCAGGCATCGCCCGGCTTGAACTCACTGCGCTGCTCAAAGACGTTGAGAAACGCGCCCCCGAAACCGCGCGCAATCTGCGCAACCACCTTTGGGGCATGTTCGAGTATGCGATCGACTCCGGGCTCATTGAAAACAATCCTGTACCACCCGTGCGCATCATGAAGAAGCGCAACCAGAAAAACCACCCTGCCCTGTCCGAAAAACAGGTGGGCCGCTTCATACGAACCCTAGATGCGGCAACTCGGATCAACGAGGAAACGCGCATCGCCATGCAGTTGGTATTACTGACCGCATGTCGCAAGGCGGAAATCATTGAGGGCCGGTGGAATGAAATTGATCTTGAAAGCGCCCAGTGGGAGATTCCGGAGTCGCGAATGAAAGCAAGGCGCGCACACTGGGTGCCGCTGTCCTCGCAGGCCATCGCGCTGCTAACCCGCCTGCGCGCCCTCGTACCGCCCGACAGAGAACATTTGTTCCCCAACCGGATAGACCCGCGGCGACCGATGGCCAACCGCAGCTTGAACGCTCTGATGGAGCGACTGGGCTTCAGCGGTGAAGGTACACCGCACGGCATGCGCTCATCGTTCAGCACTTACTTCAACAGCATCCATGGAAACATCGATGTGATCGAACACTGCCTGGCGCACGTGCCGGCAAATGCAGTGCGCGCTGCATACAACCGCCATGCATATCAGGATGAACGGCGCGTGATGCTCCAGCAATGGGCGGATTGCCTGGACCGCCTACGCGAGGATGGCTCCGCCTCCGAAGATGAGTCTATTGCTTCTGCCATGAAAGCCAAAAAGGCTCCCATGACAACGGCAAAAACCGATACCCGAGCGCGCAACGCTTCGATCGAGCGCAAACCCGTCGCCGAGCTTGAACCTGCTGGTTAAGGCGATGCATGGAGACGCATTTTTTCTCGATGATCGGATGAAATTCATCCTCTGCTTCTTCAGGGAAACGCTCAAACCCTTCGAGGAAACGATTGCACGATCAGCCAGCGAGCCGAAATGCTGCAGCCATCCGCTCCTGCTCTCGAACACGAATTTTCAGGCTGTCGGCGATCTTCGGCCACTGCGTCACCACGACCTGGCTGCGTGCGACGATCTCGTCGGCCAGCTTCTTAGAGACCCGAAAGTACGGTGCCACCGAACGCGTTAGATCGAGGCCCATCGTGTTGTCGGCCTCGCTGACGTTGAGCTTCAAACCTTCCGACTCGGGAACGGGATTCATGTCGCAGGCATCGGACAGGCGCCAGCCCTTGCCGGGCACGAAGATGATCGAGAGGCACCTGGCTCACGTTCTGGTATGCAAGAGGGGGCAAAACGCCGGAAACGTTCAACGTCCTTCGACAGAAGGGATATAGCACCCCTCCGCAAGGGTGCGCCGCCCAAAAGCAAACGCGCAGTCGGAGACTGCGCGTTTGATGGCTTCATCTTGTGCAAGATATGGACAGCGCTTCAGGCTGGAGGCGACTTCTGCGCTGCAGGTTTGGGTGACACCCCTTTCTTGAATCCCCGATCCCCCGCCATGAATGCTTCCAGCATGTGCGGGATCAGCATCGCGACATCCACCATCTCGCCATAGGCCTGCGCATGCAGCGCCGCATAGCGGTCGAGGTCGGCCTTCAGGCCGACCGAGCACACAAAGGTCAATTTCGTGCTTTCCGTCTTGGGCAGCGGGCCAAGCCGCAATTTTCGGGTCGTGCTCATCGGGCACCTCCGCGCTGGTAGAACAAGGGCTGGTAAGGACGAAGCTGTAAATCGCGATTCACAATAATCCGCACCGGCAACCCCGGTCGCGCCGTCAGCGTCGGCTGGATGTTCATGTTGCGCCGGGTCATCTCCTGGCCCACCTGGTTTACGCTGTCCTGCAAGCCGTCGCGCCCGGCGATGATGATGCGGTTGCCGTCCTGCCGGTTTTCCGGCGCGGCCAGCTCGGCCCCCACGCCCAGCAGCGTGGTCAACGCCGCGCCGGCCAGGATGCGGCTCCAGTGCCGGTCAACCTCGTCCTCCACGCCGGCATAGCCCGCCGGATCAGTGCCCACAAGATTATCCAGCGTCAGCGAGGACGTATCCGGCAGGATGATCCGGTTCCATATCATCTGTACACGACTCTGGCCGTAACTCACCTGGCTGTTGTAGCGCCCCAGAATGCGCGATCCCTGCGGGATCAGCAGGAACTTGCCGGTGGCCGTGTCGTAGACCGGCTCCGTCACGGTGGCGATCACATCGCCCGGAAGATCGGACTTGATGCCCGTCACCAGCGCCGCAGGAATCACCGTCCCGGCCATGACCTGGTACGGCGAGGCCGGCATCTGCAGATTGCCTGAATTGCGCGTTTCCGTAGAACCGGCTTTCAGGAACGATTCCTTCTGATCTTGCCGGTTCTGGGTGGCAGTCGGGTCGGCCGGCTGTGCCGCGGTCGAGGCCGGGCCAGCAGCCAGCGGGTCAAAGGCAGCCAAGGCGTTGGCCATGCCGGGCGCACCGGGCGTTGCCTGCATGGCCGCGCCAGCGGTCTGCCCTGGCTTGCCCGAGCGGAAGAATACCGACGAAGCCGCCGCCGCATCGGCTTCCTTGCGCAAGGCATCTGCGGGATCATGGCCCGGCGGCGCATAAGTGGGCGTCACCGGCTGCTGCGACTTCACGATGGCAGGGCCAAGATCACCCGGCAATGGCGGCCCCAGCTCGGGCACCTTCGGCGGCAGCTTCGAGTAGTCGGCCGGCAACCCATCCAGCCCTTCTGACTTCGAGACGCGGTCCACGTTGTATAGCTCGGTCTGCTCGCCCGCGCCGCGCCGGTGCGGCTGCAATGACCAGATCGTGGCCCCGAGTACGGCGACCGAAAGGCCGCCGGTGAGGATGGCCAGCGTGCGCCGGTTCAGGCGCGTGACCGGGCGCGGCTGGGCGCGCAGCGCCACCGGCTCGGGCGCCACCTTGCCCGCTTGCGGTGCAAGGTCGGGAGAATCGTCCTGGTTCATGGTCAGTTCCTCCGCGTGCCATCCGTGCGTTCGATCCGCACCACGTCGCCTTTGTCACCTCCAAGGCGCAGTTCGGCCGCGCCGAACAGGCGATCCACGATGTAGTACGGCGAGCGGAAACGGTATCGGTGAACACCGGTATGCCGGCATCCGCCAATTGCTGGCGACATTGCGAGGCGCCGGTGTCAATGGCGACGAACATCCACACCGTCGATGACCAGGTAGCCCCGGTCGCGCAGCTCGTCCGTCAACCCTTTCGCGGCCACACGGCCAATGACAGTGCGCCCATCGTCACCCGGTTCGAACACCGCCAGCTCGCGCGGCTGGCCGCCCATGGCTCGCTGCATCGTGCGGATGATGTCGCCACGCTCGCCCAGGGCGCGCAAGGTCTTCTCGGCATCGGCATGGACGGCCCAAGTTCCAGGTTTCACCTCGTCGGCCAGTCCCAGGTGCTGCAAGCGTTGCAGCCGGCCGATCAACAGCAGTCGCTGGCGTTGCAGCCGGGGTTCGTTTAGGCGTTCGACATGCACCAGGCCATCGTCGCCAAGTTCGCGCTTGAGCGTGCGATCCAGGCTCGTCAAGCGCTCCTGCGCCACCTCGCGCTGCAAGGTCTGCTGTATCTCCAGCTCAGTGCGCGGCCCCAGCCATTCGGTCGCCAGCTCGGCCGCGCGGTGCCGGAAGCCGTGGGCGATGTAGTCACCCGCGATAATGAGGTCTTTGCCGGCGTCGTCGCGCCCGCGCACGATCAGGTGGGTGTGCGGGTTGTCGGTGTTCCAGTGATCGACCGCCACCCAGTCCAAACGCGTGCCCAGGTCTGCTTCCATGCGGCCCATCAGGTGGCGTGTGTAGCTGCGCAGGTCGTCGAGCTCGGCCCCGTCCTCGGGTGAAATGATGAAGCGAAAATGGTGCCGGTCATCCTGGCAGCGTTCCTTGAAGGCATCCAGGTCGGCTTCGTCGGTCTGCGGCCCATAGGCCCGGCCCGGCTCGCCATCACGGCCCGCGCCATCGCGCTCGATGTAGCGCAGATGCTTGGCGAGCGATTGCGGGCTGGCCCGCTGCTGATTGACCAGCAGGGTCTTGATGGTGACGCGGCGCGAGAACGGCGTCAGCTTCGCACCCGCGAAGCGTGCCGCCGTGTGGCCGCGTCCCAGGCGCGAGCCGGGCCGCTGGCCGGTGCCGGCGTCCTTGCCATTGCCACCAGGGCAGCGCATTGAGGACTT
Source organism: Acidovorax carolinensis (assembly GCF_002157145.1). Taxonomy (NCBI): domain Bacteria; kingdom Pseudomonadati; phylum Pseudomonadota; class Betaproteobacteria; order Burkholderiales; family Comamonadaceae; genus Acidovorax; species Acidovorax carolinensis. The sequence goes on from NZ_CP021361.1 coordinate 2,802,121, forward strand.
GCCGCCGCTGGTCTTACCGACCTGCTTGAGCACCTTGGAGACAAAGCCCTGGCCCCGGTTCTTCGGGGCGCTGGGGCGGACGCGGAAGTCGTCATCGCGGCGGTTGCTCATCGCTGTCTCCCTGGTAAATCGTGGCGTGTCCGGTCGTGCGAAGCACGCGGACATGCCTGTATCGGCGCGGGCCTCGCGCCCCAAGCGGCACGGCGGCGAAGCCGCGCCGTGCCGCGCCACCCCCACGTGCAGACTGACTTTGCGGGCGGCCAGGTGCCGCCCCCTTTTGTCTTGCCTTCCGCCTTTGCCCCTCGCTGTCGCTCCGGGCATCGGCGGCCCGGTAGCGCTGCGCTGCTTGCAGCCAGCCCGCCGGCGAACGCGGCCACGGCCACAGGCCAGGTGCGTTCGAGGCAAGACGCCTGCACGATGGACGGCGGCGCCGGAGACAGCGCGAAGTGCAATGCGAACGCATCTGCATTGCACGCGCAACGACACGGCAGCAGCCACTGGAATGGCACGCCCGGTGGCACGATGCAATGCACGCCTGCGTGCAGCAAATCGGCGGCCATCATGGGCGTGTCTCCAGCCAGACCGGGTGCGCAACGCCGATCACGGCGGACGCGCTGACCGGGCCGAAGTAGCGGCTGTCGAATGAGGCCGGGTTGGTCGCGCTGAGCAGGAACAGTTCGCCAGGCCGAAGCCGTCTGCATTGCGGCCAAGATGGCAGCGGCCGGCCCAACCGGTCAGCAGCCAGGGTGGCGGCCACCGGCACGCCGTCGATCCAGACCAGTGCATCGACGATGCAGACGTGTTGCGGCGCGACCGCGCCCACACGTTTGAGCAGCGGAACGCGCGTTGGCAGGTAGCTGCGCTGCGCTGCCAGTGCAGCGGCCTCGGCCGGCAGCGGAACCAGCACGATGCTGCCCACGGACAAGGGACGTGGCAGCGAACCGGCGCGATGGTCGAGCAGATCGATGCGATACCAACCGACCGCCACGCTGTCGGACGGGTTGTAGATCAGGCGCGGCAGCGGCGATGTAAAGGACGCCCAGGCCAGCGCAGCGAGGCCGCAGGCGGACAGTGCAGCCAGCACAATGCGAGCGCGCCAACGGGAACGGGGATGCGAGCGAGGATGCGGCGCCGTACTGGCGGCGCTGGCAGACGTGGGAATGGTCGTCATGGCAGCGCCTTCCCGGTCAGCCAGGCAGAGTGCCGCTCGGCGGTGTATTCCGGCAGCGGCAAGCGTGCCGCGAGCCGGTTGCCCAGCGTGCGCCAGTACGCGGGCGACGCGGCGGCGGGCGCAATACCCAGCGCCTCGATGGCGTCGATGCGCTCCAACACGGCGCGCACTTGGTTCTCACCCTCGGCGTGCAGCAGCAGGTGTGCGCCCGGCTGCACGCCCGGGATGCGCTGCGCCGCATCCAACGGCGTGCAAGCCTGCATCACCATGAGCTGCCAGCGGATCGTGCCGTAGTCGTTGGACTGCCAGCGGATGCGGCAGAACATGGCATTCGGCAGGAACATTGCCACGCTGCGCCAGCGGTCGAGCCGCAGCGTGCGCGCCGGCTCGCCAAAGCGCAGGTAGAGCTTGAAGCGCGGTTCAAGGAAGGCCAGAGAAACGCGCGTCAGCGGCGTTGCAGCAGGCCGGTCCGTGAGCGCAGCAAGTGACGGCGACGGCACCGCCGTGACGGCGGTAGCAACAGGCAAAGCGGATTCGTTCATGGCTTCTCCTCCGGGAACTCGCGCTCCAGCAGTGCGCGCAAGAGGTCGGCCACCGTCACGCCCTGCGTGAAGGCCGAGACCTTGATGCGCGCGCGCATGGCAGGCGTGATGTCGAGGGTCACCATGCGGCCATGTCCAGTCCCACGGCCTGCGCCAATTCCGCGCCCGGTTGCTGCGTTGTGACGCGGGGCGTCACAACGTCCACCGTGGAAGCCACGCACACGGCCAACAGTTCGATCAGTTCGCCTTGCTCCATCGCCAGCAGCGCGGCAAACAGTGCGGCACTGTCCTTGGGCAGCTTGCAACCCCATGTCTGCTGCAATTCGCGCAGCGCCACGGCGGCGGGCGATTCCGGCCAGTCCGGGGCCATGCCTTCCAGCCGGTCTTGCACCGTCAGGCGAACGCCCAGCGGCAGGTCGTGCCCGTAATGGTGTTCCTGCAAGACGGTTTGCACCATGCCATGCACCAGCGCGGCCAGCGCCACTTGCGGATGCCGGGCGACTTCAATTTGCAGCGCGGCGGTGCGGTGGGCGCTCAGGCGCTGCGCCAGCCTGTCGGAGATAGCGGCCTTGGGGGCTTCGTCGCTCTCGCCTGTGTCGTCGTTCCCGGCTTCCTCGCCACCGAAACCCTGCCGCTTTTCCAGCGTGCGCAGCGCTTTGGCCTCGGCTTCGCGCAGCAGCCCGCGATGAATCACGGCCTGCCCGTTGCGGTCGATGGTGACGATGGCCCCGGCTGCGGCCTTCACGCTCGGGCTGTAGCCCTGCAAGCCCTCCTCCAACGCCTGCAATTGCTCACCCAGGGCTTCGTCTTCGTCCTGCAAGGTTTCTGCCTTGTCCTCGTCGTCGGCTTCCATCGCCGCATCGAGGGCTTCGGCTACCTCCCGCATCTTGGCTTGCAGCTTCTCAATGCGCAGGGCATCGCGCTTGCCCGGCGTACGCCGCTCCCTCGGGGCGCGTTGGAAAGCCTGCAAATCGGCATAGGTGGCGGCGGGCGCAGCATCCACCCACGCCCAACCCTCGGCGCCTACTTCGGCGGCGATGCCCGCCAGCTTGTCTTGCGCCAGTCGTTCCAGCAAGGCCGCATCGTTGAGGTACACGCCCTCATCGCCTTCTGCGAACAGGTCACGGCGAACACCGCCGCCCGCCTGCTCGTAGGCATCCAGCCCGACGAAGCGCACCAGCGGATGCCGGCAGGCGTCGATTTCCCGTTCGGTCAGGCGCTCGCGCAGGTTGTGCGGGCTGCGCTGCCACGTTGGCGCATCGTAGAACGCAGCCTCCTGCGCGGCGTGGTCGTCGGTGATGGCAGCCGGAGGCGAGGACTCGGCCCTGCGCGCCTTGACGGCCAGGCACCGCGGGCTACGGTCGCGGGAGAAAGCGATGGACTTGGGGAAAGACGAACAGCGGCCGATGAGCCAGGGGATGCGCTGAAACCAACGCCGCGCGGCGAGCGCCCCCGCGTGCCGAAGGCACGCCTAGCTGGATGGCTGTTGGCCGATCAGGCAAGGCCTATTCGGCTGCATTGCAGGGGCGCCAAACGCAGTGCGGCGGGGATAGGCTGAAAAGTCGATCCCCTGGAGTCAGGACACGCGCGCAGCGCGCACGATGAATGAGAAGAAAAAAACAAAGAGGGCCGAAGCCCTCGATGCCTACATCAACCCTTGTTCGGCCATCGACAGCGTTGCATTGCCCGCCACGATGATGTGGTCCAGCACGCGCACGTCGACCAGCGCGAGCGCCTCCCGCAAGCGCTTCGTAAGCGCTTCGTCGGCACGACTCGGCGTTGTATTTCCACTGGGGTGCCTATCGTGCGGTGGCCGCATAAGACACTCTCGTCGGACAACCGGCTTACGTAGGCCAAGGGGGTGGTAATGATGAGCGTCAATGTGGAGTCGTTGAAACGAGACGACAACTACTGCGTCGATCTGGGCCAGTCCGTGTGGTTGATGGACAACCACAAATGGGCGCTCTATGTCTGTAAGCACGCGGCGATCCCAGGTTGACCTTTGCTGGTCTCGCCGTTATTGATCAGGCGCTCACAGCTTGCCAGCGATGCGGCAGCAATTCCTCGATTCGGCTGGCCTTGTGCGTGGGCAGTCGTGTCAGCACATCCTGGAGATAGGCGCGATGCGTTGTACCTTTGCCAGGCTTGAGCATTTGCACCGGCGTCTCGTCGGCATGCAGCACGCGGTGGCTGAGTATTTCAGCCTTCAGCGCATCGACCAGTGGCTGCAGTCGCACGCCGCAGGTGCCGACCCACTACGCCAGGGTGGAGCGAGGAATGGCCAGACCAGCGCGAGCAAAGATGGCTTCCTGACGGTACAGCGGCAGGTGGTCGGCGTACTTGGCCACCAGCACCTGGGCCAGCAGGCCTGTGGTGGGGATGCCCTTGTCGATCACATGCGCTTCGACCGGTGTCTGGGTGAGGGTCTCGCACTTCGCGCAGGCCCATTTGCCACGCACGTGGCGCTCCACGGTGAACACGCCGGGCACATAGTCCAGCTTCTCGGCCACGTCTTCACCGATGCGTTGCATCCGGCAGCCACAGGCGCAGGTGGTTGACTCGGGCTCGTGGCGGATCTCGCGCCGCGGCAGATTGGCTGGCAGGGGCTGGCGTTTGGGCTGCTGCTTGGCCTCGGGGGCCGCTGCTGGCGGCTGCAGGTGCTCGATCTCGACAGCGACCGCCGCCAGGTCGGCCTCGATCTCGTCTTCGAGCAGGCTGCGCTGCTCGGGGTTGAAGCGCTCGGACTGGGCCGCGAACTTCATGCGCTTGAGCAGCGCGTTCTCATGGGTGAGCTTGGCGTTGAGCGCCTGGCTGTGGCGCAGCTCGGTGAGCAGGCGCGTGGTCATCTCGCGCAGCTGCTCGGCGCTCAGATCATCCAGGGATTGCGGCTGCATCAACATGGCAGGCAGTGTGCCAAGGAAGGCCCTGCGCTGTCATGCGCAGATCCACGGATTGCGCGCCGGCTTTAGACCATGGTGATGATGCCGGCGTCTCCCATTCGTTGCCATGGCAGTCCTAGCACCAGGGCGTCGAGTTGGGAGCGCTCCAGCTGCCAATGGACATCCACCGGCGCAGGCCAGGCGAACTTGCCCTGGTGCAAGCGCCGAGCCGCCAGCCAGATGCCGATGCCGTCGTGCACCAGCACCTTCATGCGGTTGGCGCGCTTGTTGGCGAACAGATAGGCGTGGTGGGGATGGGCAGCACCGAACACAGTGACCACCCGGGCCAGCGCCGTGTCGGTGCCGGCGCGCATGTCCAGCGGAGCAGTGGCCAGCCAGGCGGCGTCGATGCGGATCATCGCAGCCACTCGCGCAGCCAGGCGGCACACGACGGGGCGTCTTCCAGTGGCCAGTTCACCGTGATCGTGCTGCTATTGCGACGGACCTCTACACGGATGTCGCGTGGTAAGCCCGCATGCTCGGACGCGGGTGCAGATTGTGGCTGGGCAGCGCGTGTCAAGGGTAAGGCGACGAATTCGTTGCCAACCGCTGGCTTGCACTGGGCAAACTGCTCACGCAGCCAGCGATGAACAATGTTGGCATTGATGCCGTGCGCCAGGGCTACGCCGGCGACAGATGCGCCGCTGACTTGGCATTGCGCCACGACCTGGGTTTTGAGTTCTGGGTTGTAGTAACGCCGCTTGGGGCGTTGGGCGATCGCCTCGTTCGCCATGGTGTGCATGATTTCCATCGTGCACACGATGCCCGCTCAGTGAGGCTATCTCAAGATGGGATTGCCGGACGCATACCTATGTCTGGGAGATTTTTCGTCAGCAGGCAAGCGGCGGCCGCTTCACACTCGCACATGCCGACTACCACTGGGACGGTGGCTATGATTTTCACTGCGATGCGGAGCGGGAGCAGGAGTTGCTTGCAGCGGACCTGCAACGCCTGCGTGCATTCATTGAGGAGGAAGAGTGGATCAGGTACGATTCATTCATCGCGCCTGGGGCGTGTCCGAATTTTTGTGTAAACGGGTCGGACTTCAGTTGATGGAGATGCGGTCTCCGAACTGAATGGTAAATCGGGTCAGCGCGGCCTTCCAGTCGCGAATCGGCATGGTCCACTTCTGGCTGATGTTGCGCAGGGCCAGGTAGAACAGCTTGGTCAGCGCCTCATCGCTGGGGAACGAGCCCCGGTTCTTGCTCAGCTTCCTCAGGCCCATGTTCACCGATTCGATGGCGTTGGTGGTGTAGATGACCTTCCTGATTTCCGGTGGATAGTCAAAGAACGGGGTCAAGCGGCTCCAGTTCCTGCGCCAGGACTGGCCAATGGGCAGGTACTCGGCGCCCCACTTGCTCTCGAACTCGCCCAGGCGCAGTTCAGCCTCCTCGGCGGTGGCCGATTGGTAGATGCGCCTCAGGTCGGCCGCTACCTCTTTCCTGCGTTTCCACGACACGTAGTTCAGGCTGTGGCGCACCATGTGCACGATGCAAAGCTGGACCACCGCCTTGGGGAATACGGCCTCGATGGCGTCAGGAAAGCCCTTGAGCCCATCGACGCAGGCGATGAAGATGTCCTGCACGCCCCGGTTGCGCAACTCGGTCACGACCTGCAGCCAGAACTTGGCCCCTTCGGTCAGTGCAAGCCACAGGCCCAGCACCTCCTTCTCGCCGCCCATGGTGATGCCGATGGCCAGATACACCGCCTTGACCCGCACGGCCCCTTCGCGCACTTTCACGTGGATGCAGTCCATGTAGACAATGGGATAGATGGCGTCCAACGGACGGGCTTGCCAGGCCTTGACCTCCTCGCTGACGGCATCCGTCACCGATGAAATCAGGCTGGGCGAGACCTCTGTGCTGTACATCTCTTCAAGGTGGCTCTGAATCTCGCGCACTGTCATGCCGCGTGCATACAGCGAGATGATCTTGTCGTCGAAGCCGGCCCAGCGGGTCTGGTGCTTGGGGATGAGCTGGGGCTCGAAGCTGCCATGGCGGTCGCGGGGTACCTCAATGGGCAGTTGGCCAAACTCGCCCTTGAGGGTCTTCCTGCTCTTGCCGTTGCGGGTGTTGCCACTGGCGTTGGCCACCGTTTCATGCCGGTCGTGGCCCAGGTGTTCGGTCAGTTCGGCGTCCAGGGCCTTCTCGACCAACAGCTTGGTGAGCTGCTTGAGCAGGCCGTTCTCGCCGATGAGGTCTTCAGGCTTCTTGTAGTTGGCCAGCAGGCTGGTCAGTAGTTCTTCGGGGACTTCGTGTTTCTTGGGTGCCATGGTGTTTGCGGACATGCGGGATTGCTCACGCGTGGAATTGTCCGTTTACACAAAATTCTGCACACCCTCAGCGCCTGCCGTGGCACGGGGCATGTTCGATGCATTGCACTTCTACTGCCTGCAGGGTGACGAATGGGATGTCGCCATCGACGAGAACCTCAGAGCAGCCACAGGAACGGCACAGGTCATCCATAAGACGCCTGAGTCCTTCGCTTCGCTGCAGGCCGAATCCCCACTGATCTTTGATCTCTGTCTTGACCTCTTCAACCGGTCGGATCAATTCCAGGAAGGCGACCTCTGGGCGGATAAAGAAGTGCTGGGATTTCTGGACACGATCCGGCCACTCATCATGAGGGCTTCTCTCGTGACCATTTCCTTGTCATTCGATTGCTCCGGCACGGTGGAGGACACACGATATCTTGCATCTTTGGTTCTACCCAGGATACAAGCGTGGCGAATGGCGGCTTGACCACCTGGGCCTCTCGCAGCCGGCACTGAAACCCGTACCTGCACGGCTCGAACCAGCGCAGCCAATTTGACCCGCAAGCATCCCGCACTACCTAGATAAATTTTCGGGCGCTTTGCTCGCTCACCTCAAATTCTTGCAAGAAATCTGCAAGGTGTTCTGCATTCACGATGAAGACGGTACTCTCCCGACTTCCACCTACAGCATCATTCTGATAATCAAGCAGATCCGCAGGCATGAATGCGTCCAGGAGTTGCTTGCGAAAGCGCAGGAACGGAACCACTGTGAAGCTTGCGCCATCCAAAGTTCCTTCCGTCAGCGAGATACTGGCTGGCTCGAACTGGGCCACTAACAACGGTGCCGTGGTCACGATCACATTGAAGTACAGCCGAAATGGTCTTGACGACGGAGGTACATGAAGAGCTTTCTCCTGCAACGCGAGCGCTTCCGTCGATGCAACCACCTCACTGGCGACGCGCTCTAGCATCGGCCTGCGGCCGTTGGCATCTTGGCCCCGAATCACGCAAAACGACGCTTCCGGAGTTTGCGGGTCAACAGTGAAGTCTTCCCATCCAAAAAACTTAAACGATTCTTCTCGGTAATGCGAAACCCAACCCTTGCAATGCGCACGAGAGCGAGCAGTACCAGTGCTCGAGAGAAACAACCAATCGGCATCGCGAACGCGCTTGCACTCCACGACCATGACTGCCGTATCGTACTGATTCTGTAAAACGAGATCGATAAATCCTGCCTGCGTGTCATCCTGGCTTCGCCAGGCGTGTTCCGCGTACCCTTGCAAACGCAGTCGTCTGTCTTCCTCGACCATCCTGGCGTACTGAGCGGGTGAGGCCCTGCCACCCTCAGCGTAGTGCTGCAGGCCATCGACCTCGATCACGATACGAACATGGCCATCAAGCAGCATCAAAAAGTCCATGCGCTGCCGCACCAGCACTCTGTCCTTGCCCAACTGCACGCGTTCGGCTTGGGTGAAAGGGTCGTAGTGGAGATAGACCTGTGGAATCAAGGCGGGCAGGCGATCCCCCAACTTCGGACCAAACACTTCGTGGTACGTACGAAAAATCGCGTACTCGCCCGGTGAATGTGAGAGCTCTACCGACCGCTTGAGACGCTCACCCAGGGATTGGCGTGCGGATTTCAGTTCCGCCAGCCCCTGGCGCTCTTGCCACCATTGGGCCATGTCCAGCCACGCCAAGCCACTCGTTGGCAACGGACGGTCGAACACCAGGCACATGTCGGCGTGCTTGGTGATCTCGATATCGTTGCTGACAGCATCGCGCAGCACCAACTCTGGCTTCGGACCGACCGACGCGAAGATCAAATTCTTCACCGTGCCAGCCACACCGGCCCCGATGCGTTGGACGGCGTAAATCGGGTGCATGGATTGCGCACCGATTACCACGGCCCGAAAACCATCGGGTCGCAGTACGGCATTCAGCTGGGTTGCGAGATCGACTTGTTCTTCGCCACGCCGCACAACCGGATGAAGCAACTTCTCCAGCAGCGCAAAAAAACTGGTCTGACTGCACGTCAAAGCCCCACATCGAATCAGGATTTCCTCGGTCGAATAATCCGGATTGCGTATGTAGTGCTGGGCGATGTCCTTGGCAAGGGAGGGCAGGAAATTCAGATCGTTGTCGATACCGTCATACGATAGATGTTCGGATGAGAAGATGTTGAGCCCCTCGAAGAGGTCAACGTCATTGAAAAGAGTTTCGCAACGATTCAAGACTTTCAGTATGTCCCTGCGCGTAATCTCGGTGATGCGATGCGCCGCATGCACCGTGAGCTCGCTAACGACCTCAGCCAAATTGGGGATGTCGAACTCCTCCAGGACGGCTGCTGCAATCCGCAAAAGCGCAGGTTGATCCAGTTGCACAAGCCGGTTCTTGACGTAAACCCTGCGACTTCGGAAAGCTTCGTCAGCATCACTTGGTTCAACACTCTCCTGAATACCCGCCCGCATGCAGATCGCTGGTACGTTGTAGGCCTTCACGTTCGCGGCGATCCCCTCCGCAATCCGGTCCCTTAGGGTGTCGTTAGCAACTTTCGATGTTCGCACGTAAGTGGGCTCCTTCAGCCTTGATTCGATTCGAACGGATTAAAAACGTCGACGTCGAAATGTACGAAGGCGCCGACGTTGCGAGTCGCAACAACGAGTTGATGCTGCTTTGCAGTCGCCGCGATAATCGCGTCTTCATACAAGGTGTCAGAGCGCCCATGCATGAGACGCGCCCAGTGAGGTTGCCCCTGAAAAGTGGAGTTCTTAACCCTTGTTGAAAATACCGACAAGGAGTTCAGAGATGAGTGACAAGCATGTGCGTGCGCAGTACACGCGAGAGTTCAAGCAGGAGGCCGTTCGGCAGGTCCGCTCGGGTCAGGCGATTGCGGTGGTGGCCAAGGTACTGGGCATCCCCAAAGCGAGCCTGGGCAACTGGGTGCGGCTGTCAGCCAAGGGAGAATTGGACGGTGCGGGCGGTGGTGACAAGGGCATCCAAGTCTCGCCCGAGCAGATGGAGATAGCCCGGTTGCGTGCAGAGAATGCTCGCCTTCGCATGGAGCGCGACATCGCAAAAAAAGCCGCGGCGTACTTCGCGCAGGACACGCTGCGAGGTACGCCTGGATTCACCAAATGAGAAAGCTGTACCCGGTGAGTGTGTCCTGCGGGGTGTTGGAGGTCAGCGCGAGCGGGTACTTCAACTGGCTGCGCCGGCGTGAGTCTGGCCACGGTGGACCTGCCCGGCGTCACAGCGACGAAGCCCTGCTGGCGTACATGCGCGCCATCCACGCCGAGGTGAAGGGGGAATACGGCTGGCCACGCATGCACAAGGAACTGCTGGCCCGGGGCATCCGAGTGGGCAAAGACCGGGTGCGCAAGCTCATGCAGCAGCACGGCATCAGGGCCAAGATCAAACGCAAGTTCGTGGTGACCACCGATAGCCGCCACAGCCTGCCGGTGGCGCCCGACTTGGTACAGCGGCGCTTCACCCCCGAGGCGCCCAACCAGCTCTGGAGTGGCGACATCACCTACATCCAAACCGACGAGGGCTGGCTGTACCTGGCTGCGGTCATCGACCTGTTCAACCGTCAGGTGGTGGGCTGGAGCCTGCAGCCGCACATGCAGGCCAGCCTGGTCAAGGACGCGCTGGCCATGGCGTGGTGGCGCCGTAGGCCGCCTTCTGGGCTGATATTCCACAGCGACCGGGGCAGCCAGTATTGCAGCCATGAGTTCCAGGATGCCTTGAAGGGCTGGGGCATGCGTTCATCGATGAGCAGAAAGGGTAACTGTTGGGACAACGCACCGACCGAGAGCTTCTGGGGCCGGCTGAAAACAGCCAGCGTACATGGGTGCAAATTTGCTACCCGTGAGCAGGCCAGGCAGGCGGTGATGGACTGGATGGCCTTCTACAATCACCGAAGGCTGCATTCGTCGCTGGGCTACCTCAGCCCGATGCAGTACGAGCAGAGCTGGTACGAGGCACAGCGTAAAAAGGCCGCGTGAACCGTGGGTTAAGAGCTACACGAAACAGGGGCAAGGTCATTAATTCAAAAGGAAAGTTCCTGCACTCCTTCCGGCGCTGCTCAGACCTCAACCACATCCATTCGCAGCAGTTCGGCGCCTGCAATCTGTTGTGCAAAAGCCTCAGCTAGCAAAATAAGTCCCCTCCGGGGTCCCCTGAGGATTGGAATCTTCGGAGATCGAGTGCTGGAGCGGGTTTCAACGGATTTTGCGTTCCCGGCCCCGGCATCGACATCAGGCCATCAACGATTTCACCGCTGAAAGGCTGCGCTCGTTCTACATGTCCCGGACATCTGGCAGCATCCGTCACAACAGGTGGCATGACGCTCGGGCGGTCCAGATAGCCGTTCATACCCGGCCACTTTGTGGCAAGGCCCTCGACTGTCCGGTCTTGAGATGGACCCTCTGGTGTCTCGGATGCCGCGATGACATCAACGTTGGCCGTGGTGTCGCGGTAGACGATAAGAGCGACGAACCTCGCATCATTTACAGGTTAATTTCGTATTGCCATGTTCGACCTACCCCCTTGCTTGTTTCTTTGTCATAGAAACGGGCGAACGGAAAAATAATGCTTGAAGGTGTACCGATCAACTCCGCCAGATAGAACAATGCAAAACCCAATGCCTGAGGCTTCGTTGCCAATGGGCATAGATATGTGTTCGTAATTGTGCCTCGACTAAGAATTTCTTTGTACTTATCACTAAGTTCAGAAGCGACAACAAACGGATCATTTGCCGGCGCAAAAAATACGCGATCATCCATATTTGGATCAAAAGTCGAGTCTGTCTTATCTAATCGGAGAATGCTCTCCTGATACATGTCTGCACTAAGAGAAGGCAGACTCAACAATTGAATTAATTTAGCGCCATCTTTATCATTCACGACACGAGAAATAAGTGCATGATCGTAGCCAACACCCATAATTAAAATGTCGTTACCCATCTCATCATCGTGCATGCCCTCAAAGCCAATCACCTGCCGCACCGACTCTATCTCTTCGTTAGAAAATTTAGTGTTTTCTTTTCTGGCATAGTGCGCAGGCTCTGTGTAAATCATGTCAAATGATTTTACGCCGTGATCAAAAAGATAGCGCACTAGGTAGAGGATATGTGGTCGCATCAAACCCGTGATGTCAATGCAGAGCTTGCCCTTGCATAGTGCCGCCACGCCAATTGCCTCTGCAAAGGCGAGCACCACGTCAGCTTCACTGCTTCCAGGCATAAAAGTAATAACATTCTGTATGCCTGAAGGCTGATCAGACGGATAGTTGTACTCCGGCAGCACTATCCAATATTTTTTCTTTGCGCTGATTTGCTCAAAAACTTTTCGCACTCGATCACTGTCGTTGTATGCCGAAATAAAAATGTCCCATACGACTGCTTGCTGAGGCAATTGCAACGCGACTTTTCGATTAATTAGATAGTGAAGGTTCAAGATGTACGCTCAGAATAGTTTTTCTTGTTGATCATCTGCCTTGCTTTGCTTTCGATAAGGCTGCTGCATCCCCTTCAGACGGTTCTTTACCAGTTGATCAAGGTCATCGCGACTGTACGAAGTCGGATCAAACATTGCATTGAACAACTCCTCGGTAAGAGCAATCGCCCCTCGTCGATGCTCAGAGACCTCCCACCGAGGAGCCAACATTGGACTGAGTTGGTACTTGTCAGCGACAGCGTTGACATCATTCCGATCGCTACCTCCGCCCTGGATCCGAACTAAATAAGACCAGTTCTCAGCGTGGTTAAGCACCTCGCGTGCCATCGCCGTACCAGTCGTAGTCGCAATCGTAAATGTGCCAAGGTCACATTCAGCTGGTTTAAGGCTGAAACGTACGCCACTGAAAAACTCCCCCAGAGCCTGCACCGCACGACGGGCTTCCGGCCCATGGCTGTCAGGCTGCGCATCGTCCCAGAACCATGCAGCCGCATCGCGAATACCATCAACTTGGGATGCAATGCTGATCTTGTTGTTTTCCTGGAATGGCCGCTCACCGGCAAAGTGAGAGCGCCGATAAATTTGCTTAAGCAGACCTAACAAATTTCTCGGAATTCCTTGCGAAAGATGAATAAGCGTGTCAAGCCCTGCATAAACCACGCGATGCTTGTCACAGTCTCGATAAAGCTGAGCTAGGAAATCAGATTTGAAATGATCAAATGCCTCGAAGTAGCTCTTCGCCGTCTTCTTCCCACCCACCAGAAAATTTGCCGCGTCTATGCCTATTTTTTTTGCTTCTTCAAGCAAAACCGTACTGGTGCCCCATGCTTTATAAAGCAAATAAACATTTACCTTCTCAAGTAGAGGATATTCACGCATGCGTATGGAGCTGATGATTTTGTCGGCAGCCAATTGCGCAGATGCCTCGTCACTACACCCAGACCATTCTGCTATGTGCGATCTTAATGTTCTAAAATATGGTCGCTCGTCATGGCGATCATCATATTTCCTCACCAGATCCATAGTCACGGCAGAGTAGTGGTTTGAGGTATCTAGCGCTTCAAAAAACTTAGCAACCGGGTAGTCTTTCTCCGCAGTGCCCGGAATGAACTCACCTTGCTGCAAACGCTTAACAATCAGCTGACTCGCCAACGTGTGATACCCAGCGGAATGATCGCGCAACCATTCATCTAATTTTACCTTTTCGTATTCTGCACCTTCACGTATTTCCTCCGCGGCGCCATCTAGCGTCTTGTTTGTTCGGATGCCATATAGCCGAGCACCAATTTTTATGGAAACAGGTCCGCGGCGGTACCGAATTAGAGAATTCAAAAATCTCTGCTGTGTCGAAGTAAAATTTTCGATCTCATCTATCATGTAGATGAACAAGACATCCGCAAAAATGGTGGTATGTTGCACCACCAGTTCTGGAAGGCCGAACACCAACTCACCTGGTGAGACACAAATCTCTATTTCATTAATGTTGTTTCGACCAGTCGCAACATTACTAACCACATGATCGATCTTCTTTCTAAGTCCGGCCAAATGATCGACAAGAAGTTGAATGGAAACGATTGACTCTGGCAGCAGTTGATTAAAAAGATTATTGACGGCATTGACGAAACTAGCTTCATCAAATTCACTCGTAGAATCACGCAAACATTCTTGAAGATTTTTCAAAAAATGTGTCGCAAGCCAAAGCTCAAAATAGTAGCTAAAGATTGCTGCCCATTTGTCTTCTGTCTCCCCTTTTCCATCAAAACGGCCAACATTCAAACCGTCCGCTCGAACATATAATCCAAGATAATTATCACTTGCAACCGCATTTAGAAGATTCCCGTCAAAGGCAATTTTTCGAACGGTGGAAGAGTAATACCTCATCAAGTGCGTTTTACCGCTCCCCTTGCCACCAAGAAGTAGCATCGGCATGCGTAACGTGGGCTTAAATAGATCTTCCAACCTGCCTTCGCCAGCAACAAGATCGACCCAATACTGATTGATCTGCTCATCAGAAAAGTCACTCGCTTTGACAAGGTCAAACGGATTGGACTGACTTCTGCTTGCGCTCATAAACTTCCCCCGCTGATTTTTGGATATCTTTTAAATATCGGATTCCAAGCATTCCCCTGGTGGCTCATATGATCGTGCCACATGATCGGCAACGTGTTGTCGGGCGTATTGTGATGAAATCCCATCAGCATTTGGCTGTCGTTGTAACCACATGCATGAGCCGAAGCATAACCAAGTATCTCCCCATACTCCTTGGCAATACGGCATGCCATCACTGGATCGATAGCTGGGTAGTCCGCAGTTTTGAAGTATCTTGAACCAACAGAAGCACACCGATAACTGGCATCAAGCTCATAAACGGCCGAGCAGTTCTCTTTGAATAATGTTTCACTCCGTATATTATCTAATCCATCCACCGTCGCGAATAAACTATGGTAAGCGACCTTTGCATCAGGATTGAGTTGAAGCAGGTCATAGATCACCTCTTTGGAATAGGAGACCGCGGTGTCACCTGAGCCGCAGATATCGTCAAGAAAAATATAGCGTTTGATATTCGGATTTCTCAACGTTCGCGCGCCTGGCTGCCCATTCGTATTTTCTCGATTAAATATTTGTACGGCATCCATAAAATTATCTTTACTTAAACCGTTCTCTTGGCGAAAGTAGTAAAGCAGATGCACGCCACTTTCCGAGGGATTTCCTACGCCAAAGAACCGCGTACTCGCAACCTCTGCATTAATAGCAGCCATCAACTCCTGTTCACTTGCATTTGCTGGCAGCGATGCGCGGACTTCCTGAATCATTGGGCAAAAAAATAGATCTCTATAGAGTGACTTCAGCAGTACTCGAATTTCTCGCCCACCAAAATACATGAATTGAGAGAGCCAGAATAGTGCATGCAATCTTTCGGTTTCTATATCGGTCACTTTTCCAGTAAAATTCCCCAGCCACTCATCAATTTTGGCACGAGGAACGCGGCCTTCCCACAATCTATCGTTGAGCACCATGATGCGCTCAACGAGTTTTTCACGTGTTTCTATCATTTGCAAGCCTGGCTTAAGAAGACTCCGCTGCATCGCAGCTGGAAATAAAATTAATTGATTCTTTTTTTTCCAGCAAAAGCACCCACTCTCGAGTGATGACGCTTGCAGTTTTATTCCTCTTCGTCATCAACCCTCTCGATTTAATTTCATCAATGAGCCGGAGTTTAGCCGTCAACCCATGACGCTCGCATAGCGTTAGCAAATATTCAGATGATTTGAATGGGATTCCGCAAACCTCGTTATTTCCGATAACAAGCACTAGATGACCGCCGGGCTTGAGTACCCGAACCATTTCTGCAATCGCAGTGTTCATTTCATTCAGATAGGTCGCAATTATCACGCTACGCAATGGGTTAATTGCGTACACCCGCTTAATGAGTCGGTCCGCATTCGGAATGCCCGTCATGGGGCATTCCGCGCACAGCGCTTTCGGATAATGTTCGCGCCCAATGGATGAATTTTCGAGACCTTTCAGACCACCTGCTTCAGCGAGGCCTAACCAACCAATATTGAGACTTGAAGCACGTATGTATTTCTGGGCTCCAGCATAAGGCGGAGACGTGATAATTAAAGAAACAGTCCCCCGCCGAAGCTTCCTATTTTTCGGCTGCAAAGTGCTCGTCGGCTGCTGGAGTGATCTAGCATCACTCCCTGCGCATAACGCAAGGTTATCAATTGTGCTGCCGGCAAGGTAAGCCACAAAATTTTGCATGCGACGAATATTACTTTGCACCTGGTCATCAAAAACGCCCCACACATTTTGTGGTTTACCCCCCTCCTCCTTATCTCCATCTTTTAAGCGGACTGGTACGGAAAGTCGAGGATCTGCCCGACTTACCTTTCTGCACGCTCCTGAAAATGACACCAAAAGGAAGTCGCGAATAGGTCCGGCTGTCTCACGATCAATCGCATTTTTAATGCGCCCCAAGGCTTCGATTGCTTCCGTCGAATACCAATAGTCAATATTCACCACCGAAGGCGACAACAGATTTGACGATTTGCTATGCAAATAACGACGAGTGATGCGCTCATGGGCATGACGTAAATCTTCTGGATCGATAGGCACCGTTTTAACAGCGGCGATCAATCTTGCAAGTGGATTAACATCTGCGAAAATTGCTTTTCGCCCTGCTAAAATTGCCTCAAGAGCAACCGTACCAGATCCGCCAAATGGATCAAGAACAATGTCGCCTGGCTTGCTCAACTGTTGCGCTGCGAGAAAAAAATGTGCGATCTGAGGGAGCAGCTTGGCCGGGTAGGTGTGGACGTAGTGGGTCGCTCTTTCACCGACTTTCAGCCAATCGACCAATTTTCTGAAGGAGACATTTTGCGCACGACCAGCCTTACCATACCGCCCCATCATATTTTCGAGAACGAGTGTTGTGTCGCTCGGATACGCAACAGATTTTATGCGTTGGGATGATTTTTTCTTTATCGCCTTGTTGTTACATGCATCTTCCACTGAAGAAATTTCATTGGCCAAGTTCTGATTTCCAGAAAGCTCTGAACCTTCCTCTGTAGGTAGCAGAGGAGTAACGTATTCATTTTTTTTCATGTTGTCCCCGATCGTTTGAAACCCCATCTCTGGTATTCAGAAAGACGAAGCTGATATCGGGCAATGTTTCCTTCGTACAGGTTCTCCAAGTCTGATTGAACTGCTTCGACAAAAGCATATCGATCTTCTTCGTGAATTTTATTAAGAATAAAACCGTCGATTTCTTCTTGCGTACCACAAAGATTGCGGCGAATTATTTCTTGCATTGCCTGTATAATTAACGTTCGATATTTCAAGCGAAACGCATCTGGCTCCCCAATGGATTGTCGGATTGCCAAATAGCGTTGACACGAGCGCTCATAAGCCCAAATAAAAACGTCCCGCAATAGTTCTGTACG
Organism: Acidovorax carolinensis; assembly: GCF_002157145.1. Classification (NCBI taxonomy): domain Bacteria; kingdom Pseudomonadati; phylum Pseudomonadota; class Betaproteobacteria; order Burkholderiales; family Comamonadaceae; genus Acidovorax; species Acidovorax carolinensis. The sequence goes on from NZ_CP021361.1 coordinate 2,819,429, forward strand.
GTTTAGTTCGTAGATGCCAAGAGCCCCTTCGATATAAGCTCTATCGGGAACATCGACAAATGAAAGCGGGCACAAATTCTGACGAATAAGTGAGATATTCGCAGCCAAACGTGACACACGTTTATTGACATCTTCGAAAGGCTGCAGGTAAGGGAGATGAACCATTCCAAAGAATGCCTGCTCGAATGGATCCGTGATTTCCGATGCTTTGCCAAGTACCAGTTCAAAGCATTCCGCTATTTTCTGCGGCATAGAAAGAGGTAGAAAAACGGTGCCGCTGATCTCCACTTCACGTACTCGCAGCCGCCCACTTGCCATAGGGTCGGCCATAAGATTGTCCGAAAGAATCGCGTGCAAATTTAGTATCGTAAAGCGGTTAAATCCAACTTCGTCGGCGTTCGTGACAATCATTTCTATCGCCGCTTTATGATTCAAGATCATTTGCGTCTCTTGCGCATTCTTCCCTTCTGCAACTTGCCCGCGCTCGATCAAAAGTTGCGTATCCAGTCGGTTGTAGGTGTTGCCTTCAAGACGCGAAGAGGACCACGAGAGGTCAATGAGGAGCCGTCCCAATATGTCACGTGCATATGTTCCAGCTGGCCTGCCGTCCATAGAAGTACGCCCCAACTCATGAAGCCGAATCCGCTGACTTTCAGAAAGATAGTGGTCTACGTTGGGACGGTAGCGCTCTAAAAAACTTCGGTCATATCCGACGGGCTTACGGACAGTAAGTGGCTTGCGTATGGCATCTCTGACTTCAAGGCCCATAGCAGACAAGGGAACATAAGCTTCGATTTGACTACTAGGCGCAACAGTGGGAAGAATGGCCGGGGTGTCATATGGAGCCCGTTTGTAAACAATAGAGCGGCTTCCACCTTCTGAAACGATGCGCTTCCCAACCAGCAAACCGTCCAAGCGTCTCTGTAACGTCCGACGAGGCATGGGATGTCCCCGCGCCGTTAGGCTTGCCTCCAGCGCGCTCACCCCAACACCGCTCGGGCTCTCGCCAATGGTCCGTTCAATCAAGGTCAGCTCGTCCGAAATGGTTTCTTTTTGCATGTCTACACAATGAAGGCGGCACGAATGCCCTATTCGCGCCACTATAGCAAGACAAAGTGGCACAAGTAAAGGTTTTGTGCCACATATGGCCCACTATGGCGTAAATAGGCGCTGGCACGGCGACCAACCGCATCAGGCAGCGACAGAGGCGAAAAATGGGATCGAGGGCCATGGAAGCGTTGCTGTCTGCCCTGGAACCAGGAGGCCGAACCTGCGTGCCGCACGGGAAAAAATATGGTTCATCGAAGAATTCCGTGGAGATGAGCCCGTTCGGCTTGTAATCTGATGGCAGCCAAGCTGTCATCGGAGAACAAATCGAATGCTAGATTCAAACTTGTTGCAGGCCCTTGGCGGCTGGGAGGGCTATGAAGTCGAACGTGTGCAGTGGCCCCAGGGCGACAGCCGCACGGTGTCGATCTACCTGAAGCCGCAGGCCTCGACCATGTATTGCGAACGCTGCGGCGCGCAGTGCAGTCAAGTCCATGAGACCACTACGCGGCGCGTGCGCGATCTGGCCCTATTCGAGTACCGGGTGGTGTTGCATGTGCCGCGTCGGCGTCTGTGGTGCGATAGCTGTGGTGGTCCGCGCCTGGAGAAGCTCAACTGGCTCGGTCGCTACCAGCGCGTCACAGACCGGCTGGCGCAAGCGTGCAGCCAGTTGCTTCGCAGCAGCAACATCAAGGCAGTTGCTGCGTTCTTTGACTTGGGCTGGCACACGGTCAAGTCCATCGACAAGGCCTTGCTGTTGGCAACTACCGCGCAGCCGCAATGGGATCGAATCGAGTACCTGGCGATGGACGAGTTTGCGCTGCACAAGGGCCACCGCTACGCCACAGTAGTTGTCGACCCTATCAGCCGGCAGGTGCTGTGGGTCGGGCAAGGGCGCTCACGCGAGACGGCACGCCAATTCTTCGAGCAATTGCCCGCTGGCGTTGCACAGCGCATTCGCGCGGTCGCGATCGACATGACGACGGCTTACGAGCTTGAGATCAAGGCTAATTGCCCCAACGCCGAGGTCGTCTATGACCTGTTCCATGTCGTGGCCAAGTATGGCCGCGAGGTGGTTGACCGAGTGCGTGTCGATCAGGCCAATCAGTTGCGTCAGCAGCCTTCAGCACGCAGGGTGCTGAAGTCCAGCCGCTGGTTGCTGCTGCGCAACCGCAGCAAGCTACAGCCGCAGCAAGCAGTGCAGCTCAAGGAACTGCTGGCGGCCAACCAACCGTTGATGACGGTATACGTCCTGCGCGACGAGCTTAAGCAGCTGTGGTTCTACCGTCGTCCAGCCTGGGCGCATCGCGCCTGGCAGCATTGGTGTGAGCAAGCCCATCAAAGCGGTATCGCGGCACTGAGCACCTTCGCCCAACGCTTGCAAGGCTACCTGCACGGGATCATTGCCCGATGCCGCCATCCGTTGAACACGAGTGTCGTCGAGGGCATCAACAACACCATCAAAGTCATCAAGCGGCGGGCCTATGGTTATCGCGATCAGGACTACTTCTTCCTGAAGATCCGGGCAGCGTTCCCCGGTATTCCTCGATGAACCAAAAATATGCCCTTCTGCCGCCTCGGCTTGCCCCTGTACGCCCACGTTGGTTTTCAAACGAGACCTCTTGAGTCACTCTGAGGACATGCGCTTTTCACAAGGATTTCTCATGTCGCTCGCACACCCCAACGACCACGGCAACATCCATCGTCTCCCAATGGTGGCCCCTGCCTTCTTCCGCATGGTGGACGTGATGCGCATCACCGCATTGAGCCGGGCCACCCTGTACCGCCGCATCGCCGAGGGGAAATTTCCACCGCCCGTCCACTTGGGCGGAAGAGCGTGTGGCTGGGCCCCGACTGAGCTGCAAGCATGGATCGACGATCCAGAGGGCTATTCGGTTGCCCTTGCGCCGGGCACCGCCGCAATCCAGACAACCACGGGCAACCTTGCATAAACCCGAATCAACAAAGCAAGCCAGAACGCCGGCACCATGTGACCGTCCGCCACAAAACGACAAGGTCGCAACCAAAGATTGCACGATAACAGTATTGATGTTATCGTGCATTTATTATGTTTCTAACGCTTCTCTATCGTGCCCACCCTCGCCACCGCCGTTCAGCACTACCTGCATGAGACGCTGGGCGTCTTCCTGCCGAAATACCAGCCATGGGTGCGTCGTGACGAACTGCCGTATTTTCTGCACGACGCTTTCGACTTTTGGGAAGTTGAGTTGCTCGGGCGCACGGTGCTGGTGGCCATGGACCGCAGCCGCAACCCATCATCCATCAGCGACATCCGGCTGCGAATGGACAAAGTGAGTTCGGTGGCCGGTTACCCCGCCGTCTACGTGACGAATACCCTCGCCTCTTATGAACGCAAGCGACTGATCGAGCAAAAAGTGCCATTCATCGTCCCAGGCAACCAGCTCTACCTTCCAGACCTCGGGATCGACCTTCGCGAGTATTTCCGCCAGCGAACCAACTCCGCACAGTCGCCCATCAGTCCGTCGGCGCAGGCCATGCTGATCACCGCCCTGCTGCGTCCGCATTGGAACCCTGAGTGGCATCCCTCGGAAGCTGCCGCGAGGCTGGGCTATACCTCAATGACCCTGTCACGCGCCGTGCGGGAGTTGACGGCGACGGGGATTGCCAGCGTCCGCAAGGTGGGTCGAGCTCAATATCTGCACCTGGAGTTCCCGCCGCAGGAGACATGGGAGCGGGTCAGGCCTATGCTGCGCAGCCCGGTCCAGCGCACGATCTGGATACGCCACGAGTTCGGCCCCAACCTCCCCAAACGGCTCGCCGGCTTGAGCGCGTTGGCACATCATTCGATGTTGGCTGAACCCCAACAACCGGTCTACGCCGTGAACCGCGCGGCATGGAATGCACTCAATGCCAGTGCACAAAGCGATGGCCCGGCGCCCGGCTACCTTGAGTGTCAGTTGTGGAACTACAGCCCGGCATTGCAGCAGGACAGCGAAACGGTAGATCCGCTTTCGCTCATGCTCAGCCTGCAGGACAGCACCAATGAGCGGGTTCAAGGTGCGCTGGACGAGTTGAAGGAACGACTGCCATGGTGAAGGGGCTCGACATCTTTCGCGCCTGGTTCGAGGCCCACGCTGATCAATACATGTCGGCGCCGATCCAAATCTGAGCCACCGTGCCGACTGAATATTGAGCCAGGGGTGGAAGCCGACGTTTCAAGGGTCGGCTGTGGATAAGTGTAGGTGCTATCCTGGTTTGCTGATCTCCTTGCTGATGTGTTGAAGGCGCTGGGCAAGCCGCGAAGGGCGTAGCCCGTAGCGGCTTGCCCTGCGCGGTGCCTGCTCAGAATGGGTCGGGCTCAGCCTGCGTTGAGGCACTCTTTCGGTCCTGTTCCCGGGCCTTGATCCGCTTCTTCGCAGCGGCCGTGCTGCGGCTGAACCGGATCGACTCGTTGCCCGTCTCCACGATGTGGCAGTGGTGCGTGAGACGGTCCAGCAGCGCGGTGGTCATCTTCGCGTCGCCGAACACGCTGGACCATTCGGCGAAGTCCAGGTTGGTCGTGATCATCACGCTGGTGTGTTCGTACAGCTTGCTCAGCAGGTGGAACAGCAGCGCCCCGCCGGCCTGGCTGAACGGCAGATAACCCAGCTCGTCCAGGATGATCAGGTCCATGCGCAGCAAGCTGGTGGCGATGCGACCGGCCTTGCCCTGCGCCTTCTCCTGCTCCAGTGCGTTAACCAGATCGACCGTGGAGTAGAACCGCACCCGCTTGCCATGGCGGGTGATGCCCGAGACGCCGATGGCAGTGGCCAGATGGGTCTTGCCCGTGCCCGGGCCGCCCACCAGCACCACGTTGTGCGCCTCGTCGGTAAAGGCAGTGCCGGCCAGCGTGGTGACGAGCTTTCGGTCCACCGGCGAGACCGAGAAGTCAAAGCCCGCCATGTCCCGGTGCACCGGGAACTTCGCCGCGTGCATCTGGTGGCTGATCGAGCGCATCGCCCGGTCCGTGCCCTCGGCCTGCAGCAGGTGCTCGATCAGCCAGCGCGAGGTCTCGATGCCCAGGCCGCCGCCATCGCCACCGCCTTGCTCGACCAGATCAGCCCAGGCACCGGCCATGCCGTGCAGGCGCAGCGCCTTGAGTTCGACCAGCACATCAGTCTTCATGGCGGGCTCCTTCGGTGGTGGCGCCCACGGCACTGTCCGCGGTGTCGGCCCGAAGGCTGTCGTAGCGGGCCGTGTTTGCCAGCGGTGGCGTTGTCACCTTCAGCCGTGTGGCCGCCGTGGGAGGTGCCGGCTGCGCGTTGAGCCGGCTCAGCACGTTGACCACATGCTCCACGCTCACCTTGCCTGGCGCACCGCTCTCCAGCGCCAGCTCGATGGCCACCAGCACCGCGTCCAGACCGGCGCCAAGCACAATCGCCAGCACTTGCGCCATCACCCGGTCGCCTCCCGGGTTACGCAATAGCCCGCGGCGCAGCCGCTGCAGTGGCTCGGGCATGTCCGCAAAGGGCGCTCCGTTTCTCAGCGCCCCGGGCTTTCTCTGCAGCAGCGGGATGTAGTGCTGCCAGTCGTACCGGGTCTCGCCCGCGTTGCTCAGACGTTCGTGGCGGGCGATGACCTCATCATCGGCCACGATGACCACGCGGCCCGGGTACAGCCGCGTGCTCACCATCTGGCCCACGCGTTCGCACGGCACCGAATACCGGTTGCGCGCCACAGACACCAGGCAGGTGCTGGAAACCCGCGCGGGTTTCTCGACGTAGCCGTCGAAGGGCAGCGGCATGGGCATGAGGTGCGCCCGCTCGTGTTCGAGCATCTCCGACACGCTGAACTGCTTGTGCTCGGGGTGGCGTACCTCGTCCCACAACGCGCGGCAGCGCTGGCCCAGCCAGGCGTTGAGTTCGGTGAAGCTGCCGAACTTGATCTGCGCCGCGTCGATCCAGATGCGTCGGCGGCTGTCCTGCACGTTCTTCTCCACCACCCCTTTCTCCCAGCCGCTGGCCACGTTGCAGAAGTCCGGGTCATAGAGGTAGTGCGCGCACATGGTGGCAAAGCGCTCGTTGACGATGCGTCCCTTGCCCTTCTTGACCTTGTCTACAGCGGTCTTCATGTTGTCGTAGATGCCCCGGCGTGCCACGCCGCCCAGCGCGGCGAACGATCGGGTGTGGGCATCGAACAGCATCTCGTGACCCTGGCTGGGGTACGCCACCAGCCAGAAGGCCCGCGAAGCACACAGCTTCATATGCGAGACCTGCACCCGGTAGTAGATGCCGCCGATCACCATGCCTTCCTCGCTCCAGTCGAACTGGAAAGCCTCTCCCAGCTCGAAGGCCAGCGGCACGAAGGCATTGACGGCCGCCCCCTGACCCTCGCTCTGGCGCCACGCCCGGATGAAGTCGGTCACCCGCGTGTAACCCCCTTCGTAGCCCGCTTGCCTGATCTCGGCGTACAGCGCCTTGGCCGTGCGCCGCTCGTGTTTGGGCCGCCGTGCATCGGCCTTCAAGGCCAGCATGAGCGCGTCATGAAACGCCGTCAGTTTGTTGGGCTGTTCGCTGCGGCGGTACCTCGGTGGGCCGTCCACCTCGCCGTGCAGCCACTTCGCCACCGTGTTGCGCGATAGCCCTGTCATGCGCGATATCTCGCGCTCCGATTTGTTCTTGCGGGCATACAAATGCCGGATCCTGCCAATCATGTCCATGGTGATCACTCCTTGTCCTCTGCTGCACAAAAAAGCAGCAGATTAAGTTGTTCACCTGGCTCAGTTTTGGGTCGGCACTACCCTCAAAAGTGGCTCAGTTTTCGGTCGGCGCCAACATGTTGACGCCAAAAACATTCGCAAGCACGTCAATGATGTGCTGCGACTCTCGCAATTGCTGACAGCTACGACCCGCATCCCGCTGGACCCGAAGATCGCAGATGACATGAGAAGATTTCTTGAAGCGGCCACCATGGACACCACTCTCGATCCGAAGACTCTGGGTCTCGGCAACAGATCCGTCGCAGAAATCCTTGGCCGTCTTGCCCAAGCCTACGAACTCAACAACGGGGAAATATCATGAACGAGGTCCGTCGCGAATCGCTCCAAGAAGGAGCAAGCATCTGCAAAGGTGAGCCGCAGGCCACTCACGTACCACCTCAAGCAAAATTTATTGGGGGTATATCTGGGGGTACCAACATATTATCAAAAATAAAATTTCTTATAAATCAATAGGATACATTCATAATGAAAATTGCGACCTGGAACGTCAACTCCCTCAGCGTGCGCCTGCCCCAGGTGCTGGCCTGGCTGGCCGCCAACCCGGTCGATGCGCTGTGCCTGCAGGAGCTCAAGCTCACCGACGACAAATTTCCGCACGAGGCGCTGAAAGAGGCAGGCTATGAAGCCGTGGCCTTTGGCCAGAAAACCTACAACGGCGTGGCGATCCTGAGCCGCTACCCGCTGCGCGATGTGGTGCGCAACATTCCGGCTTTCGGCGATGAGCAGGCCCGCGTGATTGCCGCCACCCTGGACACGCCCACCGGCCACTTGCGCCTGATCAACGGTTATTTTGTGAACGGGCAGGCGCCAGGTTCCGAAAAATTTGCCTACAAGATGCGCTGGCTGCAGGCACTGCAGAACATGGTGCGCGCGGAGATGGCGGCGCATCCGCGCCTGGTGCTGGTGGGTGACTTCAACGTGGCACCCGAAGACCGCGACTCGCACGACCCCGTGGGCCTGCGCGAAACCATTCACCACACCACCGAAGAGCGCTCACACTTCCAGGCCCTGCTGGGGCTGGGGCTGACCGATGCCTTTCGCATGTTCGAGCAGCCTGAGAAGAGCTATTCGTGGTGGGACTACCGCATGCTGGGTTTCCAGAAGAACCGGGGCCTGCGCATTGACCACATCCTGGTCAGCGATGCGCTGCGCAGCGCCGTCAGCGCCTGCACCATCGACCGCGCGCCGCGCAAGAACCCGCAGCCCAGCGACCACGCACCGGTGGTGGTGACGCTGGACTAAGGCCGAACGCCGCTTCGCAACTGCTGGCAAAGGCAAGCCGCTACAAAAGCGGCGGGCCAAGGCCTTGCGGCCCCGGTGCTTGGCTTACCGCTGAGCGGCAGCCACGAAGCGGTCGCGCAGTGCGCGCACCTCGTCATGGTTGCGCTGGGCGCCCCGTGCCTGGCGCTCGATCACGGCGCGCACTTCAAATGGCAGCGTCGCTTTCAGGGCCGCGCGGTAGCGGGCCACGGCAGCGTCTTCACCGCGCTCGCACTCCTCCAAGACCGCCTTGTCGTCCTGCGCACTCAGCGCCGACTTCACCGACACCCAGCCCCGGTGCAGCGCGCCGGCCACCGTGCCGCCTATGGCGGGCTCACCGCCGCGTGCGCGCACTTCGCGTTCCAACTCGGCAGCCGCCACCGCACATTCGCTCGCGTGCCTGCGGAAAATCTGCTGCAGCTCGGCAGAATCAGCGTGCTCGGCACAGGCTTTAAAGCCGTATTCACCGTCGCGGCACGATTCGAGCAGATCGTTGAGAACCCCGACCACGTCGCCGTGATCGGCGGCTTGTACCGGACGAACCCGTGCAGCACGGTTCCATGCTGCGCGCGTGGCAGGGCGCACATCCGTCCACGACAGGCCCGAGGCCGCATGGCGGGCGCGCCAGTCATCGGCCAGGCGGGGCTCAATCGCATCAAAATCTCCGTCGTAACGTGACACCGATGTCCAGCCCAGTTCATAGGCAGGCTGGTATTGCTCATAGGTGCGGCCACTGACGTAATAGGGTTCGCTCGCATAGGCGTCGCGCCAGTAGGCGTCTTCCTGCGTGGGGTTCAGCGATTCAGCGGCGGCCTTGCCTGCAAGCCCACCCGCCACGGCACCGACCACACCGCCCACAGCCGCCCCGGCGGGGCCTGCCATCGCGCCCACGGCAGCACCGGTCGCGGCGCCACCCATCGCAGCGCCCAGCCCGGTGCCTACGGGGTGTGCGCCGGGTTCGAGGGTCAGGGGGTCACGGTTGGCCTGGTTGAAATCCGACATTGAAATCTCCGGTTGGTTGACAGTGATTTCATTGTCAGAAGCCCAACCGGACCTGCAGGTCGGCCCATGGAGGGCCTGCATGTAGGACGCGGCCCGCACGGCCAACGCCCCGGCGTGCAGCACCAGCCCAAACAGACGAGCCCACCAGCCAAGGAGGCGCATTCACTATGTTTTTCATAGCTGCTAGCGCTTTATACGCAAGCGCTAAGCAGCTATTTAGCTCTCATCCGGCGCATCAAGCCCCAGTTCCTGGATCTTGCGCGTGATGGTGTTGCGGCCGATGCCCAGCCGCTGCGCGGCCTCCATGCGCCGGCCGTGGGTGGCCGCCAGCGCCGTGCGGATCAGGCGCGATTCAAAGCGCCGTGTGAGGACATCCCATACCTCGGTTTGCCCGTCCGCTAGCAGCTTCTGTGCCTCGGTTTCCAGCGCATGCTCCCAGCCACCGTTGGTAGCGACGTTAGTGGTGACCAGCACGGGCGCTGCACCTTCGATCACCGAAAGGTCACCACTACCCGACTGCGGCGCAAATACCGGCACCGCGCCCGAAGCGGGCGCGGGTGCAGGGGCCGCATGGAGCGGCTCAGGGCGCTCGGCCACCACCGACGCAGCCGGCGCCGCCAGCGTCGCGACGGTGCGCGCAGGTGCCTGATAAACCGGCGATTCCAGCACCTCCGGCGGCAGGTCTTGCAGCGAGATCACCTGGGCCGGTGCCATCACCGTAAGCCAGTGGCAGATGTTTTCCAGCTGGCGCACGTTGCCCGGAAAGGCGAATTGCTCCAGCCGCGCCAGCGCCGACTCGGCGATGCGCTTGGGCTCCACGCCCAGCTGCCGTGCGCTTTGCTGCAGGAAGTGGCGCGTGAGCATGGGCACGTCTTCGTGCCGCTCGCGCAGCGCCGGCAGGCGCAGGCGAATGACGTTGAGGCGGTGGAACAAGTCCTCGCGAAAACCGCCTTCCTTGACGCGCTGCTCCAGATTCTGGTGGGTGGCTGCGATCACGCGCACATGGGCTTTGACGGCCGCATGGCCGCCCACGCGGTAAAACTGGCCGTCGGACAGCACACGCAGCAGCCGCGTTTGCAGATCGAACGGCATGTCTCCGATTTCGTCGAGGAACAGCGTGCCGCCTTCGGCCTGCTCAAAGCGGCCACGTCGCTGCGTCTGCGCACCGGTGAAGGCGCCGCGCTCATGGCCGAAGAGTTCGGATTCGAGCAGGTCTTTCGGAATGGCGGCGGTGTTGATGGCCACGAAGGGGCCGTCCGCGCAGGGCGAATGCTTGTGCAGCGCACGCGCCACCAGCTCCTTGCCCGATCCCGATTCGCCCGTGATGAGCACCGTGACCTGGCTCTGGCTCAGGCGCCCGATGGCCCGAAACACGTCCTGCATTGCAGGCGCCTGGCCCAGCATCTCTGGGGTTTCGGCCTGGCGCTCTTCGGTCACTTCCTCGCGCTGGCTTTCTTCCACCGCGCGGCGGATCAGCTCCACCGCCTTGGGCAGGTCGAACGGCTTGGGCAGGTATTCAAAAGCCCCGCGCTGGAATGACGAGACGGCGCTATCGAGATCGGAGTAGGCCGTCATGATGATGACAGGCAACCCCGGTTGCAGTTCGCGCACTTTTTCAAGCAGCTGAAGGCCCGAGCCCCCAGGCATGCGGATGTCGCTCACCAGGACCTGGGGGCCTTGCCGTGCGGGGTCGCCCACGGCAATTTGCGCCAGCGCTTCCAGCACTTCGCGGGGGTTCGTGAAACTGCGCGTGGGCAGGTTCTCGCGGGCCAGCGCTTTTTCCAGGACGAAGCGGATCGAGGGGTCGTCATCTACTATCCAGATCGGCTTCATGTGTTTTTTTACCTTCGCTGTAGTTGCATGTCGGGGACCTCAGGGCAAGGGAATCAGGATGCGGAAGTCGGTGCGACCCGGCACGCTGTCGCATTCGACCAGCCCATGGTGGCGCTGTACGAATGTTTGTGCCAACGTGAGCCCCAGCCCTGATCCCCCGTCCCGACCCGACACCAGCGGGTAAAAAATCCGCTCTTTGATGGCATCGGGCACGCCCGGTCCGTTGTCGATGACATGCAATTCCAGTGCCAGCCGATACCGCTGGCGACCAAACGTGACCTGTCTGGCCACGCGGGTGCGCAGCGTGATGACGGCATCGCCTTTGGCGATGCGTTCTGCCAGGGCCTGGGCCGCGTTCTGCACGATGTTCAGCAAGGCCTGAATCAGCTGGGCGCGGTCGCCACGAAACTCGGGGATCGAGGTGTCGTAGTCGCGCTGCACGGTAAGGCCCTGCGGGTGTTCGACCAGCACCAGCGAACGCACACGCTCGCACACCTCGTGGATGTTGACGTCCCCCACCAGATGCGGGTGGCGGTGCGGCGCCAGCAGTCGATCCACCAGGCTCTGCAGGCGATCGGCCTCGTGGATGATGACCTGGGTATATTCGGTCAGCTCGCGGTTTTCCAGCTCCATCTCCAGCAGCTGTGCGGCGCCGCGGATGCCGCCCAGCGGGTTCTTGATCTCGTGTGCCAGGTTGCGAACCAGCTCCTTGTTGGCCTGGGCCTGGTCGAGCAGGCGTTCTTCGCGGTCCTGGCGAGCATGCTGCTCCAGAGGCCACAGCTCGACCAGGATTTCGCCCACCTGCTCGGCATCGGCCACGTTGACATGCACAGGCACGGGGTCTTGGTGCAAGCGCTTGAGGCTGGCCTCGTAGCGCAGCGCGGCAAAGTCCTTCACACGCGCACCGGCCAAAGCCGTCTGCAGCAGCGTGGGGTCGGTAAAGAAGGACGAAAAGTCCAAGCCTTCCAGCATGCGCCGCGACAACCCCAGCGTGTTCTCCAGCGCCGCATTGGCAAACTGCACGGCGCCGTCTGAACGCAGCACCGCCACCAGCGTAGACATCAGGTCCAGCGGGTGAAAGCGCTCCGTTTCAGCGGCAGGAGAGTCGGGCAGCACCAAGCGCTCCACCGCGCTTACTTCGGACTGCCTGGAAGGCGTGCCAGCTCGCGACGGATTCCGGCCAGGTCACTCTCGCTGCGCGCAACACTGGCCTTGAGTTCGGCCGTGCGCTCCAGGTAAACCTGCGGATTGCGCAGGTCCAGCGCATTGCGCTCGGGCGCCCCGTTGTTGTATTCCTTGAGCAATTCGGCGTGGCGTGCCTCGGCCTTGCGCAACTCGGACTCCAGAATGGCGCGGGCATCCGCATCGCGCGCGCGCTGGTCGTTGTTTTCCACGCGTGGCGCACCGGCGGGCGAGGCAGCAGGAGCACCGGGGGTTGCAACGCCCGATGCCTTGGCGCGGGCGCCCTGCACCACCGTCACGTTGCCGCCCTCGACCAGCTTGCAGCCGCGTTCCTTGGCCTGGGCGGCGTTGTTGGTGTATTCATTGCCGCAGCGATAGATGCGGTCTTGTGCCCAGGCGGCTGGCGCCATGGCGGCGATGACTATCAGGGTAGTGAGCGTTTGTTTCATTCAGTTTCCTCGCACATGCTATGCAGGGGTGCAGTTGAGTATCCCCCAATCGCCGCGCATCACCAATTGGACAGCCGCAACCGATACAGGCTATTGGGGAAGGATGCAACAGGTGATTGCTTGGTTCCTGAACCGGCCTCCAGATATCGTGGCGCCATGAAAAAAGGCGGCTTGCGCCGCCTTTGGATGCAATGGCCTGGTGGCAGGCAATTACAGCGAGTAGTACATGTCGTACTCGACCGGGTGAACGGACATACGGAAGCGCGTGACTTCGCTCATCTTCAGGTCGATGTAGGCGTCGATCATGCTTTCGGAGAACACGCCACCCTTGGTCAGGAAACCGCGGTCCTTGTCCAGCGCTTCCAGCGCCTGGTCGAGGCTGTGGCAAACGGTTGGAACCAGCTTGTCTTCCTCGGGCGGCAGATGGTACAGATCCTTCGTGGCGGCTTCGCCCGGATGGATCTTGTTTTCCACGCCGTCCAGACCCGCCATCAGCAGGGCGGCAAAGCCCAGGTAAGGATTCATCAGTGGATCAGGGAAACGGGCTTCCACGCGACGGCCCTTGGGGTTGGCCACGTAAGGGATGCGGATCGAGGCCGAACGGTTCTTGGCCGAATAGGCCAGCTTCACCGGGGCTTCAAAGTGGGGCACCAGGCGCTTGTAGCTGTTGGTGCCAGGGTTGGTGATGGCGTTGAGCGCACGGGCGTGCTTGATGATGCCGCCGATGTAGTACAGGGCAAAGTCCGACAGGCCTGCATAGCCGTCGCCGGCAAACAGGTTCTTGCCATCCTTCCAGACCGATTGGTGCACATGCATGCCCGAACCGTTGTCGCCGTGGTAGGGCTTGGGCATGAACGTGGCGGTCTTGCCGTAGGCATTGGCCACGTTGTGAATCACATACTTTTGCAGCATGGTCCAGTCAGCGCGCTCGACCAGGGTGCTGAATCGCGTGCCGATTTCGTTCTGGCCGGCGCCCGCCACTTCGTGGTGAAACACTTCGACCGGAATGCCCAGGGATTCGAGGATCAGCGACATCTCGGCGCGCATGTCTTGCGTGCTGTCGACAGGTGGCACGGGGAAGTAACCGCCCTTGACGGTGGGACGGTGGCCACGGTTGCCGCCTTCGAGCTTGGAGCCGGTGTTCCAGGGTGCTTCGTACTCTTCGATTTCGTAGAAGGTGTGGTTGGGCTCGGTGCTCCAGCGCACGCCGTCGAAGATGAAGAATTCGGGTTCGGGGCCGAAGAATGCCGTGTCGCCCAGGCCAGAGGCCTTCAGGTAGGCTTCGGCGCGCTTGGCCACCGAGCGGGGGTCGCGGTCATAGGCCTTGCCGTCGCTGGGCTCGATCACGTCGCAGGTCAGGATCAGCGTCGTTTCTTCGAAAAACGGGTCGATGTTGGCCGAATTCGGGTCAGGAATCAGCTGCATGTCAGAGGCTTCGATGCCCTTCCAGCCGGCAATCGACGAGCCGTCAAAGGCATGGCCCGAAATGAACTTGTCTTCGTCAAAATGCGAGACGGGCACCGTGGTGTGGTGCTGTTTGCCACGGGTATCGGTAAAACGGAAGTCCACGAATTTGACTTCGTTCTCCTTCACCAGCTTCATCACGTCTGCAACGGTCTTGGCCATCAGGTTCTCCTGGATAAAACGCTTGTTAAAAAAGTCTGCCAAGCGAAAAGCAGTTTGCGTGCCAGGCGAGTGCCAGGCCTGCACTGGGACGGAGCACTCAGGGCAAAGCCGCAGAATCCCCGGCACCAAAAATCACCAAAACGGTGCACCCCTGCATTCATTGGGCTTCACTGAAGTTTTCGCACCAATTCTGGGCCGCAATTGGCACCAATGGCGTGCAAACCCGTTTGCAGGTCTGCCCACGCGGCGGGAACATCTTCAGCAGGCCCCTTCACGCCCAATTCTATGTGGCGCCCGTATTGTGGGTGATCAACGCTGGGCAGGCTGAACACCCGGATCCGGGCGTGCTGCTGCTCTATGCGCTGCATCAAGGGCGTGAGCACCGCCTCCATGGCCCCAAAGACAATGACGGACTGTTCGGTCTGTGGCGATCGGTTGAACAAATGCGGGTATTCGTGGTCCAGCACCCATTCGATCATGGGCCATGCCATCACCGGAAAGCCCGGCACAAAATGTACCGCCCCGCCACCCGGGCCATTGCAGCTGAAGCCGGGAATTTTGTTGTAGGGGTTGGGGATGATGCGCGCGCCCTGGGGAAACATGCCCATGTTGAGCCGATGCACGTTGTCCGGGCGGTTTGCTTCATAGGGCACACCCTGCTCGCGTGCCGTGTCTTGCATGCGCTCGCGGATCAGGGCCTCGGCTTCAGGGTGCAGCACCAGATCCACACCCAGCGCCTTGGCCGCGCACTGGCGCGTGTGGTCATCCGGGGTGGCACCGATTCCGCCGCACGAAAACACCATATCGGCAGACGAGAACGCGCGGTGCAATGTGGCCGTAATGCGCTCGGGGCTGTCGCCCACATAGTCGGCATAGGACAAGGCCAGCCCGCGTGCCGCCAGCAACTCAATGACCTTGGGCATGTGCTTGTCGGCACGCTTGCCCGAAAGAATCTCATCGCCCACGATGATCAGGCCGATATGCGAACTCATGGCAACTTATTCTCCGAAGTGAAGGCTTCATCAGGGGCTGCGCCCGGGTGGTTGGCAAAGGCAACAGCGGCTTGATCGCTGACAGGGGCCGCCGTTGCCGACGGCGCACCGCCGCCCTCCCGTCGAAGGCGCTCCAGTGCGGCAAGGCAGTAATGCGCAAACCACAGGGAAGAGAAGGCAAAAACCAGGGTGTAAATCCAGATCGCCAGCGGTACCAGAACAAAAAAAGCCGCCGCAAAAACCACGCCGGAAGCCCATACGAGGCTGGGCGCCGCGCCCAGATAACCGGTCAATACACCGATTCCCAGCAGGCTGGTCCGGTGGCGGCGCAATATCTCGCGCCGCTCTTCCTTGCTCGCATGCTCGGCCAATGCATCGAACGCCATGACGCGGTAGGTAAGCCAGCCCCAGATCAGCGGCGGCAGCACCAGCACCAGAGGCGGCACCAACCACAATGGAATCGACACCACCAGGGCAACCACTGCCAGCACGGTGGAACCCAAAGACCACACAGCGCCAGCCCAGAAAGATCCGCCCCTCTTGCGCTCGAGATGGGGAAAACGACGCTGTGCCACCAGGGCCACCAGTGCGGGCGTCATCAGCAGCGCGACTGCCAGTAGCGAAACCATCACCAGCACGGGCGTGACGACCAGGATCACCATGAGTGGTGCCATCACGGCGGTCACATCGCCCACGCCCCAAGCATGGAGCCAGCCCCAGAAGGTGGCAAGCAGCGTGGAAGACTCCAGCATAGAGCGCATGCCCCGTACGGCGCCATCCCAGTAGAAATAGCCCAGGGCGCCGCCCAAAACCCCGATCAGCAGCAATGGCACCATTGACAGCATGATCACGCGCGGGCGCAGGCAATACACCGCTGCACGCCAGAAAGAATCAACCAGAAGTCCCATGCCGGCAAGCATACCCTGACCGCCTGGGAAACGGCTCAAAGGGTGGCTTGAACGCGGGTTCAGGCTTTCCCAACCAGCCTGAGCACGCCACGCCATTGCTGGGACCAGAACCCCCTGCCATAGTCGCGCAGGCGGCCCTGCGGATCGGGCTCCACCTGGTCTCTTACGCCCGTGGGGTCGTAGCGGAGCTGGAAATCGGCCGTACCAAACAACATGTCCCACCAGGGCAATAGCACGCCGAAGTTATGCCCGCCCAGGACTGCCTTCCGGCCCGTTGGCGGCAGCGTGCCTGAGGCCATGTCGGCGGAGGGATGCGCCGTTGGCGTGGTCTCATGGCCGACGCCAATGGTGTGGTGCCGACGGTGAAACCGGGGGCTGATCCACAGCCGCTCACCCCAGCGGCCAAACCACAGGCGCAGGTTGGCGTGCTGAAAGCTCTCGCTCAGCTGGGTGATGGCCACAATGGCAATGAATTGCCCGGGAGCCACACCAATGGCTTGCGCCACGATCACCAGCAGCGTGTCTCTGAGCACGTCGTCGAGCAGATGGTTGCGGTTGTCGCTCCACATCGTCATCTGACGCTGTGCATGGTGCAGGGAATGCAGGCGCCACCACCACTCAAAATGGTGCTGGCCTCGGTGCAGCCAGTAGTCCACGAAATCAAAAACGACCAGGTAGAGCAGCAGGCTGACCCATGGAATATCCGTAACCCCGGCCACAGGCCGTCGAGCTGCAGCGTGCTGATACCGACCACCCGAAGCGAGCCAAACAGCATGTCCGTCAAGGGAGCAATGGCAAAGAACAGGAGCACCCGAAACAGGCCCAGCCGGTGCAGCAGCGTGTAAGCCATGTCGGTGCGGATGGTCGCCCGGTCGGTAACGGGCTCCACCGGGCGCCAGCGCTGCAAGGGACCGAACACCGCCACGATGACCACCAGTTGCAGCAGGCCAACCAGCAACCACCCGGTGGCCGCGTATCCGTTTTCCAGCAGATTGCCAAGCCCCAAGGCAAAGAGCAAAGGCTGCAGCGTGGACTCGAACAACCACTGCTGCGCCCCATTGAAGGCGTCGGCCCACCACTCCATCATTTCACCCCTTTGTCATTGTTTTGCGACCGACGATGGTGTCTGAACGCCGCGATCACGCCCCCGTCAACGCAGCTGAACTGCTGCGTAATCCGGATGCTCGCGCAATGTGCGAAAACAGAAACCTTTCGCCTTCAACCCCACAATCAGCGGCTCCAGCACGGCAGGAGCCCAGGCATCTTTGCGTGACCAGATGCCCAGATGCGCCATCAGGATGTCGCCACTGCGTATGTCTTGCAGCGCCTTGCGCAGCAGCGCTTCGTTGCTGAATTTTTCACTGGACAGCTCATCCCCCAAAAACCCTGCCGGCGCCCAACCCACATGGGTGTAGCCACACGCCTTGGCGCTGGCGATCAGTTGGGGCGATGTCTTGCCACCGGGTGCCCGGAACAGGGGCAAGGGTTTCTGCCCTGTAAGAGCCTGCAATCGATCCGCAGCACGGCCCAGTTCTTCGCAGTATTCCGGCGCGCCCATCGTGAACTCCTGCCCCTGGCGCGGACCGGCCGAGGGCCGCACGCGAAACGCCGGCGCTGCCGCATCACCGAGGTCCGCACGCCAGTACACATGGTTCCAGGTGTGGGAGGCAAAGGCATGGCCTTCCGCACCGCGGGCGCGCCACCACGCTGCCCAGTGCGCGCCCAAGCTGCCATCGCCCTGCTTTGTCGGTTCTTGCGCGGCAAAAAAGGTCACCCGGACCTGCTGGCGTTGCAGCACGTCCGCGATCAGCGGAGCCACCTCCATGTGGCCGGTGTCGAAGGTGAGGTAGAGCGGTTTTTTACAGTCGTTTTGAGCACTAGCGCTTATGGGTAAAGCGCAAACAGCTATCAAAAATGATGCGTTTACAGCCCATCCCCTGCGCCGCATGATCGCCTCGCACATGGCGTCACCGGGGTGCGTGCTGCAACGTCCATACGCCATGGGGCGACTTCCCTACAGCGACTTGCCGCACAACCTTGCCAGCCTGGGTATCCACCACCGATAGCTTGCGTGCCCAGCGTGAGCTTACGTAAATCCAGCGGCCATCGGCCGACACGTCCATGCAATCGGGCCCCCCCGGCACTGGATAGGTGGCAACCACCTCTTGCGTTCCCATGTCAATCTTGCTGATCGAGTTGGCCACACGGTTGCTGACATAGAGGTGGCGACCGTCTCCCGCAGCCCGGAAGGCATGCGCACCATTGCCGGTGGTGATTTTCTTGATACTGCGCGGCTCACGTCCGGAAATATCAAACACCTCAACCCCATCGCTTCCCGTTAACCCGACAAAAAGCCGCCGATCGTCGCCACTGCCGTACACGTCCGCCGGCATGGCGCCGGTCTTGGTGCGCCATTTGATGGTCTGCGTGGCGATGTCCATGGCAACGAGTTCATCGCTGTCCTGCATGGACACATAAACCGTGGTGCTGCGGCTGTCTATCCACATGTGGCTGGGTGTGCGCGACGTGGCCACGCGCTTGACCAGCACAGGCTCGTTCCCATCCCAACGGTAAAAGTCGACATGGTTGAGCCGGTTGGCCGCGGTGATGAGCCACTTCATGTCAGGTGAAAAGCGCAGATGGTACGGATCGACAATGCCGCGGACAGTCCGCTGCACTTGCGCCGTCCGCGGATCCACGAAGGTCAGCGTGTCGCCCAGCGCATTGGCCACAATCAGGGACTTTTCATCCGGAGTCAAGTACAGATGGTGCGGCTCCTTGCCCGTGGGAATGCGCACAGTTTCGGTCCAGGTGACCGGGTCAATCACGCTGACATTCGCCTCAAGCGAATTCAGGACAAAAACAGGGGGTGGCGCGGACGTTGCCGCATTGGCGACAGACAACGCAAACCCAGCCAAGATGGCGCAGCAATGTGCAGCAGAAAAAATCTTCACAGGAACCCACTTTCAGATCAGCAGAGGAGTTTAGCGCCGCACACCCTGCGCCTTCGCGCCGAAGACGTAACAACGGGAGAGTCGGCTATGTATGAACCGGAAAAATTTTCCAGAAACTCAGCGCATCGACAGGAGGTCGAGCCGAAATGTCGCTTGAAGGTATGCCCTGCGGAGACCTGATCACGAAACAGGATTCAGCCTGACCAGATCCTCGGCAGACAACCATTTCCACTGCCCAGGTGCAAGGTCCGGGGGAAGATCCAGCGTGCCGATGCCCGAGCGATGCAACGCTTCTACCCGATTGCCCACAGCGGCCAGCATGCGCTTGACCTGGTGGTACTTGCCTTCAGTCAGGGTCAGGTCTAGACGATGGCTGTCCACGGGCGTGCAAGCAGAGGCGCGCACGGGTTTGGGATCGTCATCGAGCACAACTCCTGCCAGCAACTTGCCGATTTGCAAATCGTCCACCGGATGTTTGGTGGTTACCCGGTACACCTTGGGAACATGTTTCTTTGGCGAACTCATGCGATGGATGAAATGCCCATCGTCGCTGAGCAACAAAAGACCCGTTGTGTCCTGATCAAGACGGCCAACAGCTTGCACGCCTTGAATGGCACTCTTGCACGGTCTTTGCCGCAGCGGAGCTGGTAGCAAGGTGTAGATGCTGGGGTAAGTTGAGGGCTTCTGCGAACATTCTGTGCCCGCAGGCTTGTGCAGCATCACATACGCTTTGGCGTGATAGGGCCACTCCACCCCTTGTACCCGTAAACCCAGCTCCGTTGTATCGAAATCCATCGACGCGTCCGTACATGGAACGAAGGAAGCGCCCTGGTCGAGGCTGGCCGTCTCCACCCACCCATGCTGCACAAGTCCTGCGCAGACACGACGGGTACCAAACCCTTGAGAATACAGAATATCTTGGAGTTGCATCACCCTGTTCCGACCAGTTTTCCGTCCGAATAAAACGCAAATATGTTTGTCGTCCAAAGCAGAAACGCCCCACTCAGAGGTTGAGTGGGGCGTTGCTGGGCTGTAAGAGCCTGACGATGACCTACTTTCACACGGGAACCCGCACTATCATCGGCGCAAAGTCGTTTCACTGTCCTGTTCGGGATGGGAAGGAGTGGTACCAACTTGCTATGGTCATCAGGCATAACTTGTTGTCGTGCTGCTCGTGGGAGCAACACAACGAATTCATAGAGTTTGGAATCAGATTTTTGTGTCTTTTGACTGCGTCAACTTGGCATAACAATCTTTGAGCTTCTCACACAAGCATTACTGTTTGCGCTTTGGCTATCAAAGTTATAGGGTCAAGCCGCACGAGCAATTAGTACTGGTTAGCTTAACGCATTACTGCGCTTCCACACCCAGCCTATCAACGTCCTGGTCTTGAACGACTCTTTAGGGGGCTCAAGGCCCCGGCAGATCTCATCTTGAAACGAGTTTCCCGCTTAGATGCTTTCAGCGGTTATCTCTTCCACACTTAGCTACTCGGCAATGCCACTGGCGTGACAACCGATACACCAGAGGTGTGTCCACTCCGGTCCTCTCGTACTAGGAGCAGGCTTCCTCAAATCTGCAGCGCCCACGGAAGATAGGGACCAAACTGTCTCACGACGTTTTAAACCCAGCTCACGTACCTCTTTAAATGGCGAACAGCCATACCCTTGGGACCGGCTACAGCCCCAGGATGAGATGAGCCGACATCGAGGTGCCAAACACCGCCGTCGATATGAACTCTTGGGCGGTATCAGCCTGTTATCCCCAGAGTACCTTTTATCCGTTGAGCGATGGCCCTTCCATACAGAACCACCGGATCACTATGTCCTGCTTTCGCATCTGCTCGACTTGTCAGTCTCGCAGTTAAGCACGCTTATGCCATTGCACTATCGTCACGATGTCCGACCGTAACTAGCGTACCTTCGAACTCCTCCGTTACGCTTTGGGAGGAGACCGCCCCAGTCAAACTGCCTACCATGCACTGTCCCCGATCCAGATAATGGACCTAGGTTAGAACCTCAAACACACCAGGGTGGTATTTCAACGTTGGCTCCATGAGAACTAGCGTCCTCACTTCAAAGCCTCCCACCTATCCTACACAGATCTGTTCAAAGTCCAATACAAAGCTACAGTAAAGGTTCATGGGGTCTTTCCGTCTTTCCGCGGGGAGATTGCATCATCACAAACATTTCAACTTCGCTGAGTCTCAGGAGGAGACAGTGTGGCCATCGTTACGCCATTCGTGCAGGTCGGAACTTACCCGACAAGGAATTTCGCTACCTTAGGACCGTTATAGTTACGGCCGCCGTTTACTGGGACTTCAATCAAGAGCTTGCACCCCATCATTTAATCTTCCAGCACCGGGCAGGCGTCACACCCTATACGTCCACTTTCGTGTTTGCAGAGTGCTGTGTTTTTATTAAACAGTCGCAGCCACCGATTTTTTGCAACCCCGTTGGGCTCGCCTTGTACAGGTTCACCTACTTGGGGCATACCTTCTCCCGAAGTTACGGTATCAATTTGCCGAGTTCCTTCTCCTGAGTTCTCTCAAGCGCCTTAGAATACTCATCTCGCGCACCAGTGTCGGTTTGCGGTACGGTCGTGTGTAGCTGAAGCTTAGTGGCTTTTCCTGGAAGCAGGGTATCACTCACTTCGGCTGCAAGCAGCCTCGTTATCACCCCTCATCTAAGCCCGGCGGATTTGCCTACCGGGCACGACTACAGGCTTGAACCAACATATCCAACAGTTGGCTGAGCTAACCTTCTCCGTCCCCACATCGCACTACACATCGGTACAGGAATATTGACCTGTTTCCCATCAGCTACGCATCTCTGCCTCGCCTTAGGGGCCGACTCACTCTACGCCGATGAACGTTGCGTAGAAAACCTTGCGCTTACGGCGAGGGGGCTTTTCACCCCCTTTAACGCTACTCATGTCAGCATTCGCACTTCTGATACCTCCAGCATCCGTTACCAGACACCTTCACAGGCCTACAGAACGCTCTCCTACCACGTGCAATAAATTGCACATCCGCAGCTTCGGTAACTGGCTTAGCCCCGTTACATCTTCCGCGCAGGACGACTCGATCAGTGAGCTATTACGCTTTCTTTAAATGATGGCTGCTTCTAAGCCAACATCCTGACTGTTTTAGCCTTCCCACTTCGTTTCCCACTTAGCCAATTTTAGGGACCTTAGCTGGCGGTCTGGGTTGTTTCCCTCTTGAGTCCGGACGTTAGCACCCGGTGCTCTGTCTCCCAAGCTGTACTCTGCGGTATTCGGAGTTTGCATAGGTTTGGTAAGTCGCCATGACCCCCTAGCCTAAACAGTGCTCTACCCCCGCAGGTAATACTTGAGGCACTACCTAAATAGTTTTCGGAAAGAACCAGCTATTTCCAAGTTTGTTTAGCCTTTCACCCCTATCCACAGCTCATCCCCTAGTTTTGCAACACTAGTGGGTTCGGACCTCCAGTACCTGTTACGGCACCTTCATCCTGGCCATGGATAGATCACTTGGTTTCGGGTCTACACCCAGCGACTGATTCGCCCTATTCGGACTCGATTTCTCTACGGCTTCCCTATTCGGTTAACCTTGCCACTGAATGTAAGTCGCTGACCCATTATACAAAAGGTACGCAGTCACCCCTAAGGGCTCCTACTTTTTGTAAGCATGCGGTTTCAGGATCTATTTCACTCCCCTCCCGGGGTTCTTTTCGCCTTTCCCTCACGGTACTGGTTCACTATCGGTCGATTACGAGTATTTAGCCTTGGAGGATGGTCCCCCCATATTCAGACAGGATTTCTCGTGTCCCGCCCTACTTTTCTCCAGCTTAGTACCACACGTCTGTTTTCGCATACAGGGCTATCACCTGCTATGGCCGGACTTTCCATTCCGTTTTGCTAACAGTCGTGCTATCACTAGAAGGCTCTTCCGATTTCGCTCGCCACTACTTTCGGAATCTCGGTTGATGTCTTTTCCTCGAGCTACTGAGATGTTTCAGTTCACCCGGTTCGCCTCGCATGACTATGTATTCATCATGCGATACCTCTTGCGAGGTGGGTTTCCCCATTCAGAAATCTCC